>SIBH01000098.1 GCA_009695285.1 Pedosphaera sp.
CTCGCGCCTCGATCATATTCTATTGCTTCCTAGTGGCTCGGTGCAGTTCGACCTGCGCGGCGCTCCCGGATCACAGTTTGGCGTGGAGACATCTTCCAACCTCGTCGATTGGATTCCGTGGCAGAAGACCACGAATTTCCAAGGGCAGGCGACGTTTTTGGATTCACGCACAGCAGATGGCGAGCGGCGTTTTTACCGTGCCATCCGGATGAATTGAATGGATCGTGCGTCATCGACGCGATCGCGTTTGTAACTCCAACTTGAAAGCAACTTGGAATAAAAAGCTCCGCAATTCTGGGCCGTACCAAGTCCCCATCGTCAGAAATCCCGTTGCCAAAGAAGTCTCTCGATCTTAATAATTGGGGCCCCGCCTTCCAGTAGCCAACAAGTTCCAACTGGTGCTCGGGGACAGCACTGAACCGCGCAGCGTCCAGAAAGCAAATTCCTATCAGTCCCAGCCGTCCCGCCCGCCGCCCCGAACCCCGAGCGCAAGACCCTCGACGACCGCGCCAAGATGACGAGTTGGAGCGCATCCGGCACTCGTGCGCGCACGTCCTGGCCACCGCCATCCTGCGCCTGTGGCCGGACGCGCAGTTCGCCTACGGGCCGCCCGTCGAGAACGGCTTCTACTACGTGAGGTTGCTCCAGTTTTGTGGACAGTGACGGGGCCGAGAGCATTTAGTATTTAGTTGTTTTGGTTTTCGAAGTCCACAGGTGACTTGTAACCCAGCGCGCTGTGGAGCCGCTGCCGGGATTGCCGGCCAGCCCGGTCGGAGATGCGAAGATCGTCTGCCCATAGACCCGCTGATTCTCGAAATTCCGCCGGACCTACCCCGGCGTGAGCGCAACCAACGAGATGCGCAGGGCCTTGGCCGGCGTGTCGTTCCCCGCGAAGCCGCCGGGCGTCAGCGGCGCGCCGATGGAGATGACATTGCCCAACGGCACGTTCGAGGGATCCGTCATCGGGCCGATCCGGTCCGCGAAATTGTCCAGCCACAACTGCGAGTCCAGTGCGCCGTCCCCATAGATCGAGACGCGGCGCAGGTCATAGGTGACGGTGTAATAATGCCACCGGCTGTCCGGCGCGTTCAGCCCGAGGCGCGACGCGGTGTTTTCGGTCACCCAGACCCCGTCGCGGGCCGAACTGAACCGGGGGAAGATGGAACCGTAGGCGCCAAACTGCCAGTCGCCGCCGATCTTGAACCCCGGCCGTTCGACCAGGGTGCCGAGAGGATTGCCCGGGGCACGGCGGTCTTCTGCTTCATCGCTCACTCGATGGTGATGGCCGTGAGGCCAGACTGCACAAGGGCGGAGGCCGGAACCGTGAAGGGAAGGGCCTGCACCAAGGAGGAGGACATCTCCACCGTGTTCGCCGGCTGCAAGGGCAGACCAGGCGTGGCGGCGGGCGGGAAAGGGTCTTGAAAGGCGAGCGGTGCAAAACCGGCGGCGAACGCGTTCGACAAACCGAGCAGTCCCAGCCAGAACGGGGCAACGGCTCTCCGTTTCCATGACGCGGGAATCCAGTTCATTCGATTGGGGGTGGTTGGTTTTTACCGGCGGCGAAGTTTAGCACGGGCGGGAATATATGCCGGAATCGAGTTGCGCCCGGCGCGGCGCAAGAAAGACTGGTGGAGCCTAG
The DNA here is from genome assembly GCA_009695285.1 of Pedosphaera sp. Classification (GTDB taxonomy): domain Bacteria; phylum Verrucomicrobiota; class Verrucomicrobiia; order Limisphaerales; family SIBH01; genus SIBH01. The sequence continues at coordinate 1,640 of SIBH01000098.1, forward strand.
GGGATTCGAACCCCTGACCCCCACAATGCCATTGTGGTGCTCTACCAACTGAGCTAAGACCCCAGCCAAAGTCCGTCGACGCTAGGGATCGGAAACCCCTTTGTCAAAATCTTTCTCTTGGAATCACGGTGGCGAGGGCGCGGCTCAGTTTTTTGGAGGTGGACGAGGCCATTGTTTCCGTCCCGCAGGGACGCCCGAAAATAGCCCAGTGCTTCAGCACTGGGTTTGAGCGCGCACCGAACGAGTCCCGCCGGGACGGAAGAACCGGGCGGTGATTCCTGTCGTCCTTGCGGGACTCGTCTGGAGATCGCACGGCTTGAAGACTGGAGGCGGCTGTTGTGTTTGGTGTCCTTGCCAGAAACCGAGACGCTCCGACGGCCTGCGTCATCCGCCGCCGGAAATTTTCTGTCCCTCGCCCGCGCGGTTCGCTAGGCTCGTGCGCATGTTCAAAAAATTTGTGCTGGTTCTCGCCTCGGGTGCGCTCGCGCTGGCCTTGTCCGCCGCCGAACGCCGGCCCACGAACGCCATTGATGTGCCGTACACGAAATACGTTCTCGAGAACGGCCTCACCCTCATCGTGCATGAGGATCACAAGGCCCCGATCGTGGCGGTCAACATCTGGTACCACGTCGGCTCGAAGAACGAGAAGGCGGGCAAGACCGGCTTCGCGCATCTCTTCGAGCATCTGATGTTCAACGGCAGCGAGAATTTCGATGATGATTATTTCAAGGCAATGGAGAAGGTGGGCGCGACCGAGCTGAACGGCACGACGAGCGAGGATCGTACCAACTATTTCGAGAACGCCCCCAAGGATGCACTCGATTTTCTGCTGTGGATGGAGTCCGACCGGATGGGGCATCTGCTCGGGGCGATTTCCCAGGCCAAACTTGATGAGCAGCGCGGCGTGGTGCAGAACGAGAAACGCCAAGGCGAGAACCAGCCCTACGGCATCGCCTACGAGCTGATGACGAAGAACACCTGGCCGCCGGGGCATCCGTATTCGTGGACGGTCATCGGGTCGATGGACGATTTGAACGCGGCCAAGCTCGATGATGTGAAGGACTGGTTCAAGGCGTACTACGGCGCGGCGAACGCCTCGCTCGTCGTCGCCGGCGACGTGACGGCGGCGGACGTCCTGGCCAAGGTGAAGAAACATTTTGGCGACATTCCCTCCGGCCCGCCCGTCGCGCGGCATGAAGCGTGGATCGCCAAACGCACCGGCACGCATCGCCAGCGCGCCGAGGATCGCGTGTCGCAGGCCCGCATTTACAAAGTCTGGAACATCCCGCAATACGGCACGACGGACGCGAATTATTTGAACCTCGTCACCGACGTGCTGGCGCAGGGCAAGACCTCGCGCCTTTACAAGCGGTTGGTCTATCAGGACCAGATCGCCACCGAAGTCGGCGCGCATGTGGGGTTGAACGAGATCGCCGGCCAACTCGTCATCACCGCCACGGCCAAGGCCGGCGAGAGCCTGGCGAAAGTCGAGAAAGCCCTCGACGAGGAGGTGGCCCGCTTCCTCGCGTCCGGCCCGACGGCAGCGGAACTGCAGCGGGCCAAGACCCAGTACGAGGCCGGGCTGATCCGCAGCCTCGAACGGATCGGCGGGTTCGGCGGCAAATCCGATCTGCTCAACCACAATTTGACGTTCACCGGCAACCCGGACTATTACAAAACCATGCTCCGTGAAACGCTCGACGCCACGGCCAAGAATCTGCAGGACGCCGCCAAGGCCTGGCTCTCCGACGGCGTTTACATTTTGGAAATCCATCCGTTCCCGAAATACACTGCCGCCACCAACGGCGTGAACCGCTCGAAGCTGCCCGTGCCGGTGCTGAAGCCGGAAGTCCGTTTCCCCGCGCTCCAGCGCGCCACGCTGTCCAACGGTCTGAAAGTCATCTTCGCCGAGCGCAACACGATTCCCTTCGTGCAGTTCAGCCTGCTGCTTGATGCCGGATTCGCCTCCGATCAATTCGTCACGCCCGGCACGGCCAAGCTCGCGATGGACATGCTCGACGAGGGGACCACGCGCCGCACCGGCCTGCAAATCAGCGACGAACTGGCGTCGCTCGGCGCCACGCTCGGCAGCGGCTGCGATCTCGACATGGCCAGCGTGGGCATGTCCACGCTCTCGAAGAATCTCGATCCGTCGCTGGACCTCTTCGCGGACGTGATCCTGCATCCGGCGTTTCGTGAAAGCGATTTCGCGCGGCTGCAGAAGCAGTTTCTGGCCGGCATCCAGCGCGAGAAGGCGGAGCCGGTCAGCATGGCGCTGCGCGTTTTTCCCGGACTGCTCTACGGGAAGAATCACGCCTACGGCAATCCGCTCACCGGCTCCGGCACCAGCGCCAGCATCGGTCAACTGACGTCCGCCGCCATGCGGAAGTTTCACCAGACCTGGTTCAAGCCGGACAACGCCACGCTCATCGTCGTGGGCGACACCACGCTCGCGGAGTTGAAGCCCAAGCTGGAAAAGCTTTTCAAAGACTGGCAGCCCGGCGCCGTGCCGAAGAAGAATCTCGCCGCCGTCCCGCATCAGGAAAAAAGTTCCATCTATCTCATCGACCGCCCCGGCGCGCAGCAGTCGATCATCTACGCCGGCCACGTCGCGCCGCCCAAGGCGAACCCGGACGAGACCGCCATCGAGACCATGAACCACATTCTCGGCGGCTCCTTCACCTCGCGCGTGAACATGAACCTGCGCGAGGACAAGCATTGGAGCTACGGCGCGCACACCATGCTGGCCGGTGCGCGCGGCCAGCGGCCCTTCGTCGGCTACGCGCCGGTACAGACGGACAAGACCAAGGAATCCATGGTCGAACTCCTCAAGGAACTGCGCGGCGTGCTGGGCACCCGGCCCATCACCGGTGAAGAACTCGCCAAGGCCGTGACCAGCCAGACGCTGAAATTGAACGGCTCCTGGGAAACGGCCGGCCGCGTCGCCGGCACCATCGGCGAACTCGTCCGCTTCGGTCTGCCGGACAATCATCACACGACCTATCCCGACCGGGTGCGCGCGTTGCAGCTCGACGACCTCGCCCGCGCCGCCAAGACCGTGGTGCATCCGGACAAACTCATCTGGGTCGTGGTCGGCGACCGCGCGAAGATCGAGGCTGGCATCCGCGAATTGAACTACGGCGAACTCCAACTCATCGACGCCGACGGCAATCCCGTGGCGAAGTGAAGGACGGCTTCGTTGTTCTCTGCGTTCCTTCGCGACCGTCCGTTTTTGAATTTTGCATTGATAATTTTGAATTGATCCCATGACCAGCACGCAAATCCGCCAGTCGTTCCTTGACTTCTTCAAGTCGAAACAGCACACCATCGTCCCGTCGTCCTCGCTCATGCCGGACTCGCCGAATCTTCTCTTCACCAACGCCGGCATGAACCAGTTCGTGCCCATCTTCCTCGGCCAGACCAAATGCCCCTACACGCCCGGTCGCGCTGCCGACACCCAGAAATGCATCCGCGCCGGCGGCAAGCACAACGACCTCGACGATGTCGGACTCGACACCTACCACCACACGTTCTTCGAGATGCTCGGCAACTGGAGCTTCGGCGATTATTTCAAGAAGGAAGCCATCGCGTGGGCGTGGGAACTCGTCGTCGAAGTCTGGAAATTTCCGCCGCACCGCATCTACACCACCATTTACCAGCCGGACAAATCCATGGGCGACCCCGCCGACCGCGACCAGGAGGCGTGGGATTTGTGGGCTGAGAAATTTCGCAGCGTCGGCCTCGATCCCGCCGTCCACATCGTCAACGGCAACAAGAAGGATAATTTCTGGATGATGGGCGAGACCGGCCCGTGCGGTCCCTGCACTGAAATCCATGTGGACCTCCGGCCCGGCCCTGTGGCCACCGACCTCGACGCGCAAATCTCCGGCGCGAAACTCGTCAACGGCTCCGACGCCCGCTGCATTGAGATCTGGAACAACGTCTTCATCCAATACAACGCCAATCCCGACGGCACCTTCACGCCGCTGCCCGCGCAGCATGTGGACACCGGCATGGGCTTCGAGCGCGTCACCAGCATCATCCAAGGCACGAAGAACCTGACCGATTTCCAGAACGCCAAGATCTCCAACTACGAGACTGACATCTTCCGCCCCATCTTTGATGCGCTGGAAAAGATGAGCGGCAAGAAATACGCCTCGACGTTGCCCGGCCAAAATAGTGGGGCAGCCGTCTTGGCTGTCTCCCCGGGCGTCTCGCCCGTGAACATTTCCGGGGGCGAGACCCCCCCCAACACAGGCGAGACGCCTGCCCTACTTTTGCCGGAGCAAATCGCCATCGATATCGCCTTCCGGGTCATTGCCGACCACATCCGCACCCTAAGCTTTGCCATTGCCGACGGCATCCAACCCGGCAATAACGACCGCAACTACGTTCTCCGCCGCATCCTGCGCCGCGCGGTGCGCTACGGCCGCACGCTCGGCTTCCACGAACCGTTCTTTTACAAACTCGTGGACGTCGTCGCCGAGACGATGGGTGACGTCTTCCCCGAAATCCGCGCCCGCAAGAAGCAGGTGCAAGAAACCATCCGCACCGAGGAAGAGGCGTTTAATAAAACGATTGATGAGGGCATTCGGTTCTTCAACACGTATGCAGACCTAGCAATAAAGGCGCGAACCAATACTGGATCGTTGCTGCACGATCCAGCCCGCTATTACGAGTTTAAGGGGCCTTGGGTTTTTGAACTTTATTCCACATACGGTTTTCCGCCAGACCTTACAGAACTCATGGCGCGTGAGGCTGGCTTGAAGCCCGACATGGCGGATTACGAACGACTAATGGAAGAGGAGCGACAACGCTCACGCGAAGCTCGCGTTACTCAAGTTATTTCGCTCTCGCAAATCGAGACCGCCACGCCCACGAAGTTCATCGGCTACGACAACCTCGCAGTGTCGGCCAAAGTTTTGGAAGTCGTATCGCTCAAAGACAAGACCGCCGTCATCCTCGACTCCACCGCCTGCTACGCCGAGATGGGCGGCCAGGTCGGCGACACCGGCGAACTCGAACACGGCAGCCAGTTCTGGCGCGTCACCAACACGCAGAAATCCGGCAACACCTTCCTGCACTTTCTTGCCGACGAGCGGAGCAATGCTCCGCGTTCCTCGGACGCGCCGGAGCGCGGAGTATTGCTCCGCGAGTCGGACATTCCGGTCGTGGGATCAACCCTGACCCTCACTGTGGACAAGCCGCGCCGCGATGCGATCCAACGCCATCACACCGTCACGCATCTCTTACACTGGGCCTTGCATGAAATCGCCAGCAAGGAAGCTTCGCAGAAAGGTTCCTTCGTCGGCCCCGACAAGCTGACCTTCGACTTCAACAGCGCGCCGCTCACCCCCGCGCAGGTCGCCGACATCGAGAAACTCGTCAACGAACGCATCCTCGAAAACGTCGGCGTCTCCTGGACGGAAGTCGCCCACGCCGACGTGAAGAGCCGCAAGGACGTGATGCAGTTCTTCGGCGACAAATACGGCGACACAGTGCGTGTGGTCCAGATCGGCGGCCAGGCCGGGGAGTTGAACGGTTACTCCATGGAGCTTTGCGGCGGCACCCACACGCGCGCGACGGGCGAGATCGGATTGTTCCGCATTGTCAGCGAAGCCGCCGTGGCCGCCGGGGTGCGGCGCATCGAGGCCGTCGCCGGATTGCAGTCCTACGATCTCGCGAACCAGCAGCTTCGCCTCCTACGCTCCGTCGCGGGACAATTGAATTCTCCCGTGGCCGAACTTGAAAAGAAAATCGAGGTGCTGCTGGCGCAGCAGAAGGAACTAGAGAAGTCCTTGCGGACGGCCAATCAAAAAGAAGCCGCCGGTCGTGCTAAAGATTTAATCGCCGCAGCGGAGACGATCAACTTCACTCCCGCCATCATCCGCAATCTCGGCGACGTGGATGGCGACACGTTGCAAACGATTGCCGATGCGTTGAAGTCGCAGTTCAAGGGCGTGATCGTCCTCGGTGGTGCCAGCAACGGCGCCGTGGCCCTGATTGCCGCCGTGACGCTTGAGTTCACCGCGACAGTGCAGGCCGGGAAAATCATCCAGACCATCGCGCCCATCGTCGGTGGCAAGGGCGGCGGCAAGCCCGACAATGCGCGCGGCGGCGGCAAGGACCCCAGCAAGCTGGACGAGGCGCTGGCGAAGGCGAAGAGCCTCCTCGGCTCGTAGGAGCCGACGTGAGGAGGCTCTAACTGAAAAACTGGATTCCCACTGGCCCACCGGGCACGCTAAAGTGTGAACTCCAACGCCCGTGCGAGGCCGCTTTCGTTGGAGTTCAACTTTTAGGTTGTCCGGCTGTGCGCGCGGGGGATCCAGTGCAGGCCACGACAAGGGTAACGCGGAAACGAATTTGAGTCTCGTCACCTCGTCTCCTACGAAAAAGGTTTGCTGGATTGCAGCGCCCGACTTACGGCGCGAGCTTGACGGTGTAGTCGGTCACGGGCTTCTCCTTCTTGTCGGTGAAGCGCAGGCAGCCCTGCCAGTTGTTATTTTCGTTGAGGACTTTGAAAACGATGACGTTGACGCCTTTGTTCAAGCTGATTTTTTCCGCCTTGCCGCTGTCTTTTTCGAGCGCGCCGACGTCCGCGTGTTTGTAAACTTCCTTGCCGTTCAGATAAATTCGGCCCTGATCGTTGTTGCCGACGAGCATCACGAGATCGGTCAGTTCCTTTTCGCAGACGATGTAAGCTACGATGTAGCCCCCGACGTTTTCCAGTGGCGAACCGAGCGTCTCATTGAAGTCGAAGACGGCTTCCTTGCTTTGCACGGCTTTCCAGGTGAGTTCCTTGTCCTTGACCTTGATTTTGTCGCCGGCCTTGGGCTGGAGCGCAGCTTCCTTCTCGATCTGCTCTTTGTCGATTTGTTCCGCGCCGACATTCTCCCCGCCGAGCGGAATCGGCGCGAGCATGAGCCAGTTGCGGATGTAACCTTCGGCGTCCGGTTTGGCGTCGGCGGCGCGGAGGCCGGTGACGGACAGTGCTCCGATGACGGCGGCGCAGAGGAGGGTGGAGAGGGGGTTTTTCATAGGCTTGTTTTGGACCGAATGGAAATGGCATCGCCGGCCCGCGCGTCAAGGTGTGGGGTGTCTGTGGTTCGATGCAGGAGGGGACGCACCCGGTGATTCAGCCGGGCCGAAGCAAATCCGGCAAGGGATATTTTGATGGCAAACGATGCGCGTGTCTGGTTGCGCCCACAGCCTGGTGTGTCCCTCGGAACAGCCACGGGAGGCGATGACGCCGGTCAGGATTTTGGCCGGGGCTTCGGACCGGCCGGCTGGCCGTCCAGTTGCGGCACGAGCCAGTCGAGTCCGTTGAGATTGTCGAGCAGGCGCGCTTCGGCGTCGGCGTCGGTGTGGTTCAGGATGCCGACGGGGCCGCGCCAACCGCTGTCGCGGATGGTCTTCAGCAGCGTGAGATCAAGATCGCCCTGGCCGAGGACGAGGATTTTTTTACCGAGCTTGTCCGCGCCGCGCGACATGCCGTTGAGGTTCAGCGCGAGCAGGTGGGGCTTCATCTTTTGCAGCAGCGCGGGAAAGCGGTCCAGGTGTTCGTGCCCGTGGTGGAGGTTATAGACGAGGCCGACGTTGGTGATGCTTTGGCGGCCGAGGTGCTGGATGATTTCGAGCTGGTTCTCCGGTTCGCCGAACCAACTGCCGTGATTGTAGAGCGCGACGGTGCAGCCGATTTTCGCGGCGGCCTCGGCGATGGGTTGGAGGCGTCTGGCCTCGGCCTCGACGCGGGTGCGCTGTTCCTCCGGCGTTTTCACCGGGCCGCCGCCGCCCGTGACCCAGAGTTGCGCGCGGACTTGGTGGCGCTGGAGCGCGGCGAGAATGAGGCGTGCTTCGGTGTTCAGGCCGCCGGGAAACCACCACGCGTCGAGCGAGACGCCGTGCCGCCGGCAGGCCTCGATTTCGGCGTCGAAGGTCGGGATGTGTTCGGCGCGATAGTCGTAGGCGAAATGTTTGAAGCCGAGTTTTTCGAGCATGGCGGCGCGCTCTTCCGGCCCGCGCTTTTTGGCGTCGAACGGGACGATGCACCAGGCGATGAGGTTGGTGCGGGCGAAGAGGCCGGCCGGTGCGGCGGCCGGTTCCGCCGCCGGCAGGGCGAGGGTGAAGCAAACAGCAAACAAGCAGAACCATCTGGCGGCTGGAGGAATGGACATGCGCTTAACAAAGGCATTATCGCGCGCGGAGTAAACCGTTTTGTTGACGTAGCAGCCGACGTGAGGAGGCTTTGACCGCTTTCAGCCCGTGGTGCTGCGGTTCATTGATCCGAGTCTTCTCACGTCGGCTGCTACGAAAGCCGCGATGGCAAAGAGCTTGCCCGGCCCAGTTTTTCAGCGCAGCTCGCCGTATGCTTGCGGATGAACAAGCGACGCCCGAACAGTTCGCGATTTTGCGCGCCATGTCCGGCGAGCGACGGCTGAAGCTGGCGGAACAGATGTTCTGGTCGGCCCGCAAATTGAAAGCGGCGGGTGTCCGTCACCAGCATCCGGACTGGCCGGAGGAAAAAGTGATAGCCGAGGTCAACCGGATTATTCTCCATGCCCGAAATTGAATTTCTCCTCCTGTTTATCCGCCGGATCAAACTTGCGGGCGTTCGTTACGTGATCGGCGGCAGTGTGGCTTCGCATGGACTGTAATCCCGCGCGCACCAAAACCCCCGGCGCATGGCTGGAGACGTGCCTGGATTTTTCGCAACCGCTGACGGAACAGCTCAACGAACGGATTCTCACCTGGGAGCCGGACCTGCTGGTTTCGGTGAAGTGGAACAATCTTTATTTCTCCGGGCGCAAGCTGGTGGTCGGTCTCGCCGCGTGCCGACAGCATGTGGCGATGATCTTCTTTCGCGGCACGGAACTGCCCGATCCCGCGAAACTTTTTTACGGAGGAGAGGGCAAGACCAACATCCGCTCCATCCGCATCACCACGCGCAACGGCCTGAACCTCGCCGCTCTCCGCGCGTTGCTTCATGCCGCCGTGGAACTCGACGCCGATGTGATGGTGCCGCCTGCACCGAAAGTGAAACGACCGCCTTGGCCCGTGCCCGCGTTTTTCAAACAGGCGCTGGCCGGGAAGCGCCATCGCGCCGCCGCCGAAAATTTCCGCGCTCTCTCGCCCAGTTGCCAGCGGGAATACCTCGTATGGCTGACGATGACCAAGCGCCCCGCAACGCGCGCGCGGCGGTTGCAGGAAACGCTGGCCGCGCTCACGTCGGGCCGAAAATTGGCGCAGAGAAAACCGGCCTAGCGCGCGGCGTCCGGCGCGTCTCAGATCTCGCGGCACGGGCTGCTGTGGCCCGGAGGAACGGCGGCGGACATTTTTGTCGTGGACGCCGCCCGGAATTTTGAGAAGGTGCGCGCTCAACACTTGCCACCGGGCGCGGCGACGCGGTCGTTGGCATGGAACCCGCCCGCCGTCACCTGGATTCGGCTGCGGCCC
>SIBH01000099.1 GCA_009695285.1 Pedosphaera sp.
TCCGTGCCTCCGACGGTTACAACTCCGCTCGGCCGGGCCATATTTAGTCGCGCCGAAAAGGTGTCGTTAATTACCTGTATGAACGAGCAACACGCGCCTTGGGAACTTTGGGACAAGCCCCGCCGGCTGATGGGCGAGTCCCGCCTCCTTCGTTACGGCATCGCCGTGATCCTGCCCGGGGCCGCCGCCGTCATCGTCTATAACCGGCCGGCGTTCAATGAAACGCTATTTTTTATCTTCCTCGCCGCCGTTGTCTTCAGCGCGCTCAACGGGGGGCTGGCTCCGGCCTTCATCTCTACGGCCCTTTCCTCGGTGCTGATTCGCGTGCTGTTCGTCCAGCCCGGACTTTCCCTTTCCTACCGGGGCAACCCCGAAGGCATGGAGCGGATGGTCGGGTTCATGTTGGTGGCCATGCTGCTCAGTTCCTTCATCGCCGACCTGCGCAGCGAGATCAATCTTTTGCGCGACAGCGAGAAGCGTTACCGCGTCCTCGCCGAAACCGCGTCCGACGCCATTATCGCCATCGATGAGCAGGGCGAAATCCTCTACGTCAATCCCGTCAGTAAAAAAGTCTTTGGCGCCAAATCGGGCCAGATGGTCGGAAAAAATCTCAATCTCCTTCTGCCGGGGGAAGGCTTCCACGCGAAGCTCGCCGAAATGAAGCGGCATCTCGACACCCCCCACAAGGCCGCGGCCGTGCAGCTTCCGGCGATCCACCAGAGCGGACAGCCTCTTCTCGTCAAGATGACCCTGGGCAGCGCCAGCCATCGCGGCAAAAGCATCTTCACCGCCATCATCCGTGACGTCACTGGCCGGCAAAACCCAGCCTGAACATCGCGGCGTATCCCCGCCCGCCCCGGACACAGCCGGTTTCAAAATCACCGCTTGACCCTGAAAATGGCCGTTTGCTAACGTCCACCGCCGATGAAACAGAAGGCCAGCGCCATTCCGCCCGTCGTCGTCCTTTGAGGGTGGCACCGGGATGTTGGCCGGCTTGCAGGTTGCCCGCAGTTCCGGCAGGGACGCGGGTTTTTGATTTTGCCGGCGCGGTTTTTCAAGTTATGCGACATACGATATCGATTCTGGTGGAAAACAAGTTTGGCGTGCTCACGCGCGTGGCCGGGCTGTTCAGCGGGCGCGGCTACAACATCGACACGCTCAACGTCGCCCCCACCCAGGACGCGAACACCTCCCGCATGACCATCGTCACCCACGGCGACGACTCGACCCTCGAACAAATCGTCAAGCAGCTCAACAAGCTGGTGGAAGTGCTCTCGGTGCAGGATTTCCACGAGGCCGACTGCGTGGACCGCGAACTGGTGCTCGTGAAAGTCTCCGTCGATTCCGAAACCCGCGCCGAAGTGATGCAGATCACCGACATCTTCCGCGCCAAAATCGTGGACGTGCAGCCCCAGACCCTGACCGTCGAGATCACCGGCAACGAAAGCAAGATCGAGAAATTTCTCAACCTCATGAAGACCTTCGGCGTGCTGGAGTTGACCCGCACCGGCAAGGTCGCCATGGCCCGCCAATAATTCCCCCAACCTCAACTCGAAAACAAAACCATGCCCGCCAAAGTTTACACTGACAAAGACGCCGATCTCGGCGTGTTGAAAAACAAAACCCTCGCCGTCCTCGGCTTCGGCTCGCAGGGCCACGCCCACGCGCTCAACCTCAAGGACAGCGGCCTCAAGGTCATCATCGGCCTGTACGAGGGCAGTAAGTCGATCCCGGTCGCGCAGGAAAAAGGCTTTGAAGTCTTCACCGCCGCCGAGGCCGTGAAGCGCGCCGACGTGATTTTCGTCGCCCTGCCGGACACCAAGCAGGCGGCGGCCTACAAGAAGGACATCGAGCCGAACCTGACCAAGGGCAAGACGCTCCTTTTCTCACATGGCTTCTCGATCCATTTCAAAACCATCGTCCCGCCGAAAAACATCGATGTGATTCTCGTCGCGCCGAAAGGCCCCGGCCACATTGTCCGCCGCCAGTACACCGAAGGCAAAGGCGTGCCGGCGCTCATCGCGGTTTACCAGAACCCCGGCAAGCAGGCCAAGAAAGTCGCGCTGGCGTGGGCCAAGGGCATCGGCGGCGCGCGCGCCGGCGTGCTTGAAACGACCTTCAAGGAAGAGACCGAGACGGATTTGTTCGGTGAACAGACCGTGCTCTGCGGCGGCGCGAGCGCGCTGGTGCAGGCCGGTTACGAGGTGCTGGTCGAGGCCGGTTATCAGCCGGAGATGGCCTACTTCGAATGTCTTCACGAGTTGAAGCTGATTGTCGATCTGATGAATGAAGCGGGCATCAGCGGGATGCGCTTCTCGATTTCCGAAACCGCCAAGTGGGGCGACGTGAGCGTCGGCCCGAAGATCATCGACGCGAGCGTGAAGAAGCGGATGAAGGCGGCATTGAAGGACATTCAGACCGGCAAGTTCGCCAAGGGCTGGGTCAAGGAATACGAGACCGGCTACAAGAAATACAACGCGTTGATGAAAAAGGGCGAGCAGCACGGCATCGAAAAGACCGGCGAACGTCTTCGCGGCCTCATGCCGTGGATGAAGAAGCGCTCCATCAAGGGTGCGCAGGCCGCGTACTAATTTCGGGATTGAATCAGGAAACCGCCGCTGCACCACAGCGGCGATTTTTTCTTGGGCGGATTCCAATCACTTGGGCTGGTCTTTCCTTGGAAACAAAGGCGCCGGCTCGCCGATGGTGTGACCGGTTTTCAATCCACCCCAGGCCGAGGCCTCAAATTTGCCGGACAGCGCACCCAGGCCGAGCTGTGCGTAAATCTTTTCCGAAGTTTCCGGGAGGAACGGCGCGAGAAGCACGGCCAGCACCCGGCAAACTTCCGCGAGGTTGTAGAGTACTTCGTCGAGGCGCGCGGTTTGGGCCGGGTCTTTCGCCAGCTTGAACGGCGCGGTTTGATCGACGTATTGGTTCGCGCGGTTGACGAGCTTCCAGATTTCTTCGAGCGCGGTCTGCAACTGGCAGTTCTGCAAACACTCCACCGCCGCTTGGGAAAACTTTTGCGCGTCTGCGGCGAGCTCGTCCGAACGCAGCGGCACGACGCCAGTGCGATAGCGCTTGAGCATCGAGAGCGAGCGGTTGATGAGATTGCCGAGGCCGTTGGCGAGTTCGGCCTGGTAGCGCGATTGGAAGCCGGCGTCGGTCCAGTTGCCGTCCGGGCCGATGTCGAGTTCGCGCACGACGTAAAAGCGAAACGCATCGAGGCCCCATTCATCAATGACCGCGAGGGGATCGACGACGTTGCCGGTGCTCTTGCTGATCTTCGCGCCGTCCTTCTGCCACCAGCCGTGGACGAGCAGTTGTTTCGGCAGCGGTAGGCCCATCGCCTTGAGCATGATCGGCCAATAGACGGCGTGAAATTTCGAAATGTCCTTGCCGATGACGTGGAGATCGGCGGGCCAGAGGGGAAGGGCGGAGGGCGGAGGGCGGAGGGCGGAATTTGGCAGACCGAGCGCGGCGAGAACAACCGGATCGCCGTGGGCGGCGGGGATGCTGATGTAGTTCACGAGCGCGTCGAACCAGACGTAGGTGACGAAGTTCGGATCGAAAGGCAGGGGAATGCCCCAGTTCAGGCGCGACGCGGGCCGGGTGATGCAGAGGTCTTCGAGGGTGTTGTTTTTCAGGAAGCCGAGAATTTCGTTGCGGCGATGCGCGGGCGAGATGAAGCCGGGGTTGCTCTCGATGTAATCAATCAGCCACGCCTGATGTGCATTGAGCCTGAAGTTGAAGTTTTCCTCGATCAGTTCGATGACCTCGCCGAACGACGGGTCGAACGTCCCGTCGGGACGGCGGTCTTTGTCAGTGAGAAACGTCTCTTCCTTCGTCGAGTAAAAACCTTTGTATTCCGTTTTGTAAAAATGTCCGGAGGCGTGGAGCTTGGTGAGAATCGCCTGCACGACTTCCTGGTGGCGCGGTTCGGTGGTGCGGACAAAATCGTCGTTGGTCAGGCTCAATTTCGCGGCGAAAGACTTCCAACTGACGGCCAGTTCATCGCAGTAGGCCTGCGGGGTTTTGCTCTCGGCGTGCGCGGCCTGCTGGACTTTCTGGCCGTGCTCGTCGAGGCCGGTCAGGAAAAAAACCTCCTCGCCGAGCGCGCGGCGGGCGCGGGCGATGACGTCCGTGATGATCTTTTCGTAGGCGTGGCCGAGATGCGGTTGGCCGTTCACGTAGTCGATCGCGGTGGTTAGGTAAAAGCGTTTGCTCATGGGCGCGGAGTTTGTCCGACGGGGCAGGCGGTCGCAAGCTTGGGCTGCGCGGCGGTGCTCGAAATTTTTCAAAGGAAGATTTCCCTGGAATTAGAGGCGGACGGGGATGAGAAGAGTTGGGGGATGAGTCCGGATAAAATGGCCGGGCAATCCCATTCGCCCTGGCAATCGATTCCCCTGGGCGCAGAACGGAACAACCTAAAGGTTGAACTCCAACGAAGACGCCCTGGCACCTTGTTGGAGTTCACGCTTTAGCCTGTCCGGCGGGCCAAAGCAGGCGGGTGGCAGCGTTCTTCGGCGGAGTTGGCTGCGCGCGTTCAAGGAAGTTTGGCTCACAAAAAAAATGCCAGCGCGCTGAGGGCGGCGGCGATCAGCCAGATGAGCAGCACGGCGTTGACGCGGGAAAAGCCGCGCCGCGTCAGGCGGTGCGAGAGGTGATTGTTGTCGCCGAGGTAAAACGGTTTCCCCAGTCGCCAGCGGAGGATGACCACCCAGACGAGGTCGGCGAGCGGCACGGCCAGCAGGAGCAGCGGCGTCAGCACGGCGAGCGGTTGTGGATGTTTCGGCGAGTGGAAGTGAGGCAGGATGGCGAGCACGGCCAGAAGGTAGCCGAGCAGATGGCTGCCGGCATCGCCGAGGAAGGCGGTGGCGCGCGGGAAATTGTGCGGCAGAAAACCCAGCGCGGCCCCGGCGATGAGAAACGCCATGCCGGCCACCAGATATTGCCCGTGCCGCAAGGCGACCAGGCCGAACCCGCCGGCGCCGATGACGGCCAGGCCCGCGCAAAGGCCGTTCATGTTGTCAATGAAATTGAAGGCGTTCGTCACGGTCAGAATCCAGAGGATGGTGATGGCGTAGCTAAAAAGCAGGTTCGGGACGAAAAGGGTGATGCGGACGCCGGCCGACGCCACGAGCGCGGCGATGAGCAGTTGCCCCGCAAATTTTGGCAGCGGACGCAACTCGTGGCGGTCATCGAACCAGCCGAGCAGCCACATGCAGATCGCGCCCGAAAAAATCGCGGCCAACTGGCCGGAGCGTTTGCCGAAACCGTATTGGAGTTTTTCCAGGGTGCCGTCCTCCAGCCAGTGCCAGTGGATGGCGGCGAGCGCGGCGAGCAGGGGCAGCAGCAGTCCGGTCAGCACGCTGAGTCCGCCGGCGAGTGCGACGGGGTGGTCGTGGATTTTGCGATGGCCGGGATCGTCCACCCAACCGCGTCGCAGGCACCACGCGCGCCAGAGCTGCAGGCTGAGGCAGGAGCCGGCCAGCGCAGCGGCGAAGGCGGCGAGGCAGATGTTGAGGGGAAAGGTCACGGCGCGGCAAGTTTAAGGTAGAGCGCGTGCAGGTCGTCCACCATTTTCTTGACTCCGAAATTTTCGCGGACGATTTCCCGGCCGCGCCGGCCGAGGTGTTCGCGCAACGGGGCGTCGCTGGCCAGCAGCAGTAATTTTTCGGTGAACTGCCGGCGGTCGCCGGGTGGAATGAGCAGGCCGGTTTCGTTGTCCAGACACACTTCGCGCGCGCCGTCGCAGTCATAGGCGAGGACGGGGCGGGCGGCGGCGAGCGCTTGCGGCAGGGCGCGGGGCAGTCCTTCGCGGCGCGAGAGGTGAACGAGCGCGTCCATGAGGCCGACGTAGCGCGGGACTTCGGCGGGCGGAACTAGGCCGGTGAAGATGAAATGTTTTTCCAGACCAATCGCGCGCACCGTGGTCTCGAAGCGTTCGCGCCAAGGGCCGTCGCCGACGAGCAGGAATTTCAGATGCGGACAACGGCGCACCAGTTCGGGAGCGGCGGCGAAGAGATCGTCGTGACCTTTCAACGCAAAGAGCCGCGCGATCTTGCCGACGACGAAATCGTCCGGGTGCAGGCCGAGACTTTTTCGCAGAGCGGGATCGTTGGCGGTCGCGAGAAACGGCGCGAGGGGAAAGCCGCTGAAGACGCGGGTGTATTGTTCGCGCCGTCCGATCCCGGCGGCGAGATACTGTTCGGTCATCGCGTGGGCGACGCTGACGAAATGGGTGGTGTGACGGGCGGCAAATTGTTCGGCGGCACGAAATAATAGGTTCGGCAGCGCGCCCTGAAAATCGCCGAAGGACGGCCCGTGAATGGTGTGGATGATGACCGGCACGCCGGCGCGCGCGGCGGCGAGGCGTCCGAGGATGCCGGCTTTGCCGCTGTGGGTGTGAACGATGTCCGGCCGGGTGCGGCGGAAAATTTCGGTGAGCTTCCGCAGCGCGCGTGCGTCCTGCCAGGGATGAATGGGGCGGACGAGTTCGGGCAGCACGGTGAGCAGACCGGGATTTTCCGAGAAACAATTTTCGAGCGAACCTTCCGCGCCGGTGGCCGGGCCGGAGATGAGATCGACTTCGAGGCCGGGCTTTTCCTGCAATCCGAGGACGGAGGCGACGGTGTTTTCCTGCGCGCCGCCGACGATCAGACGGGTGATGACGTGAGTGACGCGCACGCCGGGAGCGGGCTAGAAGGCTGTGTTCTTTTTGAGCTTGGCCAGGCGCTCGCGAATCATCTGGGCCTCGGGGGAGCCTTCGGGGGCGTGCTTGAGATAGAGTTTGTAACAGTCGATGGCGTCGCTCCGGTCCTTTTTCTGCCAGGCGATTTCGCCGAGGCCGTAGTAGGCGCGGTACATTTTGGAGTTGCGGTCGGCGAGCAGTCGGTAATCGCGCCGGGCCTCGTCGTAGCGTTTCAACTGGAGAAAAGCCAGGGCGCGGTCAGCCAGGCCGGCGGGGTTGGCCGGATCGAGTTCCAGCGCGCGGTTGAGGGCGGGCAGGGCGCCGGCGTAGTTTTCCAGGGTGAGGGAGAAGCCGCCGTGGTTGATGAGGGCGTTGAGGTTGGTGGGCTGCACTGTGAGCTGTTTTTCCAGGGTTCGGATGACGTTGGTGATCTCGGCGCGTGATTCCGCCGTTTTGCCGGCGGCGCGAAGTTCATCGGCCTTGAAGAGGTGGAACTGGTTCTGCACGGTGAAGGGGCCTTCCTGCTGGGGGAATTTAACCTGGGCGGCGAGCACCATGGTTTCGGCCCCGGTGCGGTTGCCTTGCGCGAAATGGGCGCGGGCTTCGGCGAGGATGAGTTCGGTCTGGCTGCCGGCATCCAGGCCGGTGACGGGTTGCTTCGCGCGGAGTTCCGCGAGCAACGCCAGGGCGCGGTCTGGCCAGCGGTTCTGGGTGTAGATGTTGGCCAGGGCCAGCTTGAGGGTGAAGTCTTCGGGGAGGAAGACTTGGGCGCGGAGCAGCGCCTGCGCGGCCTGGCGGAGGGTTCCGCCCCGGGCGCAGGCCTGGGCGTAATCGGTCAGAAAAACCGGCTCGGCGATCGGGCCGTTGATCAAGGAGACGTTATCCCAATTGCCGCCGTAGGGCATCATCCTGCTCATGGCCTCGTCGCTGAACCGGTCAAGGAGTTTGTGGTTTTTGACCCAGTGGCGGTTGAACTCGTGGTTGATGGAGGCCGCGGGATTTTCGGGGTTCACGGCCAGGGCTTCCCGGAAATAATGGTCCGCCGGATCGAACAGGCCGGCCCGCTGCAGTTCCGCGCCCCACAGGTTGAGGGAGCGGGAAAGATAGCGGCTCATCCAGAAGAGCGTGGGATTGTCCAACCGCTCTTGGTAGGTGAGTGATTTGACGCGGTGTTTGAGCGGGGCCAGCAGTCCGGCCTCGAGTGTTTTCCAGCGGGCGTCGTTCTCCGCGAGGTCGCGGGCGGAGGGCAGGGGTGCTTCCACGCTGTTGGCCGGATACGGCTTCAACAGGTAAACCAGCCCGAGCGGTTGGGCGAAAAAGCTCTCGAAGTAATAACCGAAGCTCGGATGCAGGTAGCACACCTCGTCTTTTTCGCTCATGGCGGTCAGGAACCGGATCAGTTCGGAGTCGGACAACCCCGCCGGGTTGACCTGCGGCAGACGTTTCGGGTATTTCAATTTCAGGTGGCGATGGTAGGCCGCGTCTTTGAGGGATCCGGTGTCGAGCAGGACGAAGTTCTGCGCGGCGGATCCGCCGAGCACGGCCCGGAGCGCGTGCAGGCGGATGGGATCATCGCTCAACACCACCGCTCCCTTGGCCGGGAGCGAGGCGGTGAGGTGCCGGGCGTAACGATCCAGTTCCGGCGAGTTGATGGCGCGAATCGTGGATAGATTTTGGTACACCAAATAGGCCGGCGCCACGGCCAGGAGCGCGCAGGCCAGCACGGTGATGGTCCCGTTGATGGCGGGCTGCAGCGGGGAATCACGCCGCCAGCTTCGGGACTTCCCCCGGCCGAAGATGAGGAGGAAATAGCCGATGAAATAGCCGCCGCTGAGCGCGCTGAGGTAATAGAGAGGCAGGAACGGAAGTTCCGCGCCCAAGGTGCGTCCCAGTTTGTGCGGGCTGACGGGCATGTCGAATGCCACATAAACGCTCGCCGCCAGAAACAGCGCATGGACCACATGGGTCATGAGCTTGGCGGCCCGGAAGCCGGCCGCGCTGATGTCGCCCACGGAAGAAGCCCAGCGGATGCCCATGACGAAAACCGGCAGGACGGAGGCGGCGGCCAGCAGCAGGAGGGCGTAATTGGGAAAGAATCGAATGTAGTTTTTCTGTTCGCCCAGGTTCGTCTTCAGCGACACCCAAAAACTGTTCTGGGCCACCACGGACTGGCTTTGCAGCAGCGGCAGCAGGAGATAAAGCGACAGACCCGCCAGGCCGCACAGGGCGAACCGCAACAGAAAGCGCGCCTGGAAAAATCGCCGGCCCATGATCCAGACCGTCGTCACCAGCGCCATCGGGAAGAAGGCCACCATCGTCCAGTGGTTGGCCATGCCCAGCCCAAAGACCAGCGCCATCCGCCACACCCAGGATTCCTGCTGGTCCACCCGATACTCCAGCAGGCAGCGCACGCAATAGGCGAAGACCAGGACGTTGAGGGATTCGCCGGTGGTGATGACCGCATTTTGCCAGAACGTGATCTGCAGGCCGCAGACCAGCACCGCGAAGACCGGCGGCAGCCACGCCAGCGGGATGCTCAGAAAGGAATGGTCGCTCGTCTCCTTCTGCCGCTGGTCGCGCGTGCGGTCGTGCGGCAGCAACGCCACGGAACGCGCCAGCAGCGCCAGGCTCCCCGCGGCGCACGCGGCCCCGAACAGGTTGGCGCCCACCAACTGCCAGCCGGCCGGCAGCCAGCGCACCGGCCAGGTCAGCAAATAGTAGAGAGGTTCCGTGTAAACCGGGTGCCAGTCCCAGCCCGTGGCCCGGGCCACGCTGGCCAGACCAGTGATCGAGATGACGCGATTCAACGTCACGCCGTAAAGCACCAGCGCCGCGGCCGCCACTACCCACGGCAGCCAGGTATGCACAAAATTACGTTTGGAGTCGGTTTGCATCGTTGTTTATGTTGGTTGAGTTAAAACCATGCCGTCCGCATTGGCAAGGCTGCTTTGTTCCGCGTCCGTCCGCAGCCGCACGTCGGCCACGCATTCGACATGCTGCGTCTGGGGAAACATGTCCACCGGCGTCACTTCGCGCAGTTCAAAGACACCGTCCGCGCACAATATGTTCAAGTCCCGCGCAAGCGTCGCCGGGTGGCACGACACGTAGATGATCTGCGCCGGGCGCGTTTGCCGCAGGAGTTCCAAGCTCTCCGGCAGGCAGCCGGTGCGCGGAGGATCGAGGATCACCGCGGTCGTGGCCGGCGGAAATTTCTCCAGCAACTGTGGCAACAATTCCTCGGCGCGCCCGATGACGAACTCTCCGTTCGTGCGGCCGTGACGCGTGGCGTTGCGCCGGGCCGCCTTGATCGCGAGTTGGTCCAGTTCCACGCCCACGAACGACTCCACTAGATCGCCGAGCGCGATTCCAAAAAACCCCACGCCGCAATACACGTCCACCAGATGCCGCGCCCCGCCCGCGCGCAGACACTCCCGCGCCGTCTCCACCAGTTTCGGCAGCAGGAAAAAATTATTCTGGAAGAACGAATCCGGCGGCACCTCCCAGTCCTCCGGCAGGGCGCGCAGGACCACCTTGATCCCGCCCTTAGGCGGCGGGTGCGCGCGCACCTTGAGGATCTGTTCGTTGAGCGCCGGCTCGGCGATTTTACATTCCTCGATGTCCACCACCAGGCGGTTGTCATGCCGGATGAACCCGATCTCCAGCCCCTGCCGGAGCTTGTTCCACTGGCTGCGGATCATGATGCGGTTGCGGTAGCCGTAGGGCTGCGGGCAGGGGATGACCGGGGCCACGACCGCGCTGGAAAACTTTCCGATGCGCTCAAACAGATCCGAGATCTGCTTGCGCTTCATCTCCAGTTGCGTCGCGTAGTCGATGTGCTGGTACTGGCAGCCGCCGCATTCGCCAAAGTAACGGCACTGCGGGACGGCCCGGTGCGGCGAGGCGGTCACCACTCGTAACAATTTGGCGCGCCCAAACCGCTTCTTCACTTCCGTCAACTCCACCTCGACCGTCTCCCCGACCAGCACGAACGGCACGAAGACCACAAACTCACCCGTCCGCGCCACACCTTCGCCACCGAAGGCCAGGTCATGAATCGTCACCGTCAACCGGGTGCCGATAGCCGGCGTTAAAGTGATTTCTGTGAGCATTGCGGGCTTTGATGGCAGAGCACGCGCGGTGAATCAAGGTCGGAAATGGATTTGCCTTACAAACCGCACCGAAAATTATTATCTTCCACCGACCGGTTCCTGATAATGTCGGCGTCATGAAAAAGATATTCATCGGTTGTATCGGCGTCGCCTTCCTGTTGTTGATCATCGGCGCGGCCATCGTCG
>SIBH01000100.1 GCA_009695285.1 Pedosphaera sp.
CGGCGCGGTCATCGGCGCTTCAAAAAGCGGCGCGTCGGATTGCAGGCTCATCAGGTAGGCCGCGAGCGCGCGGGCGGCGGGCTTGGGCACGAAGAATTCCGGAGCACCGGTGGTCTTGTCCACGTCCTGGGTGATGCCCGCCGCGCTCAATGAAATGGCCGGAGTGGTTTCACCCGGATGCAGCTTGCGCTGCTCGAAGAGGAATGAATAGCCCGGCATGGTGGAGTTTGTTTCCACCGCACGAGGATTCAGCAAATGGGTGAGGATGACGGTCTCGTTCGTCTGGCGCAGGCCAAAGTTGGCGAGGTCGGGACCGATGCGCTGCGTACCGAGTTGGACCGGATCGTCGTAGAGATAATCCTGCGCCACGCTGAGACGGCGGCCCCAGTGGCGCGCGAGGTCGGGGCCGAGATTGCGCTGGACGATCTGCACCTGCGCGCCGGTGGGCTTGAGATTTCGGTCGAGGAGATCGGCGGTGGCGTGGTCGAGGCGGGCGGCGAGCAATTGAGGCGCGGTGTTGGTCGCGGTGGCGATCATCTGCCGGGCCGAGTCGTCGCTAAGGGCCGGGAGCACTTCGCGCAACCGGGCGAGGGTCTTCACGGCATTGGTTCCGCCTTTGACGAGCAGCACGTCGAACTCCACGCCGCTCTGGCCGATCTGCTGGCTGTGGCAATAGACGCAGCCATTGGCGACGTAAACTGCGTGGCCCTGCGCCGCGAGTCCGGGGCGCTGCGACGGATAGACCGCATCGCCACCCGTGGTGAGCTTGGGCTGAAGGCCGCCGAGTTGGAGCTGCGGCGCGACGACCAGTCCCCAGAACGAGGAAACGACCGTGGCGAACGCGCCGAGAAAAATGAGCGGGCCGTGGTTCATCGCCGTGCTCCCGCCGGTTTCAGTTTCACTTCGGCCGGCGCGGAGTTTCCGCAAGAGCAGCATTGCGCGCAGCATTCACGGGCGCAGCGCGCGAGCAGCCAGGCGAAGTTGCCAAGGAAGGCGAGCGCGGCCAAGGCCAGCAGGGCCACACCGAGGGTGTTGAGGAGCAGCAGCGGCTTGAGGGACGCAGCCACGTCGAGAAACGGCGTCGCGGGATTGCCTAGGCCCCGGCCCTGCAGGAAGCCGGCGATGATGAGCGCGATCGCCGAGATCAAGGCGCCGAGTCCACCCCCGAACAGGTGGAGTTTCGCCAGACCCGCCGATGGAAATTCGCGCTGCACGAGTCGCGGCACGATGTAGTAAGCGGCCCCGCCCACGGCGAGCGCGAAGAAACCGAAAATCATCAACTGTGTCTGCGCGGCGGCGAAGTGGGTGAATTCCATGACCGGACAGAGCGCGGCGCAGGCGCCGACCAGCACGGCGAGTAGGTAACCAAGGGCCGCGCCCGACATGAACAGGCAGGTGCGGGTCGGCTTCGCGTCCGACGCGCGGGAGGCAATGGTCCGGGAGAGATTCAGCGCGACACAGACCGCCGGGACGAGCAGCAGCACGCTGGCGGCGGAGCTGACGCTGTTCACCCACGCGGGCAGCGGCGCGCCGGGATGTGTTCCGGCCCACGAACCAAAAATGGCGAGCGTCCAGAAACCGAGGAGCGCGAGCTGCCGGCTGTGCAGCGGACGCTCCATGACTTTCGGGATGAAATAAAGAATCACGGCCAGGCCAAGCGGCGCGAGCCAGAGGTTGAAGAAGTTGCCGGTGAACCAGTGGTTGACGGCGGCCTGCATCACGCCGCGCACGGGATGAACGACGAGCAGCAGTTGCGCGGCGGAATAAATCCACGGGAACCAGAAGAGGGCCGCGAGCAGGTACCATTGCGACGGGTAGAGCACGGCTTCGCGCCGCGACCGGAAGGTGAGGAGCGCGCAGACGCCGAACACGGCGTAGGCGGCGAACAAAATCGACGAGGCGTAGCGCGGCATTTCCAGCCACTCGAAGCCGGTCGAGCCGCCGGTGAAAATTCCGACGATACCGGCGGTCACGCCGAGGTTCCAGAACAGCGCGGTGATGGCCACGGCCAGCGGCCGGAAAAGCGGCGTGCGGCCGAGCCGGCAAAAGAGCCAGAGGGCGAGGGCAATCCCGGCCTGCGACGCAAAGCCGAAGACGAGCGCGTTGTTCGCGGCGGGCCGGACGTGGCCATAGGTGAACCACGGACATTCACCGAAGAAGGCGGGGGCGTGCAGTTGCACCGAGGCGATCAAGGCCAGCACCGAGCCGGCGGCGAGCCAGGTGAGCGCGCTGAAAAAAAGCACCAGCAGCGGCAGACGGCAGGAACGGTCGATCTCCGCGAGCAGTTCAGGCGGAGAAGCGACGGGCTTGGTGGACGGCTCGTTCATGGAAATACCACGCGGGCGATCACTCGAATTCACTCGGCTTCTCCGGCACCTTGGCCGTGGCCTTCTCGACGCGGGCGATCAAATTGGAGCGGGCGGCCGCCGGATTTTTCCATTCCTGGACGGTGAGCTTCATCGCCTCGCTGACGGGCAGGCGGACGATGCCCTTGGCCTTGTCCACCCAGTCGCACGTTTCCAAAGCGAGCGCGTTCTCGGCCTTCAGCTCGGCGGAAAGCTTGACGCGTTCGGCGGTGCGCTCCTGGCCGACGGGCGCGGGCGTGGTACGTTCAATCACGCTGCGGACGAGCAGCGCCATGATGAGAAACGCGCCGATGATGGCGACGATGTAAAAGCCGGCGGATGTTTTGCGTTCAGTGCTCATGCGATCAATCGTGGCTCTCGCTGCCCGCGATGGACTCGGCGAAGCGCGGGTCTTTTTGCGGATACGGCGCGTGGCGGTTGAAATATTTCAGGAAGACGAACGCGAGCACGCCGCCGATGAACGCCACGCAGGAGAGGTCGGTGAGGCAGAGGGCGAGGCCGTCCGGGTGAAAGTGCGGCATGACGTTGAACTGCATGTCGCAGTAGTGCATCAGCCACGCCCAGAGGCCGAGCGGCACCATCAGACCGATTTTCAGTTTCGCGTCGATGCGGAGCAGGGAGAGGAACGGCACGAGGAAATGGCCGAAGATGATGATCATGCCGACATACCACCAGGTGCCTTTTTCACGGAGCACGTACCAGAAAGTTTCCTCGGGCACGGCGGCGTTCCAGATCAGGAAGTATTGCGAGAAATGGATGTAGGCGTAGAAGACGGTGAAGACGAGCAGCAACTGGCCGAGATCGTGAAACTGCCGGCGGTGCAGGACGGGGATCCGCCCGGTGGCCTTCATGGCCAGCGCGATGACGTAGGCCGTCGCCAGCGTGGTCCAGACGCTGCCGGCGAAATAATAGACGCCATACATCGTCGAGAAAAACTGGTGCTGAATGGATTTCATCCAGTAGATCGCGGCGAGCGTGAGCGAGAAGGCAAAGATGAAGATGCCGCCGGCCGCCCATTTGCGGAGCGCCTTCGTGCATTCCGCCGAACCGGTCTGATCCTGCTTCAACGACCAGGCGCGGAGCTTGTAGGTGAGCAGCGTCCAGATGGCGAAGAGCGCGGCGGCCACGACGTAAAAGGCCTTGGTGTTGAAGAGCGCGACTTTGGCGTGCAGCGCGTGGTCGGTGTGCGGATCAATGGTCATCCACGGATAAATGGTCTTCGCCAAAAAAGCGATGGGCAGAAAAAGGAGGCCCATCACCGGCAGCAGAAACGCGATGTGTTCCAGGAAGCGGCGGATCGGCACGGACCAACCGGCGTCGAACAGATGGTGCATCAACACCAGGAACAGCGAGCCCAGGCAGAGGCTCAGGAAAAACATGAACGCCGTCAAGTAGGAGTAGCCGAACTGCGCGCTGTTCGTGAACGCGTCGAAGGCTGCGCCCAAGCCGCCCACGACGATGAGGATGAGCGGAAGTTTCGCCCAAAGCGGGTTAACGCCGGAGTTGGCCCCGGCGGCAGGCGATGCGGAGATGGCGTGGGAACTCATAACTATTTTTTCAGCTTCGACTGCATCTCGGCGGGCACGTCGTTCAAGGTGGCCAGTTTGCTGAGTTGCAGCGCGCGCAGGTAGGCGACGATGGCCCAGCGGTCCGGCACGGTGACGTTGGCCGCATAGGATCCCATCAGATTCTTGCCGTTGCTGATGGTGTGGAAAACTTCGCCGTCCGTCATGGTGACGAAGCGCTTCTCCTGCAAATTGGCGACGACGCCCATGCCGAGCTTCTTGGTGATGCCGTTGCCGTCGGCCTGCGGGCCGTGACACGGGAGGCAGTTGATCTGATACCGCTGCTGGCCGCGCGCCATGAGCGTTTCGGTGACGGGAAACGGATTGGTTTCCACGAAGTTCGTGGTGCCGGTGATCTTGCCGGTGTTGACCGGGGCATCTTCGTGGGGATAGACGGCCTGGCCGTTCACCATGAGCGGCGCGGCGTGGGCCACGGTGCCGGCGGGATGTTCGCGCGAGCTTTTGCCGTCGGCGAAGAAGGCGTTCGGCTCCTGGGGGCGCAGCTTGGGCTGGCGGTCCATGTCCGGAAAAATTTCGATGGGTGGCTGGCGGGAGAGGGAGCCGCGCTTGCCGGCGACACCCATGATGGTCACAACGGTGAGCGCAAGAATTAGCAGGAAATAGCGCATGTTATTCCTCGATCAACTCGATGTGCCGGCTGCCGGCCGTTTCCAGCAGCTTGCGGGTTTCCACGGGCGAATACTTCGGGTCGGCGGTTTCGATCACGACAAAAAATTTGTCGTGCGTGACGGCGGCGAAGCGGCGGTTTTTCAAAAGCGGATGATAGAGACGCGGCAGGCGGTTCAGGAAGCACATGCCGATCAGGGTCGCGAACGCGGCGAACAAAATCGTCAGCTCGTAGCAAACGGGGAAGGCATAAAACGGGCTGAAGAGCGGCTTGCCGCCGACCACGATCTTGTAGTCGAAGCCGTTCATGAACCAGATCATCAACATGCCGGTGGTGTAGCCGGTGCAGCCGCCAAAGAAGGTGAACCAGCCGACGGGAGAGTTCTTGATGCCCATCGCCGCATCCAAGCCGTGGACGGGGAACGGCGTATGCACGTCCCATTTGCGGAAGCCGGCGTCACGGATGCTGGACGCGGCGCGCATGGCGTCGCCGGGCGTGTCGAATTCGGCGACGAGGCCATAGGACTGGATTGAGACGTTGGCGTTCATCAGTGGTGCGCTCCTCCTTTCGCGCCGCCGAGCTTGTGATGCGGGTCAGCCTGGGGCGTGACGCCCTTGACTTCGGAAATCGCAATCGCCGGCAGGAACCGGATGAAGAGCAGAAAGAGGGTGCAGAACAAACCGAAGCTGCCGATGAACGTGCAGATGTCCACCCAGGTCGGGCTAAAATAGCCCCAGCTCGACGGCAGGTAATCACGGTGCAGCGAGGTCACGATGATGACGAACCGCTCGAACCACATGCCGATGTTCACGAAGATCGAAATGATGAACACGATGACCATGTTCTCACGGATTTTTTTGAACCAGAACAAATGCGGCGTGACGACGTTGCAGGTGACCATGATCCAGTAGCTCCACCAGTAGGGGCCGAACGCGCGGTTTTTGAAGGCGGCGAGTTCGTAGGGATTGCCGCCATACCAGGCGATGAAGAACTCCATGCCGTAGGCGTAGCCGACGATGGAGCCGGTCGCGAGAATGACTTTGCCCATCAACTCGACGTGCCGCACGGTGATGATCTCCTCCAACTTGCAGAGCGTGCGCAGCGGAATCATCAGGGTCAGCACCATGCCGAAACCGGAGAAGATGGCGCCGGCCACGAAGTACGGCGGGAAGATGGTCGTGTGCCAGCCGGGAACCTGCGAGACGGCGAAGTCGAACGAGACGATAGAGTGGACGGAGAGCACGAGCGGCGTCGAGAGGCCGGCGAGCAGCAGGTAGGCCTTCTCGTAATTGCTCCAGTGGCGGTTCGAGCCGGTCCAGCCAAGTGCGCCGAGGCCGTAGAGAAATTTGCGGATTTTCGTCTTCGCGCGGTCCCGCATCGTCGCGAGGTCGGGCACGAGTCCGGTGTACCAGAAGAGCAGCGAGACGGTGCCGTAGGTCGAGACGGCGAACACGTCCCAGAGCAGCGGCGAACGGAACTGCGGCCAGATGCTGTTCGCGTTCGGCAGCGGAAAGAGCCACCAAGCGAGCCAGATTCGTCCGACGTGAATCATCGGGAAAATGCCGGCGCAGGCCACGGCGAAGAGCGTCATCGCCTCGGCCGAGCGGTTGATGGAGGTGCGCCATTTCTGGCGGAGCAGGAAGAGCACGGCGGAAATCAGCGTGCCGGCGTGGCCGATGCCGATCCAGAAGACGAAGTTGGTGATGTCCCAAGCCCAGCCGACCGGATTGTTCAGGCCCCACACGCCGACGCCGGTGGAGATGAGGTAGGCGATGCAGATAAACATCATCGACATCACCGTGAAGCTGATGAGGAAGGCGGGCCACCACCACTTGGGCAGCGCGTTTTCACAGACGCCCGCGATCCGGTCGGAAATCCAGCCAAGCGAGCGCTGGTTCAGGACCAACGGCTCGCGCTCCAGCTCCTTCGGCGTCGTGCCGGTCGTGGCCAGCAGTTTTTCAAGAACGGCGGACATTAGTGCGCTCCTTTCTTTTTACCATTGGCCGCGCCGGGCTTGGGAGGCTCCACCAGCGGGTCCATGTTTTTCGCCTTGTTGATGTATTCGTCGAGGCTGTTGGGCAGCTCGCGATAATCGGGCATGGCCGGGTTCGGATTGCGGACGCGCGCGAGATAGGTCAGGCGCGGCCGGGTGTCGAGGAAGCCGAGCACGGCGTAATCACGCGTCTGTTCCTTGAGCTGCGACACGCGGCTTTTCTTGTCAAGAATGTTGCCGAAGACAATCGCCTCGGCGGGGCAGGCCTGCTGGCAGGCGGTCTTGATGGTGCCGTCCGGCACTTCCACGTCGCCGCTCGCCCCGGCCTTGACCTTCTGCGAAATTTTCGCCTGCTCGATGCGCTGGAGGCAGAAGCTGCATTTCTCCATGACGCCGCGCATCCGCACGGTCACATCAGGATTCTTGACGAGCTTGAGCAGTTCCCATTCGTCGTTCTTGCGCGTGGCCATCGGGCCGGCGTAAAGATTTTCCAGCGGGCGCTTGTTGTAATCGAAGAAATTGAACCGACGCACTTTCCAGGCGCAGTTGTTCGAGCAGTAGCGCGTGCCGACGCAGCGGTTGTAGGCCATCACGTTCAGCCCTTCCTCGTCGTGGACGGTGGCGTTGACCGGACAGACGCTTTCGCACGGCGCGGATTCGCAATGCTGGCACATCATCGGCTGCGTCACGACCTGCGGATCGTCGATCCATTTTTCAAACTGCTGTTTGTCGTCCGCGACGAGCGGATTCTTGTCCTTCTCGAGTTCGGCCAGGCCGGTGTAGTAACGGTCGATCCGGATCCAGTGCATTTCGCGGCCCTTGCCGACCTGTTCCTTGCCGACGATGGGAATGTTGTTCTCGCTCTGGCAGGCGACCATGCAGGCCGAGCAGCCGACGCAGGAGTTCAAATCCACCGACATGCCCCACTGATGGGTCTGGCTCTTCAACGCCGGATTCGATTCGTAGGGATGCTTGTAAATGTTGTGCGGCGTGCCGTCGGGATTTTTCGGAATGAAGGCGTCGTTGGCCGCGGCATCCATGTCCATGTTCTTCGCGAACTTCGGATGCGCGTTAAACTGCGCGAGGTTCGCCTCACGGATGATCGGACGGCCTTCCATCGACCAATGGTCCTGCGTGCAGGAAAACTGATGGGTCGGGCCGGTCACGGAAACTTTCGCGCCGCTGGCGAAGTGCATCGCCGTCGAGGTGCGGAGCGGATAGGCGTTGAAGCCGACCGAGCCGCCCTTGAAATTTCCGATGCGCCCGCTCTTCTCGCGTCCGTAACCGAGCGACAGCGCCAGCGTGTAGTCCGCGAGACCAGGCTGAACCCAGACCGGGGCTTCGATGCTGCGTCCGCCCGCTTCGATTTTGATCGTCTGATTGTTCTTCAGGACGAGTTCCTCGGCGGTCTTGCGGCTGATGAGCACGGCGTTGTCCCACGTCATCTTGGTGATGGGATCGGGCAGTTCCTGAAGCCAGCCGTTGTTGTGATAACGACCGTCATCCACGCTGTAGTCGCGGGTGAAAACCACTTCGAGCTTGTCCTTGCCCGGTGCTTCGGTCGTGGTCGCGGCGGACAAGGCTTGGGAAATCGAGGCGACATTGACTGTCACCTCGACCGGCTTCGCCGCGCTGCCGGCGAGAAAACCGTCGTGCAAAAATTTCTTCCACTTCTCCTCAAAAAGATCGGGGCCGGCAATGGTCTTGAACGTCTCGCGCGCGATGTCGTGCGGCTTGGTCGCGTCGAGTCCGCCGAGGCGGGCCAGCACTTCGATCTCGGTCAGTCCGCCGAAGAGCGGTTCGATGAGCGGCTGCACCGGGACGAGCGTGCCGTCGCTGGTGCGGGCGTCGCCCCAGGATTCGAGATAATGCGCGGCGGGGAGATGCCAGTCGCACGCGGCGAAAGTTTCGTCCTCGTAGTAGGCGAGACGCACCACCGTCTTCGCTTTGCGCTGGGATTTCGCCCAATCGAGATCAACGGGAGCGTTGTAAACCGGGTTGCCCCCGAGCACCACCAGCGTGTCCACCTGGCCGCCGTTCAGCAGTTCGGCGAGCTGCGCAAGAGTGCCTTCGGCGGCGGCCGCCTCCTGAAACTGCACCGTCTTGCCATTGTTCTTCAACGCCTCATTGAGCACATGGGCTACGAGATGAACGGCCAGCGGCTGCCGATAACCGGCCAGCACGAGCGACGCGCCGGGGTTCGCCTGCAAATCTTTCGCACATTCCGCGATCCACTCCGGTTTCACACCGGCGGGCAGGGGGAATTTTGCGGCCACGCCCTGAAGTCCGGGGGAAATTTTCACCGCAATGGCCACCGCGATGGCGACGACCTGGCTCGTGGCCACGCGCAGACGATGATCGGCGTTCATGCCGGTCTGGGTCATCAAACCCTCGACGGCGTAGAGCCGGTTCATCGTGTCGCCGGGCTTGGAAATTTTCCGGCCCTTGGCAAAACCGCGGATCATCCGGTGGCTGTCTTCTTCGCCGCCGATGAAATCGCAGTCGAGCGAGAGAATGACCTTGGCCGCATCCGGCTTGAAATAGGGCGCGACCGGTTTGCCCGCCGCGAGGGTCGCGGCTTCGCGCTGCACGTCAAAATCCACCGGCTCGTAAATGAACCACCGGGCCTTGGGAAATTTTTGTTTGATGAGTCCCTGCACGCGGGCGCGGGACGGGGACGGGCTGCGTTCCATCAGGAAGCAAAGGCCGTCGCCCTGGTTCGCGGAAAATTGTTTGGCGACGCCGGAGAGAAAATCAAACGCGGCTTCGCGGCTGGCGTTGGTGCCCTTCTGCGTGAACCGCTGCGCGCGGTCAGCGTCGTAGAGGCTCAGAACCGAGGCCTGCGCGAAGGTGTCGGTACCGCCGTTGCTGTCGGGATGCGTGGCGTTGCCCTCGATCTTGGTCGGGCGTCCGTCATCAGATTTGACGAGCAGCGGCACGGCTAGGCCGCGCACCGGCATGGACGTGGCGAAATATTGCGGAACGCCGTGGACGTAGCCTTCCGGCTGCTTCGCGAACGGATAAATTTTTTCCTCGGGCCGGCGGCAGCCCGCCCCGAGAATCCCCAGGCCGGCCAGCGCAAAGGAGGCCGACATGATTTTGACAAAGTGGCGGCGGGTGGTCTCGTCCTTCAGTTCGCTGGCCCCGGCGGGAAACTCGCGCGACGCCCAGTCCTGAAACTCCGGCGTGTCGGACAACTGCTCCAGACTGCGAAAATATTTCACGCCGTTATCCGGCTCGGGGCATGGTGGAGGAATGGTTTTCATCGGTGGCAGGCGGAGCAGTTCTGGGAGGATTGCACCTTCCAGTCGTGCTTAAATTTTTCTCCGTTTTGCTTTTGCGTCTTCGGGTCCACCTGCCAACCGAGGTCGGTGATCTTGTCCGGCGGACGGAGGTGTTTTTCCGGATGACGATGGCAGTCAAGGCAGAAGGTCATGGACAGCGGCTCAACCTGACGGACCTCGTCCATCTTGTCGATCCGCCCGTGACACTCCACGCAACTGACGCCGCGGTTCACGTGGACGGAGTGATTGAAATAAACGTAGTCGGGCACCTTGTGAATCTGCACCCACGGAATCGGCTTGCCCGTGGCCGCGCTCTCGCGGACCAGCGCCAGCTTCGGATCATCCTTGAGCACCTGGTTGTGGCAGTTCATGCAGGTGCTGGCGGTGGGGATGTTGGAATACCAGGATTTCTCGACCGCGCTGTGGCAGTAGCGGCAGTCCATGCCGAGCTGGCCGGCGTGAATCGCGTGCGAGAAGGCGACCGGCTGGACCGGCTGATAGCCCACGTTCGAATACTTCGGCGTGAGATAATACCAAGAGCCGGCGGTGGCGGCGGTGCCAACCAAGACGGCTCCGACCGCGATTTTCAGCGGGAGCCAGTTGGTCCATTTGGGAAATATGTCTGACATTAAATGAATGAGCGATTGGACCCGCCGTTCGCTCCAGAATCAGGAGCGGCTCCAGCCGGACCAACCGCGAAGTTCACCATCAATTTACCGAAATCTAAACGATCAAAAAATTAGCCGCACTGCTCAGTGCCAAAAATGTTTACCCCAGCGCAAAAAACGCTGCAAGCAAAGTTTGTGAAATTTTTCACTGACATCCCACGGAAGCGCGGAGTTTGAGTAAACTGGGAGCGTTTCCGAACGAATCGTCGGCCTGGGACCGAAACGAGTTTAAGGCTTTCGTGATCTTGTCAGCGTTATGACCGGTGGCTGTCCCACAGCCTTCGAGCAGATCGGGCCAATCCCATCGCTGCCAGAGGGCCGCTCGCAGGAGCGTGAAGAGACGAGTGAAGCTGTGGCCCCACTGGCTCAGGAAGGCGCAGCAGCGCAGCAGCAGATAC
>SIBH01000101.1 GCA_009695285.1 Pedosphaera sp.
AGCGATAGACGTTCGTCACGCCATACGCCTCCAGTGATCCGACCCACGACTGCCCGGTGTGCTGCGAACGGGGCAGCACGTCGTCGTTGTCATCCGCATACATCAGACCGGCGAGGCCGATCTGGCGCACGTTGTTCAGGCAGGCGGTGGCGGCCGCGCGCGCCTTGGCCAGGGCGGGCAGCAGCAGCACCGCCAGGATCGCGAGGATGGCGATCACGATGAGCAATTCGATCAAAGTAAAACCACGCTTCATGAAACTGATCCCGGCCCGGAACAGACAGGCTCCGGAGCCGATGGGGAACTTGAGAGTTTCGGGGCCACACCCGCGGACCCGAAAGGAAACATCCGCTGCCAATGGGTGGATCACTTCAGGGATGGATCAGGCTGAACGGGGCGGCTGGAGCAGCGGCGCGGCGCGCGAACCCCGGCTGGTCAGCCGGAACAAACTGCCCGGCGGCACCGGCGCGAGCCCCGTCTTTTCCGGCCAGGAAATGTTGCTGCGCGACGGCGACAAATTATTCTGCATCGGCGCAGACTGATAATCACCAGCGGAAGAATCGGTACGGGTCATCCCATTCTTCCGGCTGATCGAGATAGAGGCCGTCCAGCCTGCGCTTCTCGACTTCGCGGCGTTCACTGGTGTGTTGAACCGCGCGAGAATGGGCGAGGAACTGGCAACGCCCAGATTGGACAGTAATCGTGTGAAGACGACGGAGGTTCGCCGGTAGGTTTTCTTGAGGTTGGATTGTTTGGCCGGGTCAAACTGCCAGGGGAGGAGCTCGCAGAAAGTGATGTTGGCGTCCCTCGCCGTCGCCAGCCGAAGACAAGTGAATCGTGGTCAGTGTCTTGAATTCTGCATTGTTTCATTGATGCCATCCGCCCTGAGAGAGGCAGCGGCAGTTCCCGTGGCACCAGACGGGAACCGGCGGCTGCCCCCCCAGCGGGAAGGAGGCCGGCCGGGTATCGCCGGACTCTCGAAAACATCACGCCGCCGGATACACCCACGGCGCGCGATACGGGCGGCTGAGGAGCTTGCTCGCCTCAGGGTCGCCGATGATCTGTTCCTTCGCACCGTCCCAGTTGAGGCTGCGGCCCACTCGCCACGAAATCATGCCGAGCAGTGGCAGCACGGACGAGCGGTGCGCGATTTCAATGTTCGCCACGCCCTTGCTTTTCTTTTCGATGCTGTCGATGAAGTCGGCCCAGAGGAGCGCCAGGTTGTGGCCGTCGGGCTGCTGGAGTTGGGAATCTTCGTGGATGATCTTGTCCTTCTTGTTCGCGGGATAAAACGTCCAGCCGTCCTGCCAGCCGATGTGCAACGTGCCTTTCGTGCCGTAGTAATAGGAGCCGACGTTGTGCTTCTCGGCGTGGTTGTCGGCGAACCGGCGGTGTTCCCAGACGCAGGTGAACTTCTCGAACTCATAGACGGCCACCTGGTGATCGGGCGCGTCGCTGGTTTGCGCCTGGTCGTTGAGCACGGCGGGGCCGCGCACCGGCCGGCCCCCCGTGGAATAGACGCGCTTGGGATATTTTTCCTCGCTCCACCAGAGCACCTGGTCGAGCCAGTGAACGCCCCAGTCACCGAGTTGGCCGTTGCCGTAATCGAGATATTGCCGCCAGCCGCCGGGATGGATGTTGCTGTTGAACGGCCGCAATGGCGCGGGGCCGCACCACATGTTCCAGTCCATGCCGTCCGGGGCGGGGCTGTTCTGCTTGGGCACTTCCTTGCCGCCGCCGTAGTGAGCGAAGAGCCGCACCATGCCGACGTCGCCGACCGCGCCGGACTTGAGGAACTTCATTCCGCTCACATGATGCGGTCCGATGCGCCGGTGCAGCCCGACCTGCGCCACGCGGCCGCTGTCCCGCGCGGCGTGAAACATGGCGCGGCTTTCGTTGACGGTGTGGCCGGTGGGTTTCTCGACGAAGACATGCGCGCCCGCTTGGACGGCCGCGATGGATTGTAGCGCGTGCCAGTGGTCGGGCGAGGCGATGATGACGATCTCGGGCTTCACGGCTTCCAGCATCTCGCGGTAATCCTTGTAGGTCTTGGGCTGGTCGCCGCTGAGGTCGGTCACCTGTTCGGCGGCGACTTCCCGCGCGCGCTCGTCCACGTCGCAGAGCGCGACCACTTTCACGCGCCCGTTTTTCATCGCCTCCTTGAGGATGTTCTTGCCCCACCAGCCGGAGCCGATGAGCGCGGTGCGATATTTTTTCCCCGGCTCCGCGCCGCGCAGCAGATAGGGCGCGGCGGCGAACGAAGCGGTGGTGGCGGCGGTGGTTTTGAGGAAGTGACGACGGGTTTGTTGCATAAAATGCTTGCGAGACTATGCGCCTGATTCTGCCTGGCTCAACGGACAACCTGAAGGTTGAACTCCAACGCGGCGCGCGGGGCGGTTCAGTTGGAGTTCACGCTTTAGCCTGTTCCGACTGGCAGGAAGGGGAATCAAGTGCATGACTCAAAATGTTTGGTTAATTTTTTCTGACATCCACGCACACCACATCGCCGCGGCCGTTGCGGCAATAGACGCGGCCGTTGGCCAGCACGGGCGCGGTCCAGCACTTGCCGCCGAGCACCTGTGCGCGGGCGGCGGGCTTGAAGCCGGAGGGCGTGGCCGGCGCGACGAGCAGTTCGCCCGTGCCACCGAGGGCGATCAGTTTGCCGTCGGCGATGATGACCGCGCCGGAGCCGAAGCCGGGCTGGGTCCACTTCTCCTCACCGGTCGCGAAGTCGAGGCACTTGAGCGCGGCTTTCTCGGTCGTGTCGCCGTCGGGGCCGTAGAGATGGCTTTGGAAGAGGACGGCGGCGTTCATTTGCGTGCGAAGTTTTTTTGTTTTCCACAACGGCTCCGGTTCGCCCGCGCCGAGTTTGAAAAGCCCGCCGCCTTTGCCGTAGCCAGTCGAGAGAAACAGCCGGTCGCCCTCCACGATCGGGTCGCTGGCGTTGACGCCATACTCGGTGAGCCAGCGGACGCGCCAGGCTTCTTTGCCGTCGCGGAGCTGCACGGCGACGTAGGCGGAGCCGTTGCCCAGGAGCGCGAGCCATTGTCCAGCGCGCTGGAAGGGCAGCGGCGCGGAGTAGCCGGCGCTCTTGTTCGCGGATTGCCAGATGATCTTTCCGGTGGCCTGGTCGAGCGCGAGGCCGGCGTCGCCGACGTTCAGCACGAGCAAATTTTCATGCACGAGCGGCGCGCCGGTGAAGCCCCAGTCCGGCACGCGCGCTCCGGTTTCCTTCTGGATATTTTTCGACCAGGTGATTTTTCCAGTCGCGGCCTCGAAGCAAAACAAATCGCCCCAGCGGCTCAGGGTGAAAAGGTGATCACCCGCCACGGTCGGCGTGCCGGTGGTGCCGCCGTCGAAAAATTTGTCGCCCAGTTCCGCCGGGTAGGAATGTTTCCAGAGCACTTTCCCCGAAGCCGCGTCGAAGCACCACACGGTGTCCTGTCCGTCCGCGTGACCGAGGGTGAAGGCGCGGCCCTGCGCGACGACGAACCCGGAAAAGCCGAGGCCGACCTTGGCCTTCCAAACGATGGTCGGGCCGGCGTCCGGCCAGGTGTCGCGCCAGCCGGTTTCCGCCGAGGTGCCGTTGCGCTGCGGCCCGCGCCATTGCGGCCAGTCCTCCGCGCGCGCGCCGCAGCCGAGGGCGGCGAGCACGAGGGCGAGGGCGAGTTGCGGACGCGCCGCCCGGTGTTCGCGGGCAAAAATTCTCACGGGCATATGCACGGCATTTGAATGGTTTTGATTCCGGGACGCCAGACTTTCTTCGTGGCGAGGAGACGATAAGGCGCATCTGGACACGGTTCTTGGGCGAAGCGCTGGGAGCGCCGGCATCTTTGCCGGTGCGATCCGCCGGGCCGGGCCTGAACTCGCCGGCAAAGATGCCGGCGCTCCCAGGGCCAGCCTCCCTCGCAGAACCAGACTCACGTTGGAATTTATGAACAGTGTCCAATGCGCCCGAAACGAAGGGACGCATCCTGACCCTATGTCCGGGCGCTGCCATCGACTCCGCAGGCCATGCGGAGCGCCGATCTCCGATCCGGCGTGTTGGTGGATGAAACTCAGGGCCTGCCGGGTCGGAGACCACGCTCCGGGGCGCTGGCAGGATGCGCGCGCGAACAATGATCCGGGCAATTGCCTTGAACCACCCGGGGGCAAAACGTAGGTTCACGCCCATGGTGGCAACAATTAACTTGGTTTTCTCGCGGCTCGCGCCCCTCCTGGCGGCGGGTGTTCTCCAGACCTGGCCCGCTTTTGCGGCCGAGGAGAAGTCGTCCGAAAAAAGTGCCGCCTACTTCAAAACCGAAAAAATTTCCCACATCGAAATTTCCATCGCCCCGGCGCCCGGCGGGGTGAAGGCGCTCGCGCCGTTGATGAAAGAACCGCGCAAATACGTGAAGGCGACGGTCACCGAGGGCGACACCGTTTATCAGGACGTGGCCGTGCATCTGCGGGGTGGACTGGGCAGCTTTCGCGCCCTCCACGACAAGGCGGGGTTCACGTTCAACATGAACAAATTTGCCACGAACAGTTCCTTTCACGGCATGGACAAGTGGCATCTCGCCAATTCCGCGCAGGACGGCAGCTATCTTTCCGAACTCGTCTGCAACGAAATGCTCCGCGCCGCCGGCCTGCCCGCGCCCCGCGTCACGCACGCCACCGTCAGCATCAACGGCCAGATGCGCGGCTTCTACGTGGTGAAGGAAGGCTACGACAAACATTTCCTGAAACAGAATTTCAAGACGGCGGATGGAAATTTCTACGACGGCGGATTTCTGCGCGACGTGGATCAGAATCTGCAGCTCGTGCGAACCAGGAAGGACGTGAAGGACTGGGCCGACCTCAAGGCGCTTGTCGCCGCCGCGCGCGAGCCTGATCCGGCCAAGCGTTTCGCGCGGTTGGAGAAGTTGCTCGACATGGACATGTTCATCAGCGGCTTTTGCATCCAGGCGATCCTGGGCGACTGGGACGGGTATGTTTTCAACCGGAACAATTACCGCGTTTATCACGATCCGGATCGCGACAAGGTCATCATTCTTCCGTCCGGATTGGATCAGGAATTCGGCAACGCCGATCAAGGCCCGCTCGTTCCGCCGATGAAAGGCATGATCGCCATTGCGGTCTTCAACACTCCGGAGGGCAAGGCCCGTTATCTGAAACGGATGGCCGAGATCAACCAGACGATCATGGACCCGGTGAAATGGAACAAGCGGCTCGACGAACTTCAGGCCCGCCTGCAGCCCGAAATCGCGAAGGTCGATGCCAAGGCCGGGGCTAACTATCCGAACGAGGTCAAACGCATCCGCGACTTTTTCAACATCCGCGGGAAGAGCATCGAGCGGCAGCTCAAGGCGGTAAAATGAAGCTGGGCGGGATGACGAAAGAACAGCGCGGCCCTTGAATAGGACCAGCGGATCGGAGTCGAAGGTGGGGCAAATCATGAATTCTTTTTCCCGCAGGTTCTGGTCGCTGGCTCTTCCGCTGCTGGTCGCCGCCCTCCTGACCAGCCCCGCGCTGGCGGAAAAGCCGGCCGTGGCCAGCACGGCCTTCTTCAAGGGCGACAAAATCCCGCACCTCGAAATCACGCTGGCCGCAATGCCGCCCGCCACGAATCCCTTCGCCGCCCTGGCCTCCGCGCCCCGCAAATACGTCAAGGCCACGCTGACGGAAGGCGGCCTCTCCTATTCCAACGTCGGCGTCCACCTCCGGGGCGGGGCGAGCTTTCGCAAGATCGACGCCAAGCCGGGTCTCACGTTCAACATGACCAAGTTCACCACCAACCAGGTTTTTCATGGCATGGACAAATTTCACCTCTGTAACTCGGTGCAGGATTCCAGCTACCTCTGTGAACTGCTCGGCAGCGAACTGTTTCTGGCCGCGGGCGTGCCCGCCGCGCGCATCCATCACGTCGTCGTCAGCATCAACGGCCAGGGGCGCGGCCTCTATTATTTGAAGGAAGGCTACGACAAACATTTTCTGAAACGGCATTTCGAAAATGCCGGCGGCAATTTTTATGACGGCGGATTCCTGCGCGATGTGAACCTGCGGCTGGAGTTGGTGCGGACCAAGGAGGACGTCAAGGGCTGGGCCGATCTCCGCGCGTTGACCGCCGCCGCCCGCGAGCCGGATTTGCAGAAGCGTTTCGAGCGCTTCGAGAAGCTGCTCGACATGGACGAGTTCATCAGCGCCGCCGTGGTGTCGGCCATCATCTGGGACTGGGACGGCTACATGTATAACGCCAACAATTACCGCGTCTATCACGACCCTGATCTGGACAAGATCACCTTCCTCCCGTCGGGCTTCGATCAAATCTTCGGCAACTCCGGCAACCTGCTCAACCGCCAGATTGGACCGCCGATGAAAGGCCTCGTCGCGCGCGCCGTTTTCCAGACTCCCGAGGGCCGGGCGCGTTATTTCAAGCGCCTGGCGGAGCTCAACCGGACGCTGCTGACTCCGGAGAAGTGGAGCAAGCGGATCGACGAGCTGTCCGCCCGCCTCGAGCCGGAACTGACGAAGGTCGATGCCAGGGCCGGCGCCGATTACGCGAACCAACTCAAACGCATTCGCGACTTTTTCCGCGACCGGCAGAAGGACATCGAAACCAAGCTCCCAACGGCCAAATAAGATGAAAAAACTGCTCCTGCTGACGGTCTTTTTTGCGGCCCTCGTTGCCGGCGCCACGGCCCAGGACCGGCCTAATCCGCGTCCGGCCGCCGTCGTTCCGAAGGATGGGGCCGCGGTGGAAAACACCACCGCCCTGAAGCCGGGGTCGAAGAAGCCGCCTGGGAAGGCGGAGGAGAAGAGCGAGGCGTTCTTCCATGGCGAAAA
This sequence comes from Pedosphaera sp., assembly GCA_009695285.1. Taxonomy (GTDB): domain Bacteria; phylum Verrucomicrobiota; class Verrucomicrobiia; order Limisphaerales; family SIBH01; genus SIBH01. The sequence continues at coordinate 6,823 of SIBH01000101.1, forward strand.
AATCCCGCATGTCGAAATCAAGCTTCTGCCGGTGCCGGGCATCACCAATCTCGTCGGGCAACTGCAAAAGGAGCCGCGCAAATACGTCAAGGCCTCGCTCACCATTGACGGCACCGTCCATCCCGAGGTCGGCATCCGGCTCCGGGGCGGGGCCGGCAGTTTCCGCCAGATCACCGACAAGGCGGGCTTCACGATCGACATGAACAAGTTTGACGGGAAGGAAAAATTTCACGGGATGGACAAGTGGCACGTGGCCAACTCGGTGCAGGACGGCAGCTACCTTTCCGAACTGCTCTGCGGCGAACTGTTCCGGGCCGCCGGCGTACCCGCCGCGCGCATCCATCACGCCATGGTCAGCTTCAACGGCCAGTTGCGCGGCTTCTACTATTTGAAGGAGGGCTACAGCGGGCTGTTCATCAAGCGGCATTTCCAAAACACGGACGGCAACTTCTACGACGGCGGATTCTTGCGCGACATTGATCAGCCGCTGGACATCATCCACACCCGGACGGACGTGAAGGACCGGGCCGATCTGAAGGCGCTCGTCGCGGCGGCCCGCGAGCCGGATTTGACCAGGCGCTTCGAGCGCCTGGAGAAGCTGCTCGACATGGACCAATTCATCAGCGGCTTCGTCGTGCAGACCATCATCGGGGACTGGGACGGCTATGCTTTCAACCGGAACAATTATCGCGTCTATCACGATCCCAAGCTCGACAAGATCAGCTTCATTCCGTCGGGACTGGACCAGGAGTTTCGCAACCCCGTCACGGGGTCGGTCTATCCGCCCACCGCCCCCAGTCCGTGGGCTGGGAAGGTTCAGCCGCAGGGGCTGATCGCGCAGGCGATCTTCAGCACCCCGCAGGGCAAGGTGAGATTTTTGCACCGGCTCGAGGAGATCAACCGGACCTTGATGGAACCCGCGATATGGCTCAAGCGGATCGACGAACTCCAGGCCCGCGTGCAGCCGGCCCTCGCCAAAGTCGATGCCAGCGCCGGCAAAAATTATCCGCATCAGCTCTGGCGGATCCGCCAGTTTTTCACCGTCCGCCAGCAGAGCATCCAGCGGCAACTCAACGCGGTGTGGGAAGAGATGGGGAGATCGTAATTCTCCCGTAGCGTGAAGGTTTCAAAAGCCCGGTGTCCGGGCTACTTCCTGGCTTCCACCACGGATTTCATTTGCGCCAGGCCTTTCTCAAAGTCGCCTCCGATCATCTTGTCGCAATCGACAAACAGCCCGAAGGCCTTGAAAATAAAATTCTTTTCCCCGGTCATGCTCCAGGTGACGGTCGTTTTTCCCGTCTCGGGTTTGAAGGTAAACTCGGCCGTGTTGACCATCGCGAAGGGCTTGATGAATTCCAGCCGGATGCCGATCAGTTCGTTTGCGCGGCTGGCCGTGATCGTCATCCGGCCTTCGCCCACATCCTTATTGCCCGCCCACGCCATGATTGTGCCGACACCGGAGGCAGGTCCGTCAAAAGAGTTTTTGGCGTTGGGATCCAGCTTCGCCCATGGCGACCAGGCATCCCATTTGTGAAAATCATTCACCTGCGCGAAGACCGTTTCGGCACGCGCATTGAAGGTGGCGGACCGCGTGACGCGAAAGTTGGCGGGCTGCAGGGCCACGACGATGAGAAACACGCCGAGGATCAAGACCAGAGCGAGGAGTATTTTTTGAGCATGGTTTGTTTGGTTGATGGTTTGACTGACAGGTAACAGGTCTATCCGCTGGCCATGCCACCAACGATCAGCAGCAGCTCCGCTCCGGTGTCAACGGCCGCGGGCAGCCTGTTTTCCGGCGGATCGAGGGACAGGTCTTCCTGGCCCGCGTAAAATCTGACAAACGGCCGGCGCCGCCAGGTGACGTGGTCCCGGATCGTGCCGCGCAGGACCGGATGGCGCGACTCCAGCGCGTCGAGCACGGCTTCGAGAGTGGCGGGGTTGTCCACGCCGAGGAGCACCTCACCGTCCACGCGAGCCAGATTGCGCAAATGATAGGGCAGCAGCACACGGATCATGGCAGCGGTTGCGCTTCGACGGACAGGGCGCCCGGCAGATCGCGGACGATTGGATTCCACGACTGGCCGCTGTCGGCGGAGTCATAGACCTGGCCGCCGGTCGTGCCGAAATAAACTCCGCACGGTTCCAAAGAGTCCACCGCCATCGCGTCGCGCAGCACGTTTACATAACAGTCTTTTGGGGAAGCCCCTTTGACAGGGCCTCCCATTCCTTGCCGCCCGTCTTGCTGGGATAAACGCGCAGCTTGCCGTCGGGCGGGTAGTGCAGGGAATCGCTGGTAATGGGCACGACGTAGATGGTCTCCGGCTCGTGCGCGTGAACGTCGATCGGGAAGCCGAAGTCCGTCGGCAGATTGCCGCTCACCTCGGTCCATGATTCGCCGGCGTTGTCGGTGCGCATGATGTCCCAGTGCTTCTGCATGAACAGCACTTCCGGACGCGATGCGTGCAGGGTGATGCGGTGGACGCAGTGGCCAACCTCCGCGTCGGGGTCGGGCAGTTCATACTGGGATTTCAACCCGCGATTGATGAACCGCCAGGTCAGGCCGCCGTCATCGGTGCGAAACGCGCCGGCCGCGGAGATGGCGACGTAAATCCGCTGCGAGTTTTTCGGATCGAGAATGATTGTGTGCAATTCCATGCCGCCCGCGCTCGGTTGCCAGAGATTTCCTTTCACGCCGCGCAGCCTAGGCAGTTCCTTCCAGGTTTTGCCGCCGTCCGTCGTTTTGAACAGTGCCGCGTCCTCCGCGCCCGCATAGACCGTGTCGGGATCGGTGAGCGACGGTTCGAGATGCCAGATGTGTTTGAACTCCCAGGGATGCTGCGAGCCGTCATAGAACTTGTGTGTGCCCACCTCGCCCTCGTAAAGGAACATGTTGCTCTTGCCGTTGGGCATTCCGTCCGCGCCTTGCAAATCCTCAGGCTTCGTTCCCGGAGGATTCCACCCCTGACTCTGCAATTGCCACGGTCGGCTTCCTCCGTTACGGTCACGCAACAATATGAACTGGATCACGCCACGACGGGTGAGCACCTTCAGCGGAGTCGGGCATTACGGCGACGCGGACGGCCGCGCGGCGTGGGCCGGCCCGATGAGACCCAAAACGGCGAGCGAGCCACCTTTGTCCCACACATGGAAACCAAACCCGCATTGAAGAACGTCCACGCCTTCTGGAATACCGAAGCGTGCGGCACGTATTTTGTCCAGCAGTTCGAGGACGAGAAGGACTTTTTTGAGAAATTCCGCGAGAACCGCTATCGCACCGAGTGGCACATTCCGTTGTTGATGCCGTTCGCCCAGGCCAAGGGTAAAAGCGTCCTGAAAATCGGCACGGGCAATGGAGCGGATGGTGCCGTGTTCGCGCTGGAGGGCGCGCACTACACGGGCGTGGACCTGACCGACGCCGCACTCGAAGCCACGCGTAAACATTTTCAGGTGTTTGGACTGCCCGGCACATTTCAGCATGAGAACGCGGAGCAATTGAGCTTTCCGGATGCCAGCTTCGACCTGGTTTATTCGCACGGCGTGCTGCATCACACGCCCAACACGCAGCGGGCCATCGATGAAGTCTGGCGCGTGCTCAAGCCCGGCAGCCAGGCCATCATCATGCTCTATTACAAGCGGAGTTTTAATTACTTCGTGCGGATCCTCACTTACATGAGGCTGCGTGTGCTGCTGAAAATTCTCCTGCGGGCGGGGCGATGGTCGGCGGATCGCCGGCGGTTGGCTGCTGACGAAATCCTCGGAGTGCGCGGCAACACCGACCGCCAAGTGTGGGAAATTCACTACGGAAACTTTCTCAAGGCCGGATGGAGTTATCTTCAGGCGCGGAATTTCGTCCACCACTGCACTGACGGCCCGGAGTGTCCGGTCGCTTTTGCCTTCAACCAGGCCGAAGCGCGCCGGTTGTTTGCCCGCTTTGCAGAAGTGCAAATAAAAGTCGCCCATTTCCCCATCCGAAAATATTCCTCGGGCCAATGGGTGCCATTCGGAGTCGAGAAGCTTCTCGCCTCCACTCTGGGGTGGTACCTGTTCATCTTTGCCACCAAGCC
>SIBH01000102.1 GCA_009695285.1 Pedosphaera sp.
CGCCGCCTACAGGTAAATCGCCAAAAACTCTTTTCGCAAGTCCCCCTCGCGGTTGGACACGCGCCGGCGCAACTGCTCGACACGCACCGCGCCGTGCTGGAAGCGACGTTTAGGAAACACGGGCATGTCGAGGCCGGTGACGGCCTTCACCCCGCGCGCTACAATCTCGCCCTTGAGCGAATAAAGTTTCTCAACCGACATCCCGGTAAGCGCGGTAAACGGAATGCCCTCGGCCACTTCGATGACGTTGGGCCGGGTGAAAGGACTGAATCCCAAAAAACCGAAATGCTTCGCTGGCGCGTAGGTGCGGGTGTAGCTGCGCGAGAGGCCGCCGCTGTAGGTGAGCGAGTGTTTGATTTTTCCGACGCCCCAGCCTTCCTGGTAGAGCATCGTGTTGCCCACCACGCTGCGGATGGTCAGTTCGGGATTTTCCTGGATGGGATAATCCTTCAAATTTTCGTCGCCGCCGTCGCCGTCGATCAGATGCCTCCACCCGGGGTAAAGCGCGCGGATGCCGCGGCAGAGTGTGAGACCCATCGACGCGCATTCCACATCGAGTGGCTTGTAATCTTCCAGCACGCGGATGGTCTCGGCCACGTCGAGCGTCTCGAGATCGGCCTCGATCGGCTCGAGAAAAAGTCCGAGGCCGAGCTGATCGAGGAATTGCCGCGCCTGTTTCAAGTCGGGGCCGTCGCCGAAATTCAGGGTGAACGCCTTCAAGCGCGACGGACTCATGCCGAGTTTGCGCATCACATGATAGGTCGTAACAAAGACCGCGCCGCTGTCGATGCCGCCGGAGAAGCAGACGCCGATTGGCTCCTGCGTCGGAATTGTCCGCAGCCATTTGGCAATTTCGTCGGCCAGCGCGCCGATGTAGTGGCGACCGATTTCGTCGAGATCGGTTGGAAGCGCGTTTCGCTGTGGGGTGAAAAAGCGCGTGTAGGTCGGATCGGGATCGGGGCAGCCGATGAGGTGCAACTCGACGATGTGATGCGCTGGCACCATGCGTGTGTAGCTCGGATGGAACTGCCCGGCCAGGCCCTCGCGTTTGAGTTGCGCGTGCAGGGCGTCGATGCGGTCGGCGACGATGAGGGCGGGGCCGGCGGCGCGCTTGGCGAGGAAGTAGCGCAGCGGTCGGTCGAGCGAGCGAGCCAGGCGGACGGTCTTACCATCGCGGGCAAGCAGGGCGAAGGAGCCCTCAATCTCACGCACGGCTTCGGGCCGGCCCGACAGAACGCGGGCGCGGGCCTCGTCCACAGTCATGTTGTAAATGTGGTTGGCGGCCGGGTCGGTGAGATCAACCACGCGTTCGATGTATTCGTCCATAAAATCAGTTAGAATTTTTCCGGATGATAAGGAGCGGACGGGCCGTTGGCAATCGCGGCCACACGGCACGAACCGTTCAGGGAGGCGCAGGCTCTCGGAAGGCGGAATAGCTTTTCACCCGCCGGCCCGTCGTCGCTGTGCAAATTTAGCGCAGCCTGACCCGCAGAAACTGTGGCCAGTAAAGCCGCGCGTCATCCAGCACTTGCCGGAAATTCATCGTGTTCGCCACGTAGGTCACGACCAGTTCGTCCGGCGATTGCGCCAGCGTTGGGTGAGCCTTCGCCGCGTAGCAAAACGTATTTTTGTTTGTCTCCGGGCACTGATAAATCACGACCGACTGGCTCCACGGTCCCGCCGGCGCGCTCGCCGTTTTCAGGCGGATGTTTCTGGAAAGGCCGTTCTCCGTATAAACCGCGACGTATTGTTTCAAGGCCGGCTGCCACGAAACTGAATACTCATTAGCCACGCCCGCGCAGAGGGCGGTGGCGTCGTCCGCGTTTTTGCTCCACTCACCCTTCGCGTAAAACCGCCACTCACCGAAATCGGACAGCTTCTCCTCCGGCACGCGCGCCATCCCCGCCGACCCAGCCGTTGGTCGGGCAAAAGAGTTGATCGTACTGGGGAAAAGTTTCCGCCTTGAATTCTGCTGCGGGCAAGCCGGCGGCCAGTGTGGTCACGGCCAGGGCAAGGCCGAACCATGATTTCAAATTGATGAGAATCCGCCAGCTCACGCCTTGATGCCCAGTTCCTTCAAAACTTGGCGAAACGGCTGGCGCGTTGATGACGGCGGGACTCCAAAGCCAGCGCGTCGGCGATGTCGCCGGAAATGCCCTCGTCTGCCAGCATCCGTTCCAGCACGGCCTCGCTCTGGCGCGGCTTCAACGATTTGAACGCGATGACAAAAACTTCCGCTGTGGCTTCGGTTGCACTCATGGTCGGACTGTCGCAAGAAACGGCGGGGGTTCCAAGAGCGTCCTCATTCGGTTTGAACAGCGGAAAAAAAAAACCGCTAATCTCCGCTCATCCGCGCTAATTTTTATCAGGGAAGATTAGCGTGGATTAGCGGTTATAAAATCACTTCGGCTTCAACTGCGGGAAGAGAATCACGTCGCGGATGCTTTCCTGGCCGAGGAGCATCATGCACAGGCGGTCGATGCCGATGCCGATGCCGCCCGCCGGGGGCATGCCGTGTTCGAGGGCCACGAGGAAGTCTTCGTCGAGCTTTTGCTGCTCGCCGCCAGCCTGGTGCTCCAGCGTGTTGCGCTGCGCGATGGGGTCGTTCTGCTCGGTGTAGCCGGGCGCAATCTCCTGCCCGTTGATGCAGCACTCAAAAACTTCCACCGTGGTCGGGTCGTCCGGCGAGAGCTTAGCCAGCGGCACGAGTTCTTTCGGCAGATGCGTGACGAAGGTTGGCTGGATCAGCGTCGGCTCAATCAGCTTCTCGAAGACTGCGCCCGTCACTTCAAAGTCTTCGTATTCCTTGCCAATCTCCGCGCCGAGATCATGCGCGCGCTGGCGGCGTTCGGCGGGCGAGATGTCGAACCAGTCCGCCCCGGCTTTTTCTTTGACGAGATCTTTGTAGCGGGCGCGCTTCCATTTCGGCGTGAGGTCGATGGACTTGATCACTTTGCCTTCCGCATCCTTTGTCTCGATGACGAGGCCGCCCAGCACTTTCTGCGCGACCGTCGTTATCAACGCCTCTATCGTCTCCATCATTGACTCGTAATCGCCGAACGCGCAGTAGGCTTCCAGCATCGTGAACTCGGGATTGTGCCGGCGCGAGAGTCCTTCGTTGCGGAAGTTCTTCCCGATCTCGAACAGCTTGTCGATACCGCCCACGAGCAACCGCTTGTGATACAGCTCGAGCGCGATGCGGAGGTAAAAATCACAGCCGAGCGCGTTGTGATGCGTTTTGAACGGCGCGGCCGCCGCGCCGCCGGGAATCGGCTGCATCGCGGGCGTCTCGACTTCCACGTAGCCGCGACCGTGAAAGAACGAGCGAATCTCATGCACGATGGCGCTGCGTTGCAGGAACACGTTCTTCACCTCGGGATTGCCCATCAGGTCGAGGTAGCGCTGGCGGTAGCGAATCTCAGTGTCCTCCAGCCCGTGCCACTTCGCGGGCGGCGGACGCAGCGCCTTGGCGAGGATGGTGAACGATTCAAGCTTGATGCTCGGCTCGTTGGTTTTCGTGCGGAACATCGTGCCCGTCACGCCCACGAAATCCGCGAGGTCGAGGTGCTTGAAAATGTCAAACTGCTCGTCGCCCAGCGCCTGCTTCTGGGCATAAACCTGCACCCGCCCCGACTGGTCGCGCACGTCGATGAAGATGGACTTGCCCATGTCGCGATGCGCGGTGATGCGCCCGGCCACCGCCACGCGCGCGCCTTCGGCCAGTTCGCCCGCGTCAAACTTGGAGCGGGCCTCGTCGCACTGGCGGTCGGGGGCGAATTTGTTTTGGAACGGGTCAATGCCTTTGGCCCGGAGCGCGGCGAGCTTGGCCTTGCGCTGTTCAATCAATGAGTTTGTTTCGTCCATAATCAGGAGAAACGATTGAAGCATGGTTCAAACGGCCATGTCCAAGATTTTGCGCGGCGGACGATGCGGCGTAGCGGCGGGCGTCTCGCCTGACGTGGAGGGCGTGCGTCCCGCCGCCCGGAATAAACACCCGAATTTTCCAGCGGCTTGAATTATTCCAACGCGCCTGGGTGTGTTACACGCTTTTTTCGCCGGGCGGGACGCGCCGACTCTACGGCAGGCGAGACGCCCGCCGCCACGGACAAAACTCCGGAGCATTTTGTTTCACGCCCCGTCCAATTTCCCGAATACGAAAACGAACGATCTGCTCGCCAATGTCCGCATCGCCTCGCCGTGCCACGCCCGCTGGGGGCATATGGTCGGCGCTGAACGCGCCCGCTTCTGCGGGGCATGTTCTAACCACATTTACAACCTCTCCGCCATGACCGCCGAGGCCGCCACCGCGCTCATCCGCGAGAAGGAGGGCAGCTCTGCGCGCGCTTTTATCAGCGCGCCGACGGCATGGTGCTCACCGCGGACTGCTCGGTTGGCGCGGCGCGCGGCTGGGGCCAGTTGCGCAGTTGGATTTCAGCCGGCGTCACGGCGGCGATCATGGCGTTCTTCGGCGTCGGGCGCGGACAGGCTGCGCCGGGCGGCGAAGTTCCGACTCCGGGCAAGCCTTTAAAACCCAAACTCGTGCCCGGCGGTTCCCTGGTGATGGGGGTGGTTTGCCTCCGGCCTCCTGCTACAAACGCGCCGGTCAAAATTAAAATTCCGGTGAAAAAATCCGTGACGACTGTGAAGGCAAATCTCCCCCCGGTGAAGCGGTAGGAGTGGGGAGATGGTGACAGGAGGAGGTGCGGACGCAAGGCGCGAGCGTGATTGGATCGTACTTCCGACGTTCAAAGATTTCGGAGCGACTAGGCATCCTCGCGTTGTCTCACGTTTTACAAACTCTTTACACCCCTCGAACAAATGGCCTATACGCTGGAAGCCATGAACATCAAAAAACTTCTTCCGCTCCTCCTGCTTGCCGTCACGATCACGCTCCGCGCCGCCGACGCGCCGGACGCCGAGGACGGCAAGCCCGTCGTTTCCAAAATCACCGACGTCACCGTCTATGCTGACCGCGCACAGGTGACGCGACTCGTCACGGTGAGCCTCGCCGGCGAGCCCACGCGCCACGCTTTCGCGCAACTACCCGGCTGGATCGATGAAGGCTCGGTGCGGGTGAGTCTTTCGCCCGCCGCCGCCGGCCAGATTCTCGACGTGCAAATCCGCCGCACCTATCTCGCCAAGACCAGCAACGAGGAATTTCTCAAGGCCGAAGCCGCCGTGCGTGATATCTCCGACCAGATCGGCGCGCTTGACGACGAGAAGGCCGTGCTCGACGCGCAGAGCAAGCACGTCGATGCCATCCGCATGTTCTCGCTCGACAAACTGCCGAAGGACGTGGCCGCACGGGAGATCAAGCCGGACGAATACGGGCAGTCGGTCGAGTTCATCGCCAATTCCCTCCGGAAACTGGCTGCCGCCCGGCGCGAACTGGATAAAAAGCGCCGCGATTTCCAGCCGGAACTCACCGCGCGCCAGCAAAAATTAAACGACCTGCGCCAGCGTTCGCAGCTTGAGCAGCGCACCGTGGTCGTGACCTTGAAAGGCACCCCGAAGAACGCGCAACTTGCCCTCACCTACATGCTGCCCGGCGCGACCTGGGAGCCGGTGCATGAACTCCGTGCGTCGCCGGACGCCAAGAGCGTGTCGCTGGCCTCCTACGCCGTGGTCATGCAGACGAGCGGCGAAGACTGGACCGGCGCGAACCTGTCCCTCTCCACCCAGCGCTCGACCGAGACGATGAAGATTCCCGAGTTGGAGGCCATGCTGGTCGGCAGCGGTCGGAAGATTGCGCGGGTTACTTCCGCGTCGCGCGATTCCTTTCAGAGCGCCATCAGAAACTACACCGCGCAAAACCCTCTCTGGAACGACATCAACAATGGCGACGTCGTCCTCCAGCAGGAATTCCGGGACAATCAGAAGTCGCAAATGGGCAACTCGGCCCGGATCGAGCAGATGTTCGAGACGTTGCACCAGCGCGGCACCAGCGCGCATTTTCCGGCGATGGGCGCGCAGACCGTCCGCACCGACGGCCGCCCGGTGCGTGTGCCGGTTGCGCTCGGTGAATTCGCCGCGCAGCATCGCATCCTCGCCGCGCCGGAACTTTCCCTGAACGCCGCGCGCACTGTCGATCTCGCGAACACCGGCCGGCAGCCGCTGCTGCCGGGCAAGGTTTCGATCTATCTGGACGGCGCGTTCCTCGGCCTGACCGAGGCGGAGTTCACCGCGCCCGGCGAATCCTTCTCGCTCTACCTCGGCGTGGCCGATCACCTGAAGCTGACGCGGACGCTCGACCGGAAGCGGAGCGAACTCAAGCGCGGCGGCCAGCGCACCAAGGTGCTGGCTTCGTTTGTGGTGAACGTGGAAAATCTTTCCGAGCGCGCCGTGACCGTGCAGCTCACCGACCGCATCCCCGTTTCCGAAAGCGACGAGGTGCGCGTGGGCAGCGTGAAAATTTCCCTGGAGGGCAAGCCGGACGTGAAGGGATTGCTCCATTGGGACCTGAACCTCGCCGGGAAGCAGTCGAAGGAATACCGCGTCGAGTACACCATCGAGTATCCGAACGATCTGCCCGCCCGTGGGAACCTGAAGCAGAGCGGCGTTCCTACGCCCAGCTTGGAACTTCATAAACAAATCGAGAGCCTGGAACTGAGGTTGAAGTGAATTGCTCCGCGTCGCTTCGCGGTGTTCGGTGGCATGGCGGAGACGGCGTCCGGAGCAGGCCGCACCGCGCCCGCCGTTCCTCCGAACCGCGGCAGCCGACGTGAGGAGGCTCTGATCACCCCCGCCACCTCCGGCCGAAAAATATCAGAGCCTCCTGACGTCGGCTGCTATGAGGTTGATGGGGAGGGCGGGCCTTGCTCCGGGTCACGCTTCATCCTGCGACGAGGGGTTCCACGGAAACATCCCGGCTAGGGCTTGGGCGGCGAACTCACTTCGGTCAGCTTGATGGACAGGCTCTGGCGGGCGGGGCTGATGGTGGTGGAGATCGTTTCCGCAGTGGGATCGCGCTGACTGGGCGGCACGATCACCGGCGCGTCGTAAGTGGCGTCGAAGATTGTTTCCACGGGGAGGCCGAGCGTGGGATTGATCCAGGATTTGCCGGTGAGTTTGCCGTTGCTGATTTTCATGGACCCGACGGCCGACGCGGCCGGGCCGAGGCCGGTGACGGTGGTGGCGGAGAGCGTGCCGGTGATGTTGATGCGGGCGCAGTTGACCCGGTCGCGCAGTTGCCAGCCGGCAAAGGTGTTGGTGGTGACGAGGCGGAACGTGCCGTGGATGCCGGCATTGATGTCGCGTTCGACGGTCCATTGCGTGCCAATCCGCAACGGGCCTGGCGGCGGGGCGCCCAGCTCGATCATTTGTTTCAGCCCGTCGGTGTTGAAGTGGCGTCGCGCGACGATCACGGCCCGGGTGGGAGTCGTGCCGGCCGTGGCGGAGGCGGCGCGGGCCACCAGGTCCTTCACACCGTCAGTCGAAAGAATTTTATTTTCCGGTGAAACTTCATAGCGGACTCGTCCGCCGACGAGTTTGCCGAGCGACTGGGCGACGGCGTTGCCTTCCGAGGAGGCGGCTTTGTTGAGCGAGTCGAAATTCATGACGATGCGTCCGCCTGAGGTCGTTTCCAAAGTGAAGCCGAGGATCTCCAACTCCAGATTGCGATTGCCGTCGTCTCCGCTCGTCACGTTGACGGCGTAATCCTGGGTGAACACGGTCTCCATGGGAGCGGTGTTGCTGCGGATGCGGTAGCCGCAAGTCTGGTTCATGTCCAAGCTCATCTGGTAGCGCTGGCCGGCTTTCCAGGCGACGGCGAGTTCCGCCGGCGGATCGGATGGCTTGCCGGTGATGGGCGATTCCTTGACCGGCGGGCGGCGTCCGGAAAATTTTCCGCGCCACAAATACCAGCCACCACCAGCGAGGGCGGCGATCAACACCACGACCATCGCGACCACGGGCGCGCGGCTTTTCGACGCAGGCCGTTTGGGTGCGGCCGGTTTGGCGGCCGGAGTGGCCGGCTTGCTCGCGGCGTCGGCAGCAGCGGGCTTGGCGGCGGGAGCGGTGGCGGCGGCCGTGGCGGCGGCGCCGGCTTCAGCGGCGGCGGCGGCGAGAGCCGCGGATACGACCGACCTGCCGGGGGTTGGTGGGGATTTGCCGGGGGGAGTGGGAGACGCACCTGGCGCCGGGGCGGGTTTGCCGGGCGGTGTCGCGGGTGCGCTCGTTGGCGGCGCGGGCTTGCTGGGCGGCACCTCGGACTTGGCCATCGGGCCGGCAGGCGCGGCAGCGGGGGCAGCGGCCGGCGGCGGGAGCGGAGCGGCCACGGGCGACTCCACCACCTCGCCTACCACGGTGATCTTCGAGCCGCAGACGGGGCAATCGACCTGCCGGCCGATCATGTCGGTTTCCGCCGCGAGACGCTGGCCGCATTTGAAACAGGAAAACTTCATGGGCTACTTCGCGGCGTTCAGATGGAGGCGGAGTTGAATCATGTGCGTGATGGACGATCTGCCGTGGCGGCGAATTCGTCTTAATTGTTTGCGGAGGTTGAACTGCTTTCTCCTTTTCGTCGAACCCAAATTACGGCAACAATCCGCTATGTCATCACTGCACCGCTGTTTCCCGCTCCTGGCTCTGGCGCTCGTCTCCGTGCTCCCCGGCTGCGTCAACCCTGAGCCAAAATTCGCCCCGCGCCCGTCCGGCCCGGAGAAATCTCTCTTCGACGGCCGGACGCTGACCGGCTGGAAGACTACCGACTTCGCGGGCCACGGCGAGGTGCGCGTGGACAAGGGCCGGCTCCTCCTGGAGATGGGCACGATGACCGGCGTGACTTGGACGAATGACCTGCCGCGCCTCAATTACGAAATCTCCCTCGACGCCATGCGCGTGGCCGGCAGCGATTTTTTCTGTGGCCTCACTTTTCCGGTGGGCAAGAACCCGTGCAGCTTCATCGTGGGCGGATGGGGCGGAGGCGTGGTGGGGCTTTCCAGCATTGATGGCGAGGACGCCGCGCACAACGAGACCACCAAGTACATGAAGTTCGACAATGGCCGCTGGTATCACATCCGGGTGCGCGTCACCGGCGTTGAAATCCAGGCGTGGATCGACAACGAGCAGGTGGTCAACCTCGTCACGGCTGACCGGGGCATTTCCATCCGCGTGGAAGTGGAGCCGTCCACGCCGCTGGGCATCGCGACCTTTGCCACCACCGGGGCGTTTCGGAATGTTCAGCTCAAGAGCTTGCCGGCGGCGAAATGACGGGGCGGCTCAACCGCACTGCGCTTTTTGCCGGAGTGCGTGATCCACGAGGACGAGCGCGCTCATGGCTTCCACCATCGGTACGGCGCGGGGCAGGACGCACGGATCGTGGCGGCCGCGGCCCTTCAGTGTGGTGTTCTGGAAAGCCGCGTCCACGGTCTGCTGCTCGTGCATCACGGTGGCGACGGGCTTGAAGGCGACGCGGAAGTAAATCGTTTCGCCATTGGAGATGCCGCCCTGGATGCCGCCGGAACGATTCGTGAGGGTGCGGACTTTCCCGGCCTTCATGCGGAACAAATCATTGTGTTCGCGTCCGGTGAGCGTGATGCCGCCGAAGCCGGAGCCGATGTCAAAGCCCTTGGACGCGGGCAGGCTGAGCATGGCCTTGGCGAGATCAGCTTCGAGGCGGTCGAAGACGGGTTCGCCCCAGCCAGGCGGCACGCCGCGCGCGACGCTTTCGATGATGCCGCCGACGCTGTCGCCGGCCCGTCGCATTTTCTCGATGAGCCGGATCATTTTCACCGCCATCGCGGCGTCGGGACAGCGGACGATGTTGGCTTCGATCTCTTTGAATTTAACCTTCTCCGGATCGACGGCGGCTTCGAGCTTCTGCACCTGCTTGACGTAGGCGAGGACTTCGACGCCGAACTGTTCGCGGAGAATTTTTTTGGCGATGGCGCCGGCGGCGACGCGGCCGATGGTCTCGCGGGCGCTGGTGCGTCCGCCGCCCTGCCAATTGCGGAGGCCGAACTTGGCGACGTAGGTGTAGTCCGCGTGGGAGGGGCGGAACTTGGTGGCCATTTCCGAGTAGGCCTCGGGGCGGATGTCCTCATTTTTCACCCACATCGAAATGGGCGTGCCGAGGGTTTTCCCCTGGAAGGTGCCGGAGAGAATCTGCACCGCGTCGGCTTCTTTGCGCGGGGTGACGATGCTGGACTGGCCGGGTCGGCGGCGGTCGAGATCGGGTTGGATGTCGGCCTCGGTGAGGTGGAGGCGGGGCGGGCAGCCATCGACGATCACGCCGACGCCGCCGCCGTGCGACTCGCCCCAGGTGGTGATGCGAAAGAGATGCCCGAACGAATTTGCCATGCGCGGAGAGTGCGGAAAAATCGGGGCGAGGTCAAATCCCGTCCGAGGCGGGCGACACGGCCGGTCACGACAAATTGATTTTGACGGGGTGGGGCCATGGTCTATGATGCCCGATCGTTAGCGGTCTATGTCCGGTCAATAGACAAATTTGGAACGGGGGGCGCACCCGGCAAAGGCCTTGCCGGTGTTAACCTGCTTCTGTAAATTGTCTTTCTTCGCTCCGTCTTCACCCCTCCGAGCCGCGCGCAGTTGAACCCCGGAGGGGTGAAGACGCTCCGCGCCCGAAAAACGGGTCGAGGGCGAGCCACAATGGTTTCCTGTTGGGGTGTCAGCCAACACATCCAACATCCAAAACCACATCGCCCACCACACCGATCCTGAACTCTTGAACAACGTCCTGCAACTCCTCACCGAGCACTCGGAGCGCTGGCCGCCGCGCCGGTTTTCGGACGCGACTTCGGGCCCGCCCACCGCCGCACGCGGGAGCGGTCAG
>SIBH01000103.1 GCA_009695285.1 Pedosphaera sp.
TCCAGGACGTGTTGTTCGTCCGCCGAGGGCTGGCGATGCCGGATTTTATTTTTCTGCATGCCCAACAGCCTAAAAAATCCAAGGCGGCCTGTCCCGCAAAATCAATCAACCGACCACGCTTCAATGACTTGCCGTCCTGAAAATCCGCGTCCTATTGTTTTTCCGTGCTTGACCGGCGATGCTGCAAGGGAGTCAGATTTATCCATGCTTGCGATGACGCCACGCCAAACCAACCCGAACCCTGCGCGCCGCGCGCCGAACTCCCCTTCCCCGCACCTCGCATGAACAAGTCCAACGTCTGGCGGCAACTCAACGCGGCCCAAGTGGCTTTGATCGTCCTGCTCATCATCGGGGCCAGCCTCACTTTTTGGATCGAGCACACCCGCGCCGCGGCTGGCGACCGCAGCGACCACCTGGCTCGGAACTCCGAACGCATCCGGTCTGATTTCGCGGTGATGAGTGAAAGCGTGCGCGGGGTGCTGCTCAACACCCGGAATGAAAATGAACGGGTCCGCCGCGAGACCGCCGCGAAGGATCTGGCGGACACTTTCGCCGAGCTGCAGAAGGAATACGGCAGCCAGCCGGAACTGGCGGCGGCATTGAAGACCTTGCGTGACCATGCCACCCGCCACCTGATCCCCTTTCACGCGCAGATTCTCGAGCAGGCAAAGACCAATCTGGCCGGGGCCACCGAAAGTTACCTCAAAGATTACGGCGCCATCCGCAAGCAGCGCGATGATCTGTTCGCGGATTTCCACAAGCAGGTTTCGAAATTCTCCGAAGCCGATTCGCGCCAGGCGCAAAATATTTCGCAGGCCGGCATCGTGGCGATCCTGCTCGTGTTCCTCACCGCGGTCATTGTCGGGCGTTTCCAGCACACGTCCGTCAGCGCGCCACTCGGGCAGCTCACCGCCGCGCTCGACCGCCTGCGCCGCGGCGATTTCACGCATCGCATCACGATGCAACGCAAGGATGAATTCGGCGTGCTCGCCGAGAATCTGAACCAGCTCGCGGGCGATCTGTCGGCGCTCGTCGGCCAGGTGCAGCGCTCCGGCATCCAGGTCAACACCACCACGACCGAAATCGCCGCCACCGCGCGCGAGCAACAGAGCACCGCCAACCAGATCGCCGCCACCACCGCCGAGATCGGCGCCACCTCCAAGGAAATTTCTGCCACGTCCAAGGAACTCGACAAGACGATGAATGAAGTCAGCCAGGTCGCCGAGGACACCGCCCAACTCGCCAACAGCGGCCAGACCGGCATCGGCCGCATGGAAGGCACCATGCGCCAGATCATGGACGCTTCCGGCGCCATCACCGCCAAGCTCGCCGTCTTGAGCGAGAAGACCGCCAACATCAATTCCGTCGTCACCACCATCACCAAGGTCGCCGACCAGACCAATTTGCTCTCGCTCAACGCCGCCATCGAAGCCGAGAAAGCCGGCGAGTACGGCCTCGGGTTCGCCGTCGTCGCCATGGAGATCCGCCGCCTCGCCGACCAGACCGCCGTCGCGACCTACGACATCGAAAAGATGGTGAAGGAAATGCAGTCCGCCGTCTCCGCCGGCGTGATGGGCATGGACAAATTCTCCGAGGAAGTCCGGCGCGGCGTGGATGAAATCCGAAACGTGAGCACGCAACTCGCCCAGATCATTCATCAGGTGCAGACGCTCACGCCGCGTTTCCAGACGGTGAACGAGGGCATGCACGCGCAAGCCACCGGCGCGCAGCAGATCAGCGAAACGCTCACGCAACTCAGCGAAGCCGCGCAGCAGACCGCCGAGTCGCTCCGCCAATCCAACCTCGCCATCGAACAACTCAACGACGCCGCGCGCGGCCTGCAAACCAGCGTGTCTCGTTTCAAACTGGAAGCATGAAAAAGCCGTCCAAAGTCCAAGGTCCAAAGTCCAAAGTCACCGCGCGCATCCGCCGCCGGCTTTGGACTTTAGACTTTAGACTTTAGACTTCCGAGCCATGCTCTTCCTCCTTTTCCAGATTGGCCACGACCGTTACGCGCTGGACGCGCGCCACGCCGTCGAGGTCATTCCCTTTCTCGCGTTGAAAAAAATTCCACAGGCGCCGCGCGGCGTGGCGGGATTGTTCAACTATCGCGGCCGTCCGATTCCCGCCGTGGACCTGTGCGAGCTCGCGTTGGAGCGGCCCGCGCGCGAACTGTTGAGCACGCGCATCATCGTCGTCCACTTCACCGACGACGCCGGGAGTGCGCAATGGCTCGGGCTGATCGCCGAACGCGCCACCGGCACCCTGCGGCGCGACGAAAAGGAATTCGTCGAGCCGGGTGTGAAGGTGGGCGGCGCGCCGTATCTCGGCCCCGTGGTGATGGACGCGCAGGGCGTGATCCAGTTGCTGCACGTCCAGCATCTGCTTGCGCACAACCTGCGCGAACTCCTGCTCGCGGAAACCCGCGTGTTGACCCATGAAGCCGATTGAAGCATTGCTCCGCCGCAAGATCGGCCTCGACGCCGCGTCGGTCGGCTCGTCGCTCATCGAACGCACCATCCGGTTGCGGATGAAACATCTCGGCCTGGGCAAACCGGAGGAGTACCGCCACGTGCTCGCAACCTCGCCCGCCGAATGGAACGAACTCGTGGAGGCCGTCGTCGTGACCGAGACGTGGTTCTTCCGCGACCGCGAGCCGTTCAACGCCCTCGCGAAACTGGTGCGCGAAGAACGGCCACCGGCGAAGCCGCTCCGCATCCTGAGCGTCCCCTGCTCCTCCGGCGAGGAGCCGTACTCGCTGGCGATGACGTTGCTCGACGCCGGCCTGCCGCGAAACCGTTTCACGATTGACGCGGTGGACATCAGCGCCCGCGCCCTCGAGCGCGCGCAACGGGCGGTTTATGGAAAAAATTCCTTCCGGGGCAAGTCGCTCGAATTTCGCGCGCGTCATTTTACCGAAATCCCGCAGACGCGGGACTACGCCCTCCGCCGCGCGGTCTGCGACGGCGTCCGATTCCACCAGGGCAACCTGCTCGAAGAGAAATTTTTCGCCCATCGCGCGGGCTACGATTTTATCTTTTGCCGCAACCTGCTGATTTATTTTGACCGCGCCACGCAAGGCCAGGCTTTGAAGGTATTGCACGGCCTGCTCGCGCCGCACGGCATGCTCTTCGTCGGCCCGGCGGAATTGCCCCTCGTCTCCGGCCACGGCTTTGCCCCGGCCAACCTGCCGATGGCCTTCGCCTGCCGCAAAGCAGAAGCCAGAAGTCGGAAAGCAACCCTCCGCCCTCCGCCCTCCGCCCTCCGCCCTCCGCCCGCGCCTGTCCACCGCGCGCCGGAGTCGGAGATGGACGTGCTCATCAAAGCCCGGCAACTGGCCGACGCCGGAAAACTCGCCGAGGCCGCGGCGCTGTGCGAATCGCATCTCGAAACGCGCGGGCCGTCAGTGGAGGCGTTTTATCTCCTCGGTTTGGTGCATGACGCCGACGGCGATCCCAAAGCGATGGATTGCTACCGCAAGGCGCTCTACCTCGAACCGAACCATTACGAGTCGCTGTTGCAACTGTCTTTGCTCCTCGAAAAGAACGGCGACGCCGAGGGCGCGCGCACGCTCAAACGCCGTGCTGAACGTATTCAAAATGGGAAATGAAGAAGGAAAGACCAGTCAGTAGTCAGCAGTCAGCAGTCAGTCGTGAACCGACCACCGCGCAAGCTGCTGACTACGGACTATTGACTGCGGACTCCCCCATTCACGATTGCTGGAACATCATCGGCGTCGAGGGCAACGCCACCTGCCGCGAACTGGTGAAGTTCATCCATTGCCGCAATTGCCCGGTCTATTCCGCGGCGGGATTGCAGTTGCTCGACCGTCCGCTGCCAGCGGATTACCGCCGTGAACGCGCCGCGCATTACGCGCAGGAAAAAAAGATCACGCAACCCGCGCGGCTCTCGGTCGTGATTTTCCGGCTGGCGCACGAATGGCTCGCCCTGCCCACCAACGCGTTCGTCGAAGTGGCCGAGCGGCGCGCGATGCATTCGCTGCCGCACCGCCGTCGCGGCCTGGCGCTGGGCCTCGTGAACGTGCGTGGCGAACTGCTCATCTGCGCCTCGCTCGCGCGATTGCTGGGCATGGAAGAAAAAACTGAAACTCCGAAAGCAGAAAGCAGAAATATTTCAGTTTTACCGATTTCAGCTTTCAGCTTTTCCCGTTTGCTCGTCGCGAGCTGGGACGGCCAGCGCCTCGCCCTCCCGGTGGACGAGGTCCACGGCATCCAACGGTTTCAAAAGGACGAATTGAAAGACCCGCCCGCAACGGTCGCCAAATCCACGCTCACCTACACGCGCGGCGTGTTCGCGTGGCGCGACCGCACGGTCGGCTTTCTCGAAGCCGACGCGCTCTTCGCCGCGCTCAACCGCACTCTCTCGTGAAACGTCATCCGCACGAAGACCTGAGCAACCTCTCGATGCTGGAACTTTTCCGCGTCGAGGCGGAGAACCAGACGTCGCTGCTCACCACCGGCCTGCTCGAACTGGAACACGGAACGAAAGTGCCAGGTGCGACGGGTCAGGTGTCAGGCGGAAAGCACCTGACTCCTGGCACCTCGCACCCCGCACCTTTATTGGAATCGCTCATGCGTGCAGCCCATTCGCTGAAGGGCGCCGCTCGCATCGTCAACCTGCCCACCGCCGTCCGCGTCGCGCACGCGATGGAAGACTGCTTCGTCGCCGCGCAGCACGGCAAACTGCAACTGGACCAGCCGCACATTGACCTGATGCTGCGCGGCGTGGATTTGATCGGCCAGATTTCCCGCTGCGACGAAACCAACCTCGCCGCCTGGGAAACCGAACACACCGCCGCCGTGGAAAAATTTTTGCGCGCCGCGACGGGCCCGACCCCCGCCGCCGCCGGCCCGCCGCCGACATCGCCGCCGGCGGTCGCGGAAGCACCCCCCGCTCCGCCCAAGGTTCAAACGCCACCGGCACCGGCGGAAACCGCCGTGGTCAAACCGGCCCCGACCGCCGTCAGCACCGAGACCGATCGCGTCGTCCGGTTGAACGCCGAGAATTTGAACCGTCTCCTCGGTCTGGCCGGCGAATCGCTCGTCGAGTCCCGCTGGATGCGCCCGTTCTCCGACTCCATGCAACGGCTCAAGCGGATGCAGTCCGACCTCGAACGCACGCTCGACGGCCTCAAGCAGAGTCTGGATCCGCAGCGCGTGCCAGAACGTTCCGCGGCACAGATCGCCGAACTCACGCGCCAGACCACCGAAGTGCGCCAGTTTCTGAACGACCGTTTGGAGGAACTAGATTTGTATGACCGCCGCTCGGCGCACCTCTCGAACCGGCTGTACCTCGAAGTCTTGCGCACGCGCATGAGACCGTTTGGCGAAGGCACACGTCGTTTTCCGCGCATGGTCCGCGATCTCGCGCGGTCGCTCGGCAAATCGGCGCGGCTGGAAATCCTCGGCGAGAACACGCAGGTGGACCGCGACATTCTCGAACGCCTCGAAACTCCGCTCGCTCATCTCCTCCGCAACGCCGTGGACCATGGTTGCGAAACGGCCGAGCAACGGCTGGCCGCCGGCAAATCGCCCGACGCCGTGATCCAACTCGAAGCCCGCCACAGCGCCGGCATGTTGCTCGTCACCGTCTCCGACGACGGCGCGGGTCTCGATCCGCAACGTCTGCGCCGCGTCATCGTCGAGAAGAAGCTCACCACGCCGCCGCTCGCCGAAAAAATGAGCGAGACCGAGCTGATGGAATTTCTTTTCCTGCCCGGCTTCACGTTGAAGGACACGGTCACGGAAATTTCCGGCCGCGGTGTCGGCCTCGACGTTGTCCAAAACATGGTGAAGGCGGTGCGCGGCAACATCCGCGTGGCCAGCCACCCGGGGCGCGGGATGCGTTTTCAACTGCACCTGCCATTGACGCTGTCGGTGTTGCGGACGTTGCTGGTCGAGATCGCGGGCGAACCGTACGCGATTCCGCTGACGCAGATCGCGCATGCGCTGCGGCTCGCGCGCGAAAACATCGAGACGCTCGAGGGCCGGCATCACTTCGCCTTCGGCGGCCAGCGCATCGGTTTGCTCACGGCGCATCAGGTGTTGGATTGCGGCCAGCCCAAGCCGGCCGAGGACGGGTTGTCCGTCGTCGTGCTCGGGGATCGTGTCTCGCGTTACGGCGTGGTGGTGGACCGTTTTCTCGGCGAACGCGAACTCGTGGTGCAGCCGCTCGACGCGCGCCTCGGCAAGGTGAAGGACATCAGCGCCGCGGCGTTGATGGAGGACGGCGCGCCGGTTTTGATCGTGGACGTGGATGACATGGTTCGTTCCATCGAGAAACTCGTCTCCACCGGCACGCTCGCGAACGTCCAGCGCGCGGGCATTGAAGCGCCGGCGAAAAAGCGCAAACGCGTCCTCGCCGTGGACGATTCCCTCACCGTGCGCGAACTCGAACGCAAACTCCTCATCAGCCGCGGCTATCTCGCCGACGTGGCGGTGGACGGCATGGACGGTTGGAACGCCGTGCGCTCGGGAGTTTATGATCTCGTCATCACGGACGTGGACATGCCGCGCATGGACGGCATCGAACTCGCCACGTTGATTAAGAAGGACGCGCACCTCAAATCGCTGCCCGTGATGATCGTTTCTTACAAGGACCGCGAAGAAGACCGGATGCGCGGACTGGAAGCCGGCGCGGATTACTATTTGACGAAGGGCAGCTTTCACGACGAGACGCTGCTGCAAGCCGTGCAGGATTTGATCGGAGAACCGGAGGCATGAACCAGAAGTCAGCAGTCAGAAGCCAGAAGTCAGAGGTCCGACCTCCGACGTCTGACCTCCGACCTCTGTCCTCTGTCCTCTGTCTATGAGAATCGCCATCGTCAACGACATGCTGCTCGCCATCGAGGCGATGCGCCGCGTGCTGACGCAGGACGGCCGGCACGAAGTCGTCTGGACCGCGCGCGACGGCCGGGAAGCCGTCGAGCATTGCCAGCGCAGCCGGCCCGACCTGATTCTGATGGACCTCGTCATGCCGCACATGGACGGCATCGAAGCCACACGGCGGATCATGGCGAAAACCCCGTGCGCCATCGTGATCGTGACGGCCAGTGTGACGGATCACACCGCGAAAGTTTTCGAGGCGATGGGCGCGGGCGCGCTCGACGCGGTGAACACGCCGGTCCTCGGCAACGCGGCTGATTCTCACGGCGCGAATGCGTTGCTCGCCAAAGTTGACACCATCCGCCGGCTGATCGCCGACGACCCGTGGGAAAAAGCGCACAGCCCGGCCGCGGCCGCGCACGGCCGGCCAGCCCAACCCGGGCAACTCGTCGTGATCGGCGCCTCGGCCGGCTGGCCCGCGGCGCTGGTGAAAGTTCTGTCCGGCCTGCCCGCGGATTTTGCCGCCGCCGTGGTCATCATCCAGCACGTGGACGCGCAGTTCGCCGCCGGTCTCGCGCAATGGCTCGGCAGCCACACGCCGTTGTCCGTCCGGCTCGCGGAGGAAGGCGACCCGCCGCGCGCCGGCCAGGTTCTGCTCGCGGGACGCGATCATCATCTGGTGCTTTCGCGTGCGGCTCAGCTCGGCTATTCGCGCGCCGCCGCCGACTGCGCGTACCGGCCGTCGGTGGATTTTTTTTTCAAAAGCGTGGCGGAACATTGGCAGGGCGCGGCCGTCGGTGTGCTGCTCACCGGCATGGGACGCGACGGCGCGGAAGGATTGCTGGCGTTGCGGGCGCGCGGGTTTCCCACCATCGCGCAGGATGAAAGCACCAGCGCCGTGTACGGCATGCCCAAAGCCGCCGCGGAGTTGCAGGCCGCCGGGGAGATTTTAGCGCTGGACAAAATCGCCCCGCGGCTCGTGAATGTTGTTGGTCAAAAAACAAAACCTTGATGCCCGACGCGAAACCAGAGGTCAGAAGTCAGAAGCCAGAGGACAGAACTCCGCCCTCCGCCCTCCGCCCGCCGTCCTCCGATTACCACGTCATGGTGCTGCTCGTGGACGATCAGGCGATGGTTTGCGAAGCCGTCCGCCGCGCGCTCGCGAACGAGCCGGACATTGATTTTCACTACTGCGCCGACGCGCGCGAGGCGATGAACGTCGCCACGCACATCAAGCCCACGGTCATCTTGCAGGACCTCGTGATGCCGGGCATTGACGGCCTCACTCTCGTCGGTCAATACCGCGCGAATCCCGCCACGCGCGACACGCCCATCATCGTCCTTTCCACGAACGAAAATCCGCAGGTCAAGGGTCAGGCCTTCGCCATCGGCGCGAATGATTATCTCGTCAAGCTGCCCGACCGCATCGAGCTCATCGCCCGCCTGCGCTACCATTCGCGCGCCTATTTGAACCAGGTTCAACGCGACGCCGCCTATCGCGCCCTCCGCGAAAGCCAGCAACAACTCATCGAAAACAACACCGAACTCGTCGGCCTCAACCAGAAGCTCGAGGACGCCACCGTCGCCAAATCCGAATTCCTGGCGAACATGAGCCACGAGATCCGCACGCCCATGAACGGCGTCATCGGCATGGTTTCGCTGCTCCTTGACACCGAACTCACCGACGAGCAGCGCGAATACGTCGAGGCCACCCGCAGCAGCGCCGACGCCCTGCTCACCATCATCAATGACATTCTGGACTTCTCGAAGATCGAAGCCGGCAAACTCGAGCTCGAACATCATCCCTTCGAACTGCACACGTGCATCGAGGAGGCGCTCGATCTCCTCGCGCCCCGCGCCGCCGAAAAAAAACTGGACCTCGCCTACACCGTGGACGACTCGATCCCGAAGATCCTCGTCAGCGATGTCACGCGCCTGCGCCAGATTCTCGTCAACCTCATCGGCAACGCCGTCAAGTTCACCACGAACGGCGAAGTGGTGATCGAGGTCACGCCCGCCGCGCATGGCCGGCGCGCCATCGAACCCGGCCACGAACTCGACACCGATTTCATCCGCCTGCCCGAGCAATGGCTGTTGCACTTCTGCGTGCGCGACACCGGCATCGGCATCGCGCTGGATCGCCAGCATCGCTTGTTCAAATCATTTCAACAGGTGGACGCTTCGACCACGCGCCATTACGGCGGCACGGACCTCGGCCTCGCCATCTGCAAACGCCTCGCCGAATTGATGGGCGGCCGCATCTGGGTGGACAGCGACGCCGGCAAGGGCGCGGCGTTTCATTTCACGATCTCCACCAAGGCCTCCGCCGCCACCGCCCCGCCGAACTGGCAGACCGCGCAACCACAGCTCACCGGCAAACGCCTGCTCATCGGCGAAGACAACGCCACCAACCAGCGCGTCATCAAGCACCGCGCCGAACAATGGGGCATGACTTGCGAATGTGCCGCCACCGCCGCCCAGGCGCTCGAGTTGATCACCCGGAGTCCGGCGTTCGATGTCGTGCTGCTCGATGCGCAGATACCCGACGCGGACGGCCTCACGCTCGCCGGTGAAATCCGCAAGATCACCGGCGGCCTTCGCCTGCCCATCGTCTTGCTCTCGTCCGTTCGTTTGCGCAGTGACGACCCGCGCGCGGCCGAACTCGGCGTTTCCGTTTCCGTCCACAAACCGATTCGTCCGGCGCAACTGCTCGACGCCCTCTGCCGCGCGTTGAGCGTCCAGTCGCAGCGCGAAAAAAAGGCGCCGTCCACGCCGTCGCTGGACTCCAGTCTCTCCCGCCGGATGCCGTTGCGCGTGCTGCTCGCCGACGACAACGCCATCAATCAAAAGGTCGGCTTGAGCGTTTTGAACAAACTCGGCTATCGCGCCGACCTCGCCGCCAACGGCCTCGAAGTCATCACCGCGCTCGAGCACAAGGTTTACGATGTGCTCTTCCTCGACGTGCAGATGCCCGAGATGGACGGCCTCGAATGCGCCCGCCAGATCTGCCACCGCTGGACGCGCGACAAACGCCCCGTCATCATCGCCATGACCGGCAACGCGCTCATGGGCGACCGCGAAAAATGTCTCACCGCCGGCATGGACGATTACATTTCCAAACCGGTGCGCATGGGTGAATTGCAGGCCGCGCTCGAACGCTGGGGGCCGACCAAGACGCGCAAGTTCGACACGACTTACTTCAATCGCCCGGATCAATCGCCGGCCGCCGACGCGCTGGACAAATCCATTCTGGCCGAACTGCGCGACATCCCGCCGACCGAAGGCGTCAGCATGTTGCGCGAGTTGATCGAGCTGTTCCTCGACAGCGTTCCCGCTCGCATCGCGCAGATCGAGGCATTCGCCGCCGACCCGCCGAAGCTCGCTTTCCACGCGCACGCGCTGAAGAGCATGAGCCTCAACCTCGGCTGCAAACGCATCGTGGAACTCTCCGGCAAGCTCGAGGAAGTTGGTCGCGCCGGCACCGTGCAGGACGCGCTGCCGCTCATCCGCGAACTGGAGGCCGCGTTCATCGAAACCAAGCCGCACCTCGCCGCCCTGCGCGAAGAAGAGATCACCCGCGCCGCCGCCAGCTAGAGCGTATTAAATAAAACTGTAGCCATTTCGGAAGCGGTGTGGGAGCGTTCTGGGCGTGAAAACACTCTCACTGGATTTGCGGGAACGGATTCTGACCGCCTACGATCAGGAGGAGGGCAACCGGGCGGAAGTGGCCCAGCGGTTC
>SIBH01000104.1 GCA_009695285.1 Pedosphaera sp.
CTTCAGTTTGACTAAGACCGCCGATCAGCTAAAGATCACCCGGCACGCGCTGCGCTACCGGATGCAGCGCCTGAACATCGGCGCGGAGGCGGACCCGGAAGAAGAAACGTCGCCACCCGCCTGAAAAATTGAACATGGGCAAAGCATTTATTTTTTTCGCACAGGTGGACGGCACGGATCTGCTGCTTACCAAGCCGACGTCGCAGTATACCTCGAATCTGACAAGCCTTCTGGTGATTGTGATCGGCGGCCTGATCCTCACGGTCATCCTCTTCTCGCTCGTTTATTTTTTTCGCAGCCGCCGTAAACCTTCCCATCGTCCCCACCGGCCTGCCGAGTCCCGCCCCCCGGCGCCGCGCGTGGAGGCGGATGACGAATCCGAAGACCGCATCCGCGTCCGCAAGAAGCGCCGGGAACGCATCCGCGAACACCGGCCGCGCAATCCGACCCTCCAGGAAACCGGCGGCCTGCCGCCCGTCCGCCCCGACGATGAGCTGCCCAAGTCCTGATGCAACAGAGCCGGAACATCACCCACAAAAGCGCGAGCAACCTCGCCCTCGCCTTCGTCCTCCTGCCCAAGGAAAAGCGCGACGGCATGTCGGCCCTCTACGCCTTCTGCCGCGAGGTCGATGACGTGGCCGACGAGGACGCCGCGCCCGTGGCCGAACGCCGCGCCCGGCTCGCCGCCTGGCGCGAGGACGTGCGCCGCGCCTGCGCCGGACAGGCGCCCGAGTTCATCGTCAACCGCGAACTGCAGCCCGTCATCCGCGCGCACCAGCTTCCGTTCGCACTCTTCGACGAACTGATCCTCGGCTGCGAGATGGACCTGGACATCAAGCGCCACGAAACTTTTGCCGGCCTCGAACAATACTGCCACCGCGTCGCCTCGGTCGTCGGCCTGTTGAGTATTGAAATTTTCGGCTACAAAAATCCCGCCTGCCGCGACTACGCCGTCCATCTCGGCAAGGCGCTGCAATTGACGAACATTCTCCGCGACGTGCAGACCGACGCCGCGCGCGGCCGCATTTACCTGCCGCTGGAAGAATTGAAACGTCACCGCGTGACCGAGGAGGAAATTTTGCGCGGCGAATACTCGCCCCGCTTCCGCGAACTGGCGGCCGGGGTTGCCCGGCGCGCGCGGGATTTTTACCGGCTCGCCCGCGAGACGCTGCCGACGGAGGACCGCCGCGCGATGGCGGCGGCGGAGCTAATGGGCTCGGTTTACTGGCGCCTGTTGCAGAAGCTCGAGGCGCGGCAGTTCAATGTGTTCGGCCCCCGGCCGACGCGCCTGGGCAAAATCCAGAAGCTTGCCCTGATCGCCCGCACTTGGTTTCGCGTGCTTTCGGGCGCGGTCGTTCCCAACTACGGCACACCTTGAGGCTGCGCGCGGCCCGTGGGACCGCCGACCAGATTTGATATGGCAAAAATTCTCATCATCCTGCTCGTCGCCTTCGTCTTCGAGGCGATCGGCGTGGTCATTCTGAAAAAGGGCATCGACGAAGTCGTCGCCCGCCATAGCGAACGCCCGCTCCATGCAGCGCGCGTGCTGCGGATGGTCGGCAGCGGCTTCACCAACCGCAATATCCTCGTCGGCGTGTTTTTTGAGACCCTCTTTTTCATCGGCCTGCTCCTGCTGATGGGCCGGAGCGACATCAGCTTCCTCTGGCCGCTGACCTCGATCAGCTTTGTGCTGACCACGCTGGCCGCGCAGTTTTACCTCCGGGAAACGGTCTCCGGCCTGCGCTGGAGCGGCGTGGCGCTCATCATGGTCGGGGCCGCGCTCATCACTTGGAGCGAGAAAAGCAAATCGAAGGAGCCGCCCCAGGAACCGCCCGCCGCCGGCGCCAGCATCACCGCGCCGTGACCTGGGCCAGCACGCGCGCCAGATTCTCCGCCGCCGCCCGCGTCTGGCGCTGCAGCTTCAGCAGCCCGCGAATTTTCCCCGGCGACTTCACCAGCGCCAGCGCCAATTTTCCGGAATGCAGTTTCAGTTCCGGCGTCATCAGCCGGTTGAAATCCAGCGGCAGATCCTCATCCGCCGTATCGGAAATCACCCGCACCGTCGCGCAGGGGATTTTTTTCTCACGGCAGATGGTGGCAATGATTTCCGATTCCATCTCCACCGCGTCCGCGCCGGTCTTCTCCCGTAGCACCGTTTTCTCCGCGGCGCTCGCGGCCACGCGCCCGGCGCAAAGAAACTTCACCGGCTTCGCGGCGGCGGCCCGCAGCGCCGTTTCATCATCCGCGGAAAAAACCACCTCGCCGCCCGCCAGACTGGGATCAAGTCCGCCCGCAAACCCGCAGGTGAAAACCCGCGCCGGCCTTTCCTCCGCGAGCGCGGCGCGAAACGAGCGCTCCGCGTTTTTCCGGCCCATGCCGTGAACGAGGATTTTGATCTCCGGGCACGCGGCGGCGATCGGGCGGAACGGCGCGGCCTCCTCCGGCACCGCAAAACAGACCAGCGTGCTCATTTGATTCCCGCCAGCCGTTCCTTCCACATCTGGTAAAGCAGCACGGTGGCCCGCACGTCGCGCAGGCAATACTCCGCGATCTCGCGGTAGCGCGCCTCCGCCATGAGGGTGTTCACATCCAGGCCGGTCACGCCGTGGCTTTTGGGCGACTCGATGCCGAAGGCCTTGCAGTAAAAATCGAGGTTGAACTTGCGCGCCGCCCCGTCCCGCCCGCTCACGCCGTAAAAGGTCAGTTGCTCGGCCAGATCGCAGTGCGGCTCGACGGCGTAACGGTAGCCAAGCCAGTCCTTGCGCGAGATCGGGACATTGAGCTGCGCCGAGCGGAGGTAGATGAACGGCACGTCGAAACCGCGCCCGTTAAAGGTCACAATGCTGTCGTAATGTCTGGCCACGTCCCAGAAGGCGGTGAGCAGCTCCGCCTCGTCCACGCACTGCACGAACTCGACCGGGCCGTCCGGGGCGTCCTCCCCCTCGAAATCGTCCGCGAGGTAGAGCGTCTGGCCGCGGGCCGACTCGGCGTTGAGCATGGCGATGCAGACGACGCGGGCGGTGAAGGGCCAGAGGTTGAACTGCTGCTGGATTTCCGCGCGGCGCTTTTCGCTGGCGGCGGGGTCGGGGAGCTTCGCGGCGTCGCGGAAGAGGTATTCGAGCTGGGCCTCGTCGAAGGTGTCCAGCGGGAGTTGGGAGGTTTCAATGTCGAAGACGAGTCGGGCCATAAAAAAAACAGGATGGAAAACCGGCCACAAGTGACCAGGCTTCCCATCCTGATGAATTGGGGAGGGGTTACTTTTTCTTTTTCGCGGCGGGTTTCTTAGCGGCTGGTTTTTTGGCTTTGGCCATAAGCTCTCACCTCCAATCCATTTTTTGCTTTCATGTGATCTTTTTCTAAACGGAATCCGTGGCGGTGAAAAGACATTTGTTTAAAAAAACAAAATTGTTTTTCGTCGTGCGCGCCGGTCACGCGCCAAACTTGTCGAACATTTTCGCGTTGGCCTGCATCAGGCGCAGTAAAAATTTCGCCTCGAACAAACCGAGCGACCCGGCGTTCGCGCCCGTCTCGGTGAACCGGTCCAGCTTGTCCGAGCCGCTGCATGCCGAGTGCAGCAGCACCGGCTGCGGATGCCACGAGTGGCCTTTCATCGAGCAGGGCGTGGAGTGGTCGCCGGTGATGGCCAGCACGTCCGGCCGCTTCTTCAACAGGATCGGCAGCGCGGCGTCGAACTCTTCGATCGCCTGCACCTTCGCCGCGAAGTTGCCGTCCTCGCCGTACTTGTCGGTGTATTTGAAGTGGATGAAAAAGAAATCGTAGTTGTCGTACTCGGCGGCGTAGCGCTCGAACTGCTCGGCGATGGTCTGCGGCCCCTCGATCTTTTTCATGCCGACCAGTTGCGCGAGGCCCTTGTACATCGGATACACCGCGATCGCCGCCGGCCGCAGTCCGTAGCGCTGCTCGAACGTCGGGATCGCCGGCTGGTGCGCGATGCCCCGCATCAGAAATCCGTTCGCCGGCTTTTCCTTCGCCAGCACCGGCAGCGCGGCCTTGTAAAAGTCCGCGATCAGCTTCGCCGTCTTCTTCTGTTTCGCCGACTTCGCGTTGACCGGCTTCGCCGTGCTGACCGGCAGTCCTTCGCGGTTTGGATCGGTGTCGGTCAACGGGCCTTCAAGGCCCTTGCCACGGAAGATCACGACGAAGCGATGTTCCTTCCCGGCCTTGATGATGACCTCGGTGTCACCGATTTTTTTGACCTTCTTCGCCAGCAGCGCGCAGAGCCGTTCGCACACTTCCGTGGCGATGCGCCCGGCGCGGCGGTCGGTGACGAGGCCTTTGGCGTTGAGCGTGCAGAAATTCGCGCGGGCCGCCACGTCGCCGGACCGGAGTTCGAGACCAAGGCCAAGCGCCTCGATCACGCCGCGGCCCACTTCAAATTCGAGCGGATCATATCCGAACAGCGCGAGGTGGCCGGGGCCGCTGCCGGGCGTGATGCCGGGCGCAACCGGCGTCATGCGGCCCTGGGCGACACCCTCGGCGACGAGCGCGTCGAGGTTCGGTGTGGCGGCGGCTTCGAGCGGGGTCATTTCGTTTTGGTCGCGGGTGGCGATGTCTCCGAGTCCATCGAGCACGATGAGGGCGAGCTTGGCGTTGGTTTTGACGAGCAGTTTCGAGTAGAGAGCATCGAGGTTCATAATAAGGTTTCCGATTTCAAAATTTGGGAGTGCCGGCTGGTGAGTGACCTCCATCCGGCAGGACGGATAGTGCGGGCAAGGCGAAAGGAGCGTCAATCGCGTTTTGCCGGTGCGGCAGACTGGGAACATCCAACACCCAATATCGAACTCCGAACCCGGAGGCGCGCCGTCTTCGGTCGTTGGATGTTTAGGTCGCATTGACGGAGCGCCCTCGACAAGCCGCGGCGGGATTTGCAATCTTCAGCCGCCCGCATGACCACGCCATCCAACGCCCCACGCCTGCGCCTGCGCGTCACGGCCACCGCCGAAACCATTTTGCGCGGCGGACATCCGTGGCTGTTTGCCGAGAGCATCCGAGAGCAAAATCGGGACGGGCAGGCCGGCGAACTGGCCGTCATCTTTGACCGTAACGACAAGTTTCTCGCCGTCGGCCTCTACGATCCTGGTTCGCCGTTGCGGGTGCGCATGCTCCACGCTGGAAAGCCGGTCACAATCGACGCGGTGTGGTGGCACGAAAATTTTTCCAAAGCCATCCGCCGGCGCGCGAGTCTTTTCGACGCGCGAACCAACGGCCTCCGGCTTATCAACGGCGAGAGCGACGGCTGGCCTGGCCTGGTGCTCGACCGCTACGGTCCGACCCTGGTCGTGAAACTTTACACCACCGCATGGTTCCCGCGCCTCGATGAAATCACTGGGCTGATCCGAGCGGAATTGCAGCCGGAGCGGCTGGTGCTTCGGCTGAGCCGCAACATCCAGAAGGTGGCGCAAGAGCAGTTTCACCTCACGGACGGCCAGGTGCTGTTTGGCGAAAAACCGGAGGGCTGCGTCACCTTTCTCGAAACCGGACTGCGCTTCGAGGCCGACGTGTTGCGCGGCCAGAAGACCGGATTTTTCCTCGACCAGCGCGAGAACCGGCGGCTCGTCGAATCGCTGGCGCGCGGGTGCGACGTGCTGAACGCCTTCAGCTTCTCCGGCGGCTTCTCGCTCTACGCAGCGCGGGGCGGGGCGAAGTCCGTGACGGATCTCGACATCAGCACGCACGCCCTCCAAAGCGCGCGGCGGAACTTCGCATTGAGCCAGTCCGATCCAAACGTGGCCGCTTGCCGGCATGAGACGGTGCAGACGGACGTGTTCGACTGGCTGGGGAAAGACGCCGCGCGAAAGTTTGATCTCGTCATTCTCGATCCACCGTCGCTGGCGAAACGCGAGGCGGAGCGCATCCGTGCCATGGCGGCCTACGGTCGGTTGGCATCCGACGGCATCCAGTTGCTTTCGCGCGGTGGCGTGCTGGTGGCGGCTTCCTGCTCGGCACACGTCAGTGCGCCGGAGTTTTTTGAAGCGGTGCGCTCAGCGGCACGGGCGGCGGGGCGAACATTCGAGGAACTGCGGACCACCGGGCATCCGCCGGATCATCCGGCCACTTTTGCCGAGGCGCAGTATTTGAAATGCGTTTATCTGCGCTTTGACGAGCCAATGCCCCGCGGTTGACGTGACAACCTTCTCTTGCCAGCGATGGTTTGAGCGACTTGTTGAATTCCATCGCGGCGAGCCATGAGAATTTTTGGCGGGCCTCGCGCAATGGGGCGTATAACTCGGAGGTTGAGCCGACCTAAGCGACCGTCCCGCCCTCAGTGTGCAGCAGCGCATGCGAAACGCTGGTCCGCGCCCTGCTGCCCTTGCCGTGGGACCAGCGCCCCCGGATTCCGGCTGATTTCCGAAAGTGCCTGATGGCGGCAATCCCCGCTTGGCTTCCATTCCTTCCCCCACTAGACTTCGCCGGTGCTTCTCGTGTTGCGATTTGTGGGAGTGATGAACGCCGCCATCTGGCTGGGCGCGACGCTCTTCTTCACGTTCGGAGCCGGCCCGGCGTTTTTTTCCCCGGAGATGCGGGATCTGCTCAGGGATAATTACCCCTACTTTTCCGGAGGTGTGGCCCAGATTGTGATCGCGCGCTATTTCCACTGGCAACTTGTCTGTGCGCTGATCGCCGTGGTGCATCTGCTGGCCGAGTGGCTTTATCTCGGTCGGAATCCTCACAAATTTACGGCCGCCTTGTTGGGCGGCATTCTCTGTCTGGGATTGCTGGGCGGTTTCTGGGTGCAGCCGAAACTGAAAAGCCTGCGCCTGGTCAAATATAGCCCGGCCAGCACCCCCGCCCAGCGCCTGCAGGCCACGGCTTCGTTTCGGGGTTGGCATGGCGCGTCGCAGGCGATGAACCTCATCGTCCTGATCGGCGTGGTCGTCTATTGCTGGCGTGCCACCAATCCGGCGGACTCCCTGCGCTTCGCCGGCGCCACCAAATTCAAGGGTTGACAATCCTGCCGGCCGGGCGAGTCAGTGCGTTTGCTCCGCATACACCTTTGCGGAACTTCCCATGGGAAATGTCATGAACGATCATTCACCCTCCACCGGTTCTTTCCACGGTGATCCGGGCCACAAGCCGGCCGTCACCGAAGAAACGCTCCACACCGAACAAATCTAGGTCGAGCGCAAGCTGTTCCTCATCTCGCTCAAGGAAAATCCGCGCGGCCGGTTTCTGCGCGTGACCGAGGACGTGGGCGGACGCCGCGACACCATCATCATCCCCTCCACCGGCCTCGAAGGTTTCCAAAAAGTGGTCGATGAGATAGCCCGCATCTCGGCGGCCACGCCGGAGCGAAGCAACTAACTGCCCCGCGTCTTTTTCACCTTGGCACGCGGCGGGCCTGTCTTGGTCGGCTTGACCCGGGTCGCGTCGCCCCAGAGACCTTCCAGATCATAGCGCTCGCGCACGTCGGCGCGCATGACGTGGACGATCACGTCGAAATAATCTAGGACCATCCAGGCGGTTTGCAGGGTGCCGTCGATGGCGCGCGGCCGTTCGCCGTGCTCGTCGCGCAGCTTGTCGGTGATCTCGCCGGCGATGGCGCGCAGGTGTGGCTCACTCGAGGCGGAGACCAGCACGAAATAATCCGTGATCGAGGAGATCCGGCTCACCTCGAGCACGACGATATTTTCCGCTTTTTTGTTGTCCGCCAGATCGCGGCAAAGCAGGGCCAGTGTTTTTGAATCCATCAGCGCAGACGGTGGCGCAACGCCGCTCAAAGATAAAGCGCAGAATTCGGCGGAAGCTTTTGGGGCGGCGGCCTTCAACCGTAACCATGCAGTGGCGAAAATATTTTTAACCACGGATGGACACGGATCAACACGGATGGAATCTCGTTCGTCCGGTCGGGAGCAGGCACGCCATTTGGGGAAGGGCCAGGGCCAGGCCGTTCAGGCTTGTGATCCGTGTCCATCCGTGGTTGCGCGTTTTTTTGTCTGCATGGTTACGGCTTCAACCCGGCTTGGGCAGACCATTCGCACGCCGCCGCAAAATGAAACCCGCCAGCCCCAGCCCCGCCGTCGCCAGGGCCGCCAGCGCATAGCCGCTCAACGGCCCGAGGAGGCGCGGCGTGTCGCGGAAAAATTCATGCGCGAACCGGAAAATTCCGTAGGCGATCAGGTAGAGATGAAAATGCTGGCCGGGTAAAATTTTTCGCCAGCGCAGGAGCAGGGCCGCGGGCAGGGCCGCGACGTTGAAGAGAATTTCCACCGGCACCGCCGGCCAGCGCTCCACGCCCGCCGCGTCCTTCAGGGTGAACCACGACGCCGCGCAAACGTGGCCGAGGCAGCAGCCGTGCAGCCAGCAGCCCGCGCGGCCGAACAAAATCCCCACCGGCACGATCAGGGCAAACCAGTCGCCCGTCGCGCTCCGGTAGCCGACGAGCCGCTTGGTGATCTCCACGCTCGCGTAACCGCCGAGCAGCCCGCCGAGGATGGTCTTGCCGGTCAGGAGCCGCCGCCAGCGGTCGGGCTGCGGCCAGTCGATCCAGCCTTCCGCGAGCAGATAGACCGCCTTCGCGCCGAGAAACGCGCCGAGCAGCGCGGCGACATAGACGAGCAGCAGCCGGTCGTCGCGCTGGGCCAGGCGTGACCAGAAAAATACGCTGACGATGATTCCGGCGAGCATCAACCAGCCATAGGCGGAGGTGTTCATCGTTCACCGCCGCCGGTTGTAATCCGCGCGGGCATATTTTGTTTCCACCAGTTCGCGGACGCGTCCGGCCAGCGCGCCGGAAATTTCCCACGGTTCCCAGTGCGCGCCCCAGTCCGTTTGCGCCGCGTCGCCCATCGCCTGCTGCCAGTCGTGCCGGTCCGCGCCGGGCGGGGGCTGCACCGAGCCTTGGATGAGCAGGCCGGTTTTCGTGCGGCGCTGCGCGGCCCCGGCGATTTTGCGTCCGTGCCAGAGCAGGTCGGATTTCTCGTGGCCCGCGAAACATTGGCCGGGAATTTCCTTGCGGCAGCAGGGCGCGAGTTCCGCCGCCACGCCGAGCCGCGCGAAGGCCGCCCGCAGCCATTGATGCACCCGCTCGTAACTTTCCGTCGCGCGCAAGGCGTGCCACGCGTGTGCCGGTGGGAAGACCAGGCTGTAGGTCCAGTCCGCGTCGTGCGGCACGAGGCCGCCGCCGGTCGGACGGCGCACGAGCGGACGCAGCCGCGTGACGCGCTCGATCTCGGAAATTTTTTGAAAGTAGCCAAACGTGGCCGCCGGCTCCGTCCACCCGTAGAAGCGCAGCACCGGCTGGCCCAAGGCCGGCGCGGCTTCGAGCAGCGCCTCGTCCACGGCCATGTTGTGCGCGGGAGCGCCGGGGCCGGAGTCGAGCCGCACCCAGTGGTCGATATTCGCCGGAGTCACGACGCCATGAAATCACACCTGCCCGGCGGAGGGACACAGGTTTTTGATTTCGCACTGCGCACAGTCGGGACTGCGCGCGAAGCACCGCCGGCGTCCGTGCCAGATCAGCCAATGGCTGAAGAGCGTCCACTGCGACTGCGGCACGAGCTTTTGCAGCGCGAGTTCGATTTTCTCCGGCGTCTTCTCCGGCGTCAGCCCGAGCCGGGTGGAAAGCCGCGCGACGTGCGTGTCCACCACCACGCCGTGATTGAGGCCGAAGGCGTTTCCCAAAACGACGTTCGCCGTCTTGCGGCCCACGCCGTCGAGCGTGACTAGTTCCTCCATCGTGCGCGGCACCTGGCCGCCGTGCTGTTTGATGAGGACGCGGCAGGCAGACTGGATGTTTTTCGCCTTGTTGCGATAAAGGCCGATACGCCGGATGTCATGGCGGAACTCCACCGGGTCGGCCTGGGCGAAGTCCGCCGCCGAGCGATATTTTTTGAAGAGATCGGCGGTGACGAGATTGACCTGCTTGTCGGTGCATTGCGCGGAGAGAATCGTGGCGATGAGCAGTTCGAGCGGGTTGGAGTAATTCAGTTCGCAATGCGCGTCCGGATAGGCGGCGCGCAGGCCGGCGATGATTTTTCCGACGCGGACGGTTTTGGCGGCCTGGGATTCGCGGGGCATGAAGGTGTTTTGTTTCGGAGGCGGATGATGGCAAGGGTTGCGCTGGAAAACAAGCGTCAGGCGAAGCGCGGCCGGTCCCCGGGCGCAGCGCGGTGATGGTGAGATGTTCCGAAATTCATCAGCGCCTTGCCGAATGGCCACGCGCTGCGGGCGAGGGACCGCCCGCGCTCCGGGGTAATTTTCCATCGCTCGTCGTTTCGCGCGGTCCTGGGCTATCTTCGCGCAGTCTTATGAGTGCCACGAATCCATCACCCGAAAAACCCACCCGCCACGCCGCACCGGCGAAAAGCCATCGCTACGTCGGCGAGGTGGTTTACATCTACGCCTTCGATGTGGCCTATGAAAAATCTAAGCCGCTTTTCCCAGAACCCGCGCTACAACAGCCTAAACTCCAACGAGATTAATGACCTCACCCGGAAATACGGATTGAAGATTTTCTAATCGTATCTGGAAAACAACACCCCTGCGGCGGGCCGCCTCTTTTGGGCT
>SIBH01000105.1 GCA_009695285.1 Pedosphaera sp.
TTTCCCCGCGCTAAAGCTTGCGACGACCGGATGGTTCCGCTATTTCAACCCGCATGGATTCCAAGGAAGCACTCATCGCCTTGAACCTTGTCGAACACGTCGGCCCCGTCCGCGTACGGCAACTCCTCGAACATTTTGGCGACGCCCCCGCCATTCTCCGCGCCTCCCGGTCGCAACTGCTTCAGGTGCGCGGCATCGGCGCGGACACCGCCGAGGCCATCTCCAGTTGGGAAAAAACCATCGACCTCGCCGCCGAGTTGAAGCGCATCGAGGATTTCGGCTGCCACGTGCTCACGCAGGCGGACGAGGTGTATCCCGAATCGTTGCGGCAGATTTACGACCCGCCGATTGTTCTCTACGTGAAAGGCGCGCTCACCGCGAAGGACAAGAACGGCGTGGCCATCGTCGGCTCGCGGCAGACCACGCACTACGGCATCGAAGTCGCGCGCAAGTTCGCCTACCAACTCGGCTACGTCGGCGTCACGGTGGTGAGCGGCGGGGCGCGCGGCATCGACACGGCGGCGCATCAGGGCGCGCTGACCGCGAAGGGCCGCACCATCGCGGTGCTCGGCACCGGCATCAACCTCGTCTTCCCGCCGGAGAACGCCGAACTCTTCGAGCGCATCGCGGCCAGCGGCGCGGTCATCACCCAGTTTCCGTTCAACCGCCCGGCGGACAAACAATCCTTTCCCATCCGCAACCGCATCGTGGCCGGCATGACGCTCGGCACCGTTGTGGTCGAGGCGAACCTGACGAGCGGTGCGCTCATCACGGCGAATTTCGCGACGGAATATGGCCGGCAAATTTTCGCGGTGCCGGGCCGCATCGACTCGCCGCGCAGCAAGGGCTGCCACGAGCTGATCAAGAAAGGTGCGAAGCTCTGCGAGGGCGTGGAGGACATTTTGAGCGAGTTCGAATATCTCTTTCCGCAGACCAACCGCCCGCCCGCGCCCAATGAAACCGGGGTGCTGCCCGCGCTCGAACTTTCCGAGAACGAGCGGAAAGTTTATGACACGCTGGGCGGCGGCGAGCGGAGCATCGACGAAGTGATCCGGCACAGCGGCCTGCCGAGCTCGACCGCTTCGGCCACGCTGTTCAGTCTGGAGATGAAGCGGCTGGTCCGGCAGTTGCCTGGGAAAGTTTTTTTAAGGAATCGTTGAGTGTCTGCGCGGGCTTGTCATTCCGCGTTCCTTCCCGGATTCTGGCGGTATGGATTTCGCCGCGAATTTATCCGCCATCCAGCAACGCATCGCCGCCGCCTGCGCGCGCGCGGGCCGTGATCCCGCCTCGGTCACGCTCCTGGCCGTGAGCAAGGGCCAGCCGCCGGAAGCCGTCCGCGCCGCCGCCGAGGCAGGCCAAACGTTGTTCGGTGAAAACAAGGTGCAGGAGGGGAAGATCAAAATTTCGCTCTGCCCCGGACGGCTGCACTGGCATTTCATCGGCCATCTGCAGTCGAACAAATGCCGCGACGCGGTGCGGTGCTTCTCGATGATCGAGAGCGTGGACAGCCTGGCGCTCACGGAGGAAATCAACAAGTGGGCCGGCCAGTCCGCCAAGTCGATGCCGGTGCTGCTGGAGGTGAACGTGGCCGGCGAGGCGACGAAGTTCGGCTTCACGCCCGACCGCCTGCTCGCCGAGTTGGAGCAGATCAACGCTTTCCCGAAAATCGAAATTCACGGCCTAATGACCATCGCCCCATGGTCGCCGGAACCGGAGCGGGCGCGGGCGGTCTTCCGCCGGCTGCGCGAGTTGAAGGAGAGCTGTGATGAAATTCTCGGCGCACCGCTCTTGCAGTTGAGCATGGGCATGAGCGGGGATTTCGAGGTGGCGATCGAGGAGGGAGCGACGCTGGTGCGGGTCGGCACGGCGTTGTTCGGCGCGCGGCAGAAGGTGAAGCGGGCGGAGGAGGAGGGTGGCGGCGAC
The DNA here is from genome assembly GCA_009695285.1 of Pedosphaera sp. Taxonomy (GTDB): domain Bacteria; phylum Verrucomicrobiota; class Verrucomicrobiia; order Limisphaerales; family SIBH01; genus SIBH01. Next base: position 1,924 of record SIBH01000105.1, read on the forward strand.
ACCTTCGTCGCCGAAGGATAAAGGCGACGCCCTCGTCGCATTTTTCCACTCCATTTCACGGGCGAGACGCCCGAGCACACAGCCGGGACGGCCGCGCCACTGGCCGGCCGCGATTCCGGCCACGGAGTTCGGGCCAAGATTGATTTTACTTCCCCCGCGTTCTGCCGATAAAGGAATTGCCGTGAGAATTATTTCCATGTACGCCAGTCCAGTCATGATCACCCGAGTCTTTGCCCTCTCGAAAATCTTTGCCCGAACCTGCCTGCTGCTGGCCCTGGCCGGCGCGGCCATCCGGTCGGGTCAGGCCGCCGACCCGTTTGGCGCCGCGCTCAACGCCCCTACCCTCGTCTAGACGACCGGCGGCGACGCGCCCTGGTTCACCCAGGCCACCTACGTCCATGACAACGTGTCCGCCGCCCAGAGCGGAGCCATCGACGACAGCCAGGAATCATGGATCGCCACCGAGGTGACCGGCCCGGGCACGCTGACTTTTTGGTGGAAAGTTTCGAGCGAGTCGGGCTACGACTGGCTGCGATTTTATCTGGATGGCAACGAGGCGGCGGCCCTCACCGAGGATCCCGGCTGGAAACAGTTCGCCCTTTCGCTCGGCCCCGGTTTGCACACGCTGACCTAGACCTACTCCAAGGATGACAGCATCGGAAACGGACTCGACGCGGGATTTCTCGATCAAGTCAGCTTTGGCATCGGCGACCCGACGGTCATCAGCTTGCATCCCCTCAGCCAGACGAACCAACCCGGCAGCAATGTCGTCCTGCTGGCCGGCCCGACCAGCAGCGTCCCCCTCATCTGGGAATGGTACAAGGCGGGCGACGGTCTGTTCATTCCGAACGCCACCAACGCCCTTTTCATCCCGGCCGATTCCGGCACGCCAGACGTGGCAGGCCAGTAATTTGCCGTCGCCTATAACCGCTACGGCGCGGGCGACCGTGAGTTTTTTCGAGAGCGCGATCCCCATCACCCTGCTCCACCCGCAAGCTCCCGGCGGCGCCTTGCAAATTCAGTTCCAATCCCAGCCCGGTTTCACCCACGCCGTCCAATGCCGCACCAGCCTGGCTGCGGGAACCAACTGGCAGACCTGCACCAATGTCACCGGGGACGGGGCCTTGAAAACCATCCTGATTCCGGCCGCCACCTTCCTGTCGGCCCGGCAGGGATTTGTCCGGATCCTGACCCAATGAGCCGGCGGACGCCGATGAATTCCGCAGCCTCCCCCCAGCCGCACGCGCGGCGAACGGGGACTGGTCGCGCTCTGGCGCGGGAAACATTTTGACTTTGAACTTTGCCCGGCCCGCTCCTACCTTCGCTCCGTGACTGTAGAAACTTTCAAACACGAAATGGCCGACGCCCTCCGGGCCTACGACCGTTATGTGATCTGCATCGACAAGGTGCCGGAGGATTTTGAAACCTCGCTGCAGTCGCTGATGGAGAAGGCGATCAAGGCCTACCAGAATCGCGGCCCGCATCTGCGGCACGGCATCGCGCTGGACAAGCAGGTGACGATCATCCTCAGCCAGACGGAGCACGAGCTGCCATTGTGCGGAATTTATTTCAATCTCCATTCGCCCTACCAGAAGAAGGCGGCCCCCAAGACCGCCAAGGCGGCGAGCTGAACCGGGCCGGAGCGCCGGTCTCCGACCCGGCGTGGGAAAAGCACGGAGTCTTCCGGGCGGGCGTTTTCAAGGGAACGGTGCCGGGGAGAGGAGCGAAATTCTGTCCATCACTTCACGCCGGCGGGCCGGGTCGGAGACTGGCGCTCCCCGCCGGAAGCGTCGTTCCTTTTCAATTCACCCGCACTGCATCGCCGACCTTCACTTCGCCCGCGACGATGTCCCCCACGGTGTTGGTGTCGCGCGCCGGACCGGTGATCTTGACTTCGCCGACCTTGAGCCCGCCGCGGTGAACATTAAGCACCTGACCCAGGGAGGGCATTTTTCCCACCGTGAAGGTGATGACCGCGAATCGTCCGGCGGCGTTGAAGGAGGTGATTTTTCCCAGGATGGACGTGCCCGGGGAGATGGTCAGCGTGTCATTGGTGGCGGTGATGATGGGGCGGGTGACCTTCGCAGGAGCGGGTTCGCGGGGCGGAGTGATCTTGGGCCCCGCACAGGCGGTCAAAAGGAGTCCGCACAAAAAAATGAAAAACGAACAACGCATACAGTGGATGGATGATATTTCGCGGGCCGGGATTTCCAACGTAAAAAACGTCCCGAGCAATCCGGCGGATTCACCAGGTCACGGGTGCATGAAGTCCGGGGGCTTTGCCCTGGTGCCGAGCAGGTGCGCGTCGCGGATCGCAGGGTCGCTTGACCATTCCCCGGTGTTGGCCACAATGCGCCGATGAAGCCCGGTTCATTTTTCGTCAGCGCCCTGCTGGCGTTGACCACGTCCACGTTCGCCGCCCACCGTCAGGGTGCGAACGGGTTTGCCACGCGTTCCGAGACCATTGCGCCGCACGCGATGGCCTGCACCAGTCAACCGCTCGCCACGCAGGTCGCGCTCGACATTCTCAAGCAGGGCGGCACCGCCGTGGACGCCGCCATTGGGGCCAACGCCACCCTCGGCCTGATGGAACCCACCGGGAACGGGATCGGCGGCGACCTCTTCGCGATCGTGTGGGACGCCCGGTCGCAGCGGCTTCACGGTCTCAACGGGAGCGGCCGCTCGCCCTATTCGCTCACGCTCGATCACTTCCGAAAAGAGAAACTCACGAAAGTCCCGTCCTACGGGCCGTTGCCGGTGACCGTTCCGGGCTGCGTGGATGGATGGTTCGCATTGCACGGGAAGTTCGGCAAGTTGCCGATGAAGACGCTGCTCGCTCCGGCCATTGCCTACGCGCGCGAGGGATTTCCCGTCAGCGAAGTCATCGCCGCCGACTGGCCCGGCCCCGGCAGCCCGCAGGCGAAGTATCCGAATTTCAAGGAGACCTATTTTCCCGGTGGCCGTGCCATGCGCAAAGGTGAGGTCTTCAAGAACCCGGGACTCGCCAACTCCCTGGAGAAAATCGCCAACGGCGGCCGGGATGCGTTCTATCGTGGGGGCATTGCACGCACCATCGCCGCGTTCATGCAAACCAACGGGGGCTTCCTCACCGGGAAAGATTTTGCCGACCACACGTCCGAGTGGGTCGAGCCGGTCTCGACGAATTATCGTGGTTACGACGTTTGGGAATTGCCCCCGAACGGCCAGGGCATGGCCGTGCTTCAGATGCTGAACATTCTGGAAGGGTACGATCTCAGGAAAATGGGCTTCGGCAGCGTGGAATACATGCACGTGTTCATCGAGGCGAAGAAGCTCGCCTTCGAGGACCGCGCCCGGTTTTACGGCGACCCGGCGTTCGCCCAGATTCCGGTCGGGCAACTGCTTTCCAAGGAATACGCCGCCGCGCGCAGAAAGTTGATCCGCCTGAATGAGGCCGCCGCCGCTTACGAGCCGGGCAATCCTGGTCTGGGCGGTGACACCATTTACCTGACCGTCGCCGACAGCCGGGGAAACATGGTCTCGCTCATTCAGAGCAATTATCGCGGCATGGGCAGCGGCATGACGCCGGACGGACTCGGATTCTGTCTTCAGGACCGGGGTGAGGCCTTCAACGTGGTGGATGACAAGCATCCCAATGCTTACGCTCCGCACAAGCGCCCCTTCCACACGATCATCCCGGGATTTGTCACGCGTGACGGGAAACCGTGGATGAGCTTTGGCGTGATGGGCGGCGACATGCAGCCGCAGGGCCACGTGCAAGTGCTCGTGAACCAGATTGATTTCGGCATGAACCTTCAGGAAGCGGGCGACGCCCCGCGGATTTACCACACCGGCTCAAGCGAACCGAGCGGCACAAGGATGACCGACGGCGGCGTGAGCAACCTGGAAAATGGCTTCAGTGAAAAGACACTGGCTGGTCTGCGCGACCTCGGCCACAAGCTTGGCAAGACTTCAACCGCGGCGTTCGGCGGCTACCAGGCCATCCGCTGGGACGGCTCGAATCATGTCTATTTCGGCGCGACCGAGTCGCGGAAGGATGGGCTGTCTGCGGGATATTAGCGTGGCAATCGTCTGAGGTAGTCAGGAAACCCATTGGTCAAGGTCTGGCTGCACCCCTCCTTTCCACCGGGGCTGGACAAGCAGAACGAAAGACAACAGCATCCCGGCAAATGCTTGAACTCACAAAACAGCGGCTCACCAAAGTTAGCCCGGTCAACATCTCCATGGGCATCCTCCTTGTTCTGATTCTGGCCGGCACTTCACTGTTGGCCGCGCCGGCGGATCCGGCGAAGCCCGTCAAGGTCTTCATCTTTGCGGGGCAGTCGAACATGGAGGGTGCCGATGCCCGGCCGGAGCGGATTGACGATTTCCCGATGTTCAAAGGAGCGGGCGCACCGCAGCCCGATGTTCTCTACTGCACTCTTGCACCCGCCGGTCAGGATGCGTTCAAAGGCTGGAGCCCGCTGCAACCTCTCCGTTCGTTTGGCTCCGAACTGACGTTCGCGCGGCTTCTCAAAAAACATGACGATTCACCCTTGGCCATCATCAAGTCCGCCGTCGGTGGCACCACCGTCGCTTTTGACTGGAATCCAGAAGCGCCCGACAAAGGCCAGAAACTGTATCCCCGGACTCTCCAGTTGATTCGGGAAGCGCTTCAGGAACTGGAAAAGCGCGGAGTCAAATACCGGCTCGAGGGCGTGATGTGGCATCAGGGGGAAAACGACATGCTTGATCGCAATCTCGGTACAAATTACTCGGCCGGTCTGAATCAGTTGATCAAACAGCTCCGGAAGGATCTCCGCGCGCCCGAGTTGAAATGGTTCATCGCCGAGGTCAGCGAGAAGGGCATCTGGGGCATGGACAATCGCCACAACCTCGCCGTTCTCCGACAGCAACAGGACAAGGTGTTGCAGGCGGACCCGCTGCTCCACTGGGTGCCCACCTCGCATCTGGCTTTTGAAGTGATGGGCAGCGGTCAGCCGCATTATCACTTTGGAACCCAGGGACAGTTGCAGATGGGCGAGGCCTTCACCGCGGCTTACCTTCGGAGCATCGGCCGGGCGCCGGCCACCAAAGAGCGCGCCTTCAAAAATGGGCTGCCCCTCACCGGGAAATCCCGCGTGCGTCTGTTCGTGCTGGCCGGCCAGCGGAACGCGGAGGGCGAAGATTCGTTTATCCCGGAGATTTCCCAGTCTGCTGGATTCGAGCCGCTCGGCCAGGCCCAGGAGAATGTCCTCTTTCGCCATTCTCTCGGCGGCGGTGTCAAAGCTTCCCGGTCATGGGAACCCCTGGGCCCCGTGGACTATCTCGGCAACTTCGGACCGGAACTCAGCTTCGGCGCTCGCCTCCGGAAATCGATTGGCGCCAAGGAGGGGGTTGCCATTGTCAAATTCACCCACAGCGGCGCCCAGGGCCCGGACTGGTTTCCCCGGGGGTCGCCCGAAAGCCGGCGTGATCTTTATCCGAAATTCATCGCGTTCCTCCGCGAGTCGGTCGAAGACCTGACCCGGCAGGGATACGAGTGCACCTTGGAAGGTGTCTTCTGGCACGCCGGGGAGAACGACACTTACTTCGGACCGTATCGGCAAAAGTACGCCGCCTGGATGAAGGATCTCATCACTCAGGTCCGCCTCGACCTCAAGCAACCCGCGCTTCCGTGGTTCATTTCCGAGCAACATCCCCGCGCCATCTGGAAAAATATCGAGGCCATGAACACTTCCCTCAACACCATGGCCCAGTCCGAACAGCGGGTCTTCATCGTCAAGACGGGACAACTGCCGCATGGCCGGCTGCATTTCGGCACGCAGGGAACGTTGCTGCTGGGTGAGGAACTGGCCCAAGCCTATCTCAAGCTTCCTTGACGCAACCGAAGCCGCCGCGACTTGCCCGGTCTTCCCGCATAAGTTTCGGGACCACGCCAACGATTCGCCAACTACGGCTTGATTCAGGCGCGCATGTCTCCATGCTCCACCGATCTCCTGCGGCTTCGCCAACCAGAGAGATAAATTATGAGATATGTGTTAAAGAATTTTCTTCTTGCCGCCGGGCTTGGCTGCGCGCTCTTCGCGACGACCGTTCCATCCGGAGCCGCGCCAGCCACCAACGCCGTCCCGCCTCTCAACCAATCCGGCGGCGATCCCATCGCCCGCATCCGCGACGAAGGATTGAACCGCTCCGAGGTGATGAAGACCCTGAGCTATCTTACCGACGTGATCGGGCCGCGCCTCACCGGTTCGCCCAATCTCCGCCGCGCGAACGCCTGGACGCGCGACACGCTGGTAACCTGGGGCCTGACCAACGCGCACCTTGAAGCGTGGGGACCGTTCGGACGGGGATGGTCGTTGCAACGATTTTCCGCGCAGGTGATCGAGCCGCAGGCTTTCCCGCTCATCGCCGCGCCGAAAGCGTGGACCCCCGGCCTGGCCCAGCCAATCTCTGCCGAAGTGATTTTGTTCGAGGCGAAGACGGAGGGGGACCTGGACAAATACAAAGGCCGCCTCAAAGGCGCGATTGTTCTGATGGATTCAACGCGCGAGGTGAAACTGCGTTTCGAGCCGCTTGCGAGTCGCATTGGCGAATCCAACCTCCTGCGCATGGCCAACGCCGGACCGACGGACACGCGGCCCTTCACCCCGGGCCGGTCGTCGGCCCCGATCAATCCCCCGTCCACCAACACGGCCGCCCCCAAAAGCAACATCGCCCCGACCAACACCGTCACCCCCAAGAACCCCCCGGCCACCACCAACACCGCGAAGGCTGATGCAGGCGCGGCGCAACGCACCAACAGTTCGGCCGCTCTGCCATCCGGCCGCGCCCTGTCCTTTGTCACGAGCGAGGGCGCGGCGCTCGTGGTCACTCCGAGTTCGCAAGGAGACGGAGGCACCCTGTTCGTCGAACAGGCGTCGGTTCCACTCGCACCCCCGGCCGGCACCAACTCCCCGGCCCCGGCGTCGCGCCAGCCGTGGGCCACCAACGCGCCGGTCATGCCCCCGCAGATCGCTCTGGCCACGGAAGATTACAACCGTCTCGTCCGGATGATCCGGCACGGCGAGAAGTTGAAGATGGCCGTCGATCTTCAGGTTCGATACCACCTCGAGGATCCGATGGCTTACAACACCATCGCGGAAATTCCCGGCAGCGATTTGAAAGGGGAAGTGGTGATGCTGGGCGCGCACCTCGACTCCTGGCATTCCGGCACCGGTGCCACCGACAACGGCGCGGGTGTAGCCGCCACGATGGAGGCGGTGCGAATTCTCAAGGCGCTGAACTTTCAGCCCCGCCGCACTATCCGCATCGGACTCTGGAGCGGCGAAGAACAGAACCTGCTCGGTTCAAGGGCCTATGTGGCGAAACACTTCGGTTACTACACCAACATGACCAATGTGGCCGCCGTGCGCTCACCGCGCGAGGAGGGCAAAATGCCGCGCGTGACGACACCGGCGGCAACCAATGCCGTGACCAGGAAACTGGTGCGCACGGCCGAATACGAGAAGTTCTCCGCCTACTTCAACCTCGACAACGGGACGGGCAAAATCCGTGGCGTTTACATGCAGGGCAACGAATCGGTCCGCCCGCTCTTTCGCAAATGGCTGCAGCCGTTCTCCGGCCTGGGCGCGGAAACGCTGACCTTTGGCAAAACCGCCGGCACCGATCACGAATCGTTCGACGGCATCGGCCTGCCCGGCTTCCAGTTCATCCAGGACCCGCTGGATTACTGGACGCGCACCCACCACTCGAACGCCGACGTGTTCGACCGCATTCAAGCCGACGACCTGAAACAAGCCTCCACCATCCTCGCCGCGTTCATCTACCATGCGTCCATGTTGGAAGAGAAAATTCCACGCAAGCCGGTTGACTGAGCGGACCGGCGATCGCCAAAGCTCAAGTCGAGCGGCCGAGTGCGTCCCTAAAACTCAAGCGCCTTCCAAAGCCGCGCCACCAAGCGCGCATCGTTCTTCCCCGCCAGTTCATGCTCCCAGATGCGCAGCACGTGCCAACCGCCGCGCCGGAGCGTCCGCGTCACCAACCGGTCCCGCGCCCGGTTCGCCGCGAATTTCTTCCGCCAAAACGCCGCGTTGTTCCGGGGCCTCGTCGCGTGCCGCGGGCAGCCGTGCCAGAAAATCGGCAGTGGAGAAAAATAATTATTCGTGTTGGTGCGCGATGCGTCATCAATACGCTGTCAAAAAAGGTGTCTGTGCGGGTTTTGATTTTCTGTCGCTCGACGAGCATCGCGCACCGCCACGGACAAAACGACCGCTCGTTTGTCCCGTCTTGTCCCGTCCTCGGCAGGAGGACCGGGGGGGTAGAGACCGGCGGGTGGGGTGACTTGGTCTGATGGATTCGTGCTCGCGGAATTTTGGGCAAAAAGGCGTGCTCGTTTTGTCGCTTCAGCCGACGCAAATCAATTCAGCACCTCCATGAAAAAGTCCACTGGCCGATGGTAGCGGTCGCAGACGGTTAACCAGCCTGCGCGCCCGCACAGATGTTCCCACGCCCGGCGGGGCTGAACGGTCAAACACATCAAGCCGCACTCGCCTCGGCATACACGCCCGCATCCCGCTCGGGATAG
>SIBH01000106.1 GCA_009695285.1 Pedosphaera sp.
CCGCACTATCTCAATTTTCAAGTCTTCCAGTATTTGCTGGAGGCCAAGGCGTCGGAACACAGCGCGCGCATGGTGGCCATGAAGAGCGCGACCGACAACGCCAAGCAGATGATCAAAGACCTGACGCTCGAATACAACAAGCTCCGCCAAGCCAACATCACCAAGGAACTTTTGGAAATCACCAGCGCCGCCATGGCGATGAGTTAACTGATATTTTATGAACAAAGGCAAAATCGTCCAAATCATCGGTCCCGTCGTGGACGTGGAATTTCCGGCCCAACTGCCGGCCCTCTTCAACGCGCTGACCATTCAATTCACCCCGCCGGGCGGCGTGTCCACCAAGCTCACGCTCGAAGTGCAGCAGCACCTCGGCGACAACTGGGTGCGCGCCATCGCCATGTCCACCACCGAGGGCCTGAAGCGCGGCCAGGAAGTGTTTGACGCCGGTGCGCCCATCTCCATGCCCGTCGGCGAGGCCGTCATGGGCCGCGTCTTCAACGTCACCGGCGACGCCGTGGACGAACAAGGCCCGGTCCTCGCGGACAAGTATTATCCGATTCACCGCGCGGCCCCGCCGCTCATCGATCAATCCACCTCGCCGCAGGTGCTCACCACCGGCATCAAGGTCATTGATCTCATCTGCCCGTTCTTGAAGGGCGGCAAGGTCGGCGCGTTCGGCGGTGCCGGCGTCGGCAAGACCGTTGTCATCATGGAGCTCATCAACAACATCGCGAAGCTGCACGGCGGCATCTCGATGTTCGCAGGCGTCGGCGAACGCACGCGCGAAGGCAACGATCTCTACAACGAAATGATCGAAGCCAACGTCATCAAGGTCGAGTTGGACGAGAAGGGCCATCCCAAGAAAAACGCCCTAGGTCTGCCGATCATCATCCCCGGCTCCCGCATCGGGCTGGTCTATGGCCAGATGAACGAACCGCCCGGCGCGCGTCTCCGTGTGGCCCTCTCCGCGCTCGCCGTGACCGAATATTTCCGCGACGAAAAAAATCAGGACGTGCTCCTGTTCGTTGATAACGTCTTCCGTTTCTCACAGGCCGGCTCCGAAGTGTCCGCGCTCCTTGGCCGCACGCCCAGCGCCGTCGGCTACCAGCCGACGCTTGCCGCCGAAATGGGCGATCTCCAGGAACGCATCACTTCGACCAAGAAAGGTTCCATCACCAGCTTCCAGGCCGTCTATGTGCCCGCCGACGATTTGACCGACCCCGCGCCGGCCACCACGTTTGCGCACCTCGACGCGACCATCGTGCTCGAACGCTCCATCGCCGAACTGGGCATTTTCCCCGCCGTCGATCCGTTGGCCTCGAACTCGCGCGCCCTCTCGCCGGAAATCGTCGGGCAGGAACATTACGACGTGGCGCGCGGCGTGCAGAAAGTTTTGCAGCGCTACAAGGATTTGCAGGACATCATCGCCATTCTGGGCATGGACGAACTTTCGCCGGAAGACAAGACGACGGTGTTCCGCGCGCGGCGCATCCAGAAATTCCTCAGCCAGCCGTTCACAGTGGCCGAACAGTTCACCGGTCGCTCCGGCAAACAGGTGCCGGTGGCCGAGACCGTGAAGAGCTTCAAGGAAATTCTCGAAGGCAAGCACGACGACGTGAACGAAGGCAACTTCTACATGAAGGGCGGCATCGACGAGATTAAAGAAGCGTAACGAACGATCTCACGCACCACGCACCACGGCGTAATTTTTCGTGGTCCGTAGTCCGTGGGGCGTGAAATAAAAGCAAATGACCAGCACCTTAAAACTCGAAATCGTCACGCCGGAAGCGCGGACTTACTCCGAAGACGTGGAGATGATCACGCTCCCCGGCACGGAAGGCGAGATGGGCATTTATCCCAATCATGTCCCGCTGATGACACAGATCAAACCGGGCGAGATCACCGTGTTGAAGGGTGGCCAGCAGTATTTTCTTGCGGTCGGTGAGGGCTTTGTGGAAATCACCGGTGACCGCGTGGCCATCATGACCGACATGGCGATCAAGGCTGAGAACATTGATGAAGCCAAGGCCGAGGAGGCCCGGAAGCGCGCCGAAGCCCGGCTCACCGAGAAGCTCGACGACGAGGAAGTCGCGTCGGTCAGCGCCGCGCTCGCCCATTCGCTGGCGCAACTCCAAGTTAAGCGCCGCCAGCGCCGGTAAGGTTTTCCGGATCGGGTGCATTGGGACACGGTGCTTCCGTCAGCCAAACCATGACGCGCCCGAGTTTCAATGGCAGCTCATGAAAATCACGAAACCACTTTTTCTGGCGTTTTTTCTCCCGACGGTCGCGATGTCGGCGGCGGAGCCGGGTTGGCCGCAGTTTCGCGGGCCGGACGGTTCGGGCGTGGCGGCCGGCGCGGAGCCGCCGGCGCATTTCGGGACTTCCTCCAATGTGTTGTGGGCCGTCGCCATTCCCTCAGGCAACTCGTCTCCCTGCATCGCGGGTGACAAAATCATTCTGACGGCCCGGGACAAAACCCAACTGGAAACGCTCTGCCTTGACCGGCGCGACGGGAAGATTCTGTGGCGGCAGCCCGTGCCCGTCGGTAAGCTCGAACCGGCCCACCCGCTCAACACCCCGGCCACGCCGACGCCCGTGACGGACGGTCGGAGTGTGTTCGTTTACTTCGGCTCGTTCGGCCTGCTCGCCTATGATCTCGACGGTCGCGAGCAATGGCGCCGGCCGTTGCCCGCGCCGGTGGTGGAGTTCGGCACCGGCGCGTCGCCGATTTTGGCGGACGACAAGCTGGTCCAGGTTTGCGACCAGGACGAAGGCTCCCATCTCCTGGCAGTGGACAAGGCGAACGGGAAGACGATCTGGAAAATTGAGCGTCCGGAATTCCGCCGCAGCTTTGCCACCCCGTTCCTCTGGCGGCATGACGGAGTGGAGGAACTGATCGTTCCCGGCTCGATCTGGCTGAAGTCGTATCAGCTCAAGGATGGCGCGGAGCAATGGACGTTCAGCGGCACGTCGCGCGTGGCGTGCAGTTCGCCGGCGGCGGGGGACGGTCTCCTGTTCAGCGCGAGTTGGAACATCGGCGGCGACGAAGGCGCTCGGATCACGATGCCGCTGTTCGAGGAGTTCGCCCGCGACCACGACAAGAACCAGAACGGCAAATTATCGCCCGACGAAATCCCCGCCGGCCCCGTGCGCGAACGGTTCACGCAAATGGACGTGAACAAGGACGGCTTGGTCACTGCCGCCGAATGGGCCGGGATGCGGGACATGTTCGCGAAGGCGGGCAACGCGGTGCTGGCCATCCGGCCGGGCGGGCAGGGGGACATCACCGCCACGCACCTCGCGTGGAAAGTGACGCGCAGCCTGCCCTATGTCTCGTCGCCGCTCTTTCATCAGGGGCGCGTGTTCACGGTGAAAAACGGCGGACTGGCCTCCTGTTACGAAGCGAAGACCGGGAAGCCGTTTTATCAGGATGAGCGGCTCGGAGCGCTGGGCGATTACTATTCCTCGGCGGTCGCGGCGGGTGGAAAAATATTTCTGGCCTCGCAAAAGGGCGTGGTGCTGGTGCTGGCCTCCGGCGAGAAGCTGGAAATTTTGGCGCGCAACGATCTGGGCGAACAGATCATGGCTACCCCGGCCATCGTCGGCGGAAAAATGTACGTGCGCACGGCGGGGCATCTTTACGCCTTCGGCCGGTGAAGGAGGGTTCGGCCGCCGGAGAAATGGCGCGCCGCCCGCCGCATTGACCGGGGCGCCCCGCGCCGCTACAACCTCCCGCAGACGGAGCCTTCATGCCCGACATTGACACAGCACTGCGCTTCTCGAAGTTCGCCATCGTGGTCAACATCGCGCTGGCCGCGGCCAAAATCGCCGCCGGTGTCCTCGGCAATTCCTACGTGCTCATCGCCGACGGCGTCGAATCCGCCGCCGACGTTTTTAGTTCGCTCGTCGTCTGGAGCGGGCTGCGTTTCTCCGTCCGCCCCGCCGACGCGAACCATCCCTTCGGCCACGGCAAGGCCGAGTCGGTCGCCAGCATCATCGTCTCGCTGGTGCTGCTCGGCGCGGCGCTGCTGCTCGCGCTGCAAAGCTTCCGCGAGATCGGCGCGCCGCAACCGCGAACCCCGGAGCCGTTCACCCTGCTCGTGCTCCTGGCCGTCATTGTCATCAAGGAAACGCTTTACCGCTTCGCCTGGAAAACCGGCGACTCGCTCCGCAGCACCGCGCTCAAGGGCGACGCCTGGCATCACCGCTCCGATGCGCTGACGTCGGCGGCGGCGTTTCTGGGCATCGCCATCGCGCTGCTCGGCGGGCCGAGATTTGCGAGCGCCGACGCCTGGGCCGCGCTGGTCGCGTGCGGGGTGATCGCGTGGAACGGGCTGCGCCTGCTGCGCACGGCACTGGACGAGGTGATGGACGCGGCGGTCGCGCCGGAGATCACCGCCGCCGTGCGGAAGATCGCCGGCGACGTGGAGGGCGTGCAGGCCATCGACAAATGCCGCATTCGCAAGAGCGGCATTCATCTTGCGCTCGACATCCATGTGGTGGTGGACGGCGAATGGAGCGTGCGGCGCGGGCACGCCCTCGCGCATCTGGTCAAGGACCGGCTGCTCGCCTCGTCGCACCGGATCAACGACGTGACCGTCCACATCGAACCGCACGAGCCGGACCGAAGATGAGCCGGGCCATGCGTTCCGAACTACAAGTCAGCGTCCACTGAGAACCGTGTCCAGTGGCGTTCCTTCCGTCCTTCACCTGCCGTTCCCCGCCGTTCCCCATTGTCTCCATCCTCGGCGATGGCTACTCTCCGCACGTCACCATGAATACTTTCATTTCATCCCGGAACCCCAGCCGGCGCGAATTCATCCGGCTGGCCGGTGCCGCCGGGCTTGGCTTCGCGTGCGGTGCCACCGCCCGCGCCGCCGCCGCCGCGCCGCCCGCGCTGCCGTCCATCGAAGTCGAGAAGGTGGGCTGGGGGGGCGCTTCCACGGCCGACATTCGCGCCGTGCTCAAATCCACCGCCAGCGAACTCTGGCGGCATTGCGGCCCCACGCGGCTGGAGCCGCTCCGGGTGCAACACCGCAAAGCCGGGCCGATCACCATCTTTCAGCGCGCGCCGGACGGACGGGTTCGGATCGGCCTTTCACCGCAAGGCCAGTTCTGGTCGCAGTTCGCCTATCAGTTCGCGCACGAGTTTGCACACACCCTGGCCGCTCACACCAACGACTGGAAGGCGAAGTGGCATAGTGCCACCCACGCGAACCACTGGTTGGAGGAGAGTATCGCCGAGACGGCCTCACTCTTCGCCATGCGCGCGATGGCGAAAACCTGGGAGACCGAGCCGCCGTATCCGAACTGGAAATCCTACGCGCCCTCGCTCGCCAAGTATGTCGCCGACTGGATGGCCGACCCGGCGCGTCAACGGCCCGCCGGCCAGACCTTCGCCGCGTGGTTCGCCGCCGCGCTGCCGGAGCTGCGCAAGAATCCGGTCGATCGCACGCGCAACGCGATCATCGCGCAACAGCTTCTGCCGCTGTTCGAGCGCGAGCCGTCCGGCTGGGAGGCGGTGACGTGGCTGAACCTCGGCAAGCGCGTCGCGGACAATCCGTTTCCTACGCATCTCGCCGAGTGGCAGGAGGCGTGTCCGAAGGAGCGAAAGAAATTTGTAGACGCGCTGGCTGGAGTGTTCGCAGTGAAGTTATGAAACGGTGACAGGCCGCTAGCTGGAGTTGGAGTTCATGCTTGAGCATGTCTGCCGCCCGCCACCGTGCCGCGCGCGCGGCGAGATCTCAGCGTGTCCGCCGCCAAACGAACAGACTCCGCCTTTTCCTCACGCCACTTTCACCTTCAGCTTGTTTCCCTTGATGCGGGCGCGGTTGAGCTTGGCGATGATGCCGTTGGCATGTTCGGCGGACACATCCACAAAGGCATGCCGCTCGCGGATGTCCACGGTGCCGACCGTCTGGGCGGGCAAACCCGTCTCGCCAAGAATCGCCCCGACCACGTCGCCCGTGGCGACACCATGCTCGGTGCCCACGCTCATCCAGAGACGGGTTTGATCGGCGGGCGTGGCGCGACTGGCTTTCGGCACGGCGGCGCGCGGGAACGGAGCCTTGAATTGTTTTTCTTTGAACGACAGCGGGGCCGGCTTGGCGGCGGCGGGCGCCATCGTCGCGGGTGAAGCCGCCGGAGCAGTCACCGGCGCGGTGGCCGGCGGGGCTGGCCGGGAATTTTCTTTGGCGGGCGGTCGCGCGCGCGGCGGCGCTTCGTAGGCGCGGGCCGGACGTTCGTCCCGGTATTCGCGGCGTTGTGGCGCGCGTTCCTCGCGGTAATCGCGCGGCTCCGGCCGGGCGGGCCGCTCATACGCGCGACGTTCCGGCCGCTCGGCATATTCGGCGCGCGGCGCGCGCTCGGGACGCTCTGATCGCTCCGATCGTTCCGGGCGTTCCGCGAAGGAGCCTTTGGTTTTCACCGCCGGGGCCGCCGCCGTTTCGCCGCCGGCCAGTTGATGCAGCGCCGCCGCCGCGATGTCGGTGGACGAGAAACCTTCCTCGAGCAGCCGCGCCACCTTGGATTCCTGCACCTTGAATTCACCGCTTTTTAACGTGAGGCGGATCTTGTCGAGGAACGAACCGGCGCGGGCCTCCTCGACTTCATCGAGCGTCGGCACCTGCGCGCGTTGAATCCGCATTTTGGTGTAACGCTCGATGTTGCGGATTTGAAACAGCTCGCGCCCCGCCACGAACGAGATCGCGCGGCCCGCGCGGCCCGCGCGGCCGGTGCGGCCGATGCGGTGCACGTAATCCTCCACGTCGTAGGGCAGGTCGTAGTTGAAGACCACCTCGATGTCGTCCACGTCGATGCCGCGCGCCGCCACGTCGGTGGCCACGAGAAATTCGAGGCCGGACTTGCGGAACTTGTTCATCACGCGGTCGCGCATCGCCTGGGTCATGTCGCCGTGCAGCCGGTCGGCGGAATAACCCTGGGCGTTCAGATGATCGACGAGTTCATCGACCATCCGCTTGGTGTTGCAGAAAACGATGCCGAGTTTCAGGTCGTGAATGTCGATCAGCCGCGTGAGCGCCTCGATTTTGTAGCGGCGGTCGATCTCGTAATAAAACTGCTCGACCGTCGGCACCGTCATCGCCGCCTGCTGGATGCGGACGCTGACCGGTTCGCGCGCGTATTTGCCGATCAAATCCTGGATCGGCTTCGGCATGGTGGCGGAGAAGAACACCGTCTGCCGTGTCGGCGGCACCGCCTGCAAAATAAATTCGATGTCATCGCGAAAGCCCATGTTGAGCATCACGTCGGCCTCGTCGAGGATGACCATCTTCAGCGAATCCAGCCGCAGCGTGCCGCGCCGCATGTGGTCCATGACGCGCCCCGGCGTGCCGATGACGATCTGCGCGCCCTGTTTCAGGCCCATGAACTGTCGCTCGTAGGACTGCCCGCCGTAGATCGGCAGCGCGTGCAGGCCGCGTTTGAAGAAGGCGAGCTTGTGAATTTCCTCCGACACCTGCACGGCGAGTTCGCGGGTCGGGCAGAGGATCAAAACCTGCGTGGCGCGCTTTTGGGCGTCCACCTTTTCCACGGCGGGAATGCCGAACGCGGCGGTCTTGCCCGAGCCGGTCATGGACTGGCCGACCACGTCCTTGCCCGCCATCAGGACGGGAATGGCCTCGCCTTGGATGGGCGCGGCCTTTTCGAAGCCGAGCTTGTCGATGGCCTTGAGCATTTCTGGCGAGAGGCCGAGTTCCGAAAATAATTTAGCGATCATGCAACGGCCAGTGTCGCCGGTCGCGCGGCGCAAGACGAGCAGTATCGCAATTTATTTCGAGTCACCAGCGGGTGACGGTTCTCCGCTGTGCAGCCGGGCGTTCGCGCCGACCGCAGGCGGTTTTTTCCCTCTTCTCCACGAAGGCAGGAGCGAGTCGGGGTGGGCTGCCGTCCGCAGCCGCCCCGAGCCGGAGAGCCATTTACTTTCCCGCTGGCCGCTGCTAAAACCCACGGGTGCTTAACGACTCCGCCCTCTGGAAAACCATCGCCGCGCGCCGCCGACTCACGCTCATCGCCGGGCCGTGCGTGATCGAAAGCGAAGCTCTTTGCCTGCGCGTCGCCGCGTCGCTGCAAAAAACCTGCGACCGGCTCGGCATCTATTTTATTTTCAAGGCCAGCTACGACAAGGCTAACCGCTCCTCCGGCCAGTCGTTTCGCGGGCCGGGCCTGAATGACGGGCTGTTGGTACTGGAGAAGGTCCGCGCCCGCCTCGGCGTGCCGGTGCTCACGGATGTCCACACCGAGGCGCAGGCTGTCGAGGCCGGCGCGGTGGTGGACGTGCTGCAAATCCCCGCCTTCCTCTGCCGCCAGACCGATCTCATCCAAGCCGCCGTGGCCACCGGAAAAATTGTGAACGTGAAGAAGGGCCAGTTTCTTTCCCCGCAGGAAATGACGCAGGTCGTGAAGAAGGCGGCGGCGGCGGGCGGCAAAAAATTATTACTCACCGAGCGCGGCACGACCTTTGGCTACAACAATCTCGTGGCGGACATGCGGTCGATTCCGATCCTGCGGCGGCTCGGTTTCCCGGTGATCTTTGACGCCACGCACTCGGTGCAACTGCCCGGCGCGGGCGGCGACAAGTCCGGCGGGCAGCGGGAGTTCGCGCCGGTGTTGGCGCGCTGCGCGCTGGCGGCGGGCGCGGACGGGTTGTTCATCGAGACGCATCCCGATCCGGACCGCGCGCTGAGTGACGGGCCGAACATGATTCCGCTCGGGCAGATGCCGAAGCTGCTGCAATCGCTGCTCAAGATAAGGGAGGTGATGGGTAACGCGGAACGCGGAACGCGGAACGCGGCATGACCGACGGGCACAAACTTGCGGAGCCAGTCTCTCTTCCAATGGTTAAAAAATTTTCCAGACAACTTCAGTCCAAACTCGCCCGCGTGAAGCTGTTTCTCTGCGACGTGGACGGCGTGCTGACGGACGGTTCGATTTTCATCACGGCGGATTCCGAGTTTAAACAGTTCAGCATCCAGGACGGGCTGGGGATGATCCTGCTGCGGCGCGAGGGGATCAAGGTCGGCTGGATTTCCGCGCGACCCTCGGTGGTCACGACGCGGCGGGCCGAGGAGTTGAAGATTGATTTTCTCAGCCAGGTGAAGACGGGCAAGGCCGCCGAGGTGGAAAAAATCCTGGCCGTCGCCGGCTGCGGCTGGGCGGAAATTTGTTTCGTGGGCGACGACGTGGTGGATCTCGCGGTGCTCAAGCGGGCCGGGGTGGCGGTGGCGGTGGCCAACGCCATTCCTGAAGTGAAGGCGATGGCGGATTATGTGACCGCGGCGCGGGGCGGGCACGGCGCGGTGCGCGAGGTGGCGACGCTGATTTTGCGGGCGCAAAAAAAGTGGGCGCGGCTGGTGAAAGACTATACGCTCTGAGTCATGCGCCGTTCCTTGATGAACATGTCCCTGGCCGCTGGCGGGTTGCTGGTGGTCGCGCTGCTCTGGCTGGCGCCGCCGCTGGCCGCGCAGTTCACCATGGTCGGCAAGGTCAAAGATTTCAAAGTGCCGGACTATTATCCGGCTATCCCCGGCGTGGCGACCAACCGCCTGAAAACCCTGCTGACCGGCTCGAACGCGCAGCCGCAGTTGGGCGGCCTGCTGCTCGTCAACGGGCTGCGCATCGAGAGTTTCCGCGAGACCGGTCCGTCGGAATCGGTCATCCTCGCGCCGCAATGTCTGTTCGAGATGGCCAGCCGCAATGCCTCGAGCACGGGCCGGTTGGAGATGTTCAGTTCCGACGGGCGTTTCTCCATCGCGGGCGACGGCTTTCTTTGGCGGGCGGCCAATGCCTCGCTCATCATTTCCAATCGCGTCCGCACGTTCATCCGCAAGGACGCCGTGGGCGAGTTCGATTCCGCGAAACCCGAACCTCCCCCACCTGTCGCGCCGAAACCATGAAAAGAATCCTCCTCCCGTTGCTGCCGTTCCTGCTGGTCCTGCGCCTCGCCGCCGCCGAACCGGCCACCCCCGCCGCGCCGGGCGCGACCAACGCCGCGCCGCGCGGCACCAACGCCATCCCGCGCCGGAACCTGCTCATCACCGCCGATTTCTTTGAGTATAACTCCTCGAACAAGGTGGCCATCTACACCGGCAACGTGCGCGTGGTCGATCCGCCCATGCACACCAACGAGCCGCCGACGACGATCACCTGCAAAATCATGACTGTGAAGCTGCCGTTGGAGGGCGGGAAAATTGAGAGCATCACCGCCGACGGCGACGTGGTCATCGACCAAGGCTCCAGCCACGCCACCGGCGCGAAAGCGGTTT
>SIBH01000107.1 GCA_009695285.1 Pedosphaera sp.
ATGCAGAAACAACTTTTGACTCTCGGCCATTCGCCTGATCCCGATGACGCCTTCATGTTTTACGGGCTGGCCAAGGGACTGATCCCCTGCCCCGGCTTCGCGTTCGAGCACATCTTGCAGGACATCCAGACCCTCAACGAACGCGCCACGCGCGGAGAACTCGACATCTCCGCCATCAGCATCCACGCCTACGCCCACGTCTGCGATCATTACGCGTTGCTGCCGAGCGGTGCGAGCATGGGCGACGGCTACGGCCCGATGCTCGTGGCGAAACAGAAATTTTCCCGCGCGGAAATCCTCCACAAAAAGATCGCCGTGCCCGGCACCATGACCAGCGCGTTCCTCGCGCTCCAACTCTGGCTCGATAAAACGCGGAACGCGGAACGCGGAACACGGAAACTGGACTACGTCGTCGTGCCGTTCGATCAGATTTTCCAGGCGGTGCGCTCCGGCTCGGCGGATGTGGGCCTCATCATTCACGAGGGGCAGCTCACCTATCAGAACGAGGGACTGCAAATGTGCGAAGACTTCGGCGTCTGGTGGGGCCGCGAGAACGACGGGCTGCCCCTGCCGCTCGGCGGAAACGTGATTCACAAGCGTTTCCCGCCCGCAACGCGCAAAATCATTTCGGACATTCTTACCGCGAGCATCCAGTTCAGCCTCGATCATCGCGCCGAGGCCGTGCAGCATGCGCTCCAATACGCCCGCGACATGGGCCGCGAGTTGGCGGACAAGTTCGTGGGGATGTATGTGAACCACTGGACGCTCGACTACGGCGAGAAAGGCCGGGAATCCATCCGCCGGTTTCTGGGCCGGGCGCACGCGCAGGGCCTGATCCCGCGCGCGCCGGAACTGGAGTTTGTGGTTTGATCCGGCGGGCGGCCAGCCGCCGGCCGCCTACAGCACTTTGATGAGGATGGCCGTGACGTCGTCGATCTGCGGGGCGTTGCCGGAAAAGTCGCGGACGGCCTGGTAAAGCGCCTTAAGAATTTCCTTGGCCGGCTGGTCGCGCCGGGCGCGGACCACGTCCAGCGCGCGTTCGATCCCAAAAAACGAATCGTCAGGCGCGGTGGCCTCCTCGATGCCGTCGGTGAGGAGCAGCACGAGGTCGCCGGGCGCAAGCAGCACGAAGGCGTCGCCGCGATAGCGCGTGTCCGGCATGATGCCCAACGGGACGGAGGTGCGGCGCAGCGTTTCTTTCACCGCGCCGCCGGCGTCGAGGACGTAGCCGGCGGGATGCCCGGCGTTCGCATAAAAAAACGCGAGCGTCTTCGGATCGAGCCGGCCCAGGAAGAGGGTGACGAAGCGTTCGTGGCCGACGTCCTCGGCGAGAATACCATTGGCCCGGGTCAGGATTTCGCCCACGTCCTCGCGGTTGCCGGCGAGGGTGCGGAGGTAGGCGCGCGTCTCCGCCATGAGCAGCGCCGGGCCGACGCCGTGGCCGGTCACGTCGGCGACGATGAAGCCGTGGCGCTCATGCAGCATCGGGAGGAAATCAAAATAGTCGCCGCCCGTGGAATCGGCGGGATAGGTGACGCCCGCGATGTCGAAACCGGGGAGTTGCGGCGGGGCCTTGGGAAAAAGGTGCTGCTGGATTTCGCGGGCGACGCGGAACTGCTCCTGGTTTTCGCGCAGTTCGGCCTCGGCCTTTTTCCGCCCGGTGATGTCGCGGATGAAGCCGACGAAGCGCCGCTGACCGCGCAGTTCCAGCTCGCTGAAGCTGACTTCGATGACGATTTCCGTCCCGTCTTTGCGGCGGCCGAGGGTTTCGGTGGCCAGTGCGCTGAGTTTTCTTTCCCCGGCCTGCAAGGCGCGCTGGAGGCTGAACCGCTGGTCGCCGGGCGGCGCCTCCGGCTGAAGCAGCGCGATGCTCTGCCCGATGACTTCCCCCGGCTGGTAGCCGAAGACTTCTTCGACGGCGGGATTGGCGAAGTGAATCTTGCTCTCCGTGTCCATGAGGATGACGGCGTCGGGGCAGGATTCCCAGAGGAGCCGGTTGCGGAGTTCGCTTTCGCGGAGGGCTTCGCGGGCCTCGGCCCGCTCGGCGCGGTTGGCGGCCTCGCGGACCTCGCGCTCGACCACGGGGCCGAGCCGGCTGAGGTTGCCCTTCATCAGATAATCGTGCGCGCCGGCCTTCATCGCCTCCACCGCCGTCGCCTCGCCGATGCCGCCGGAGATGATGATGAACGGAATGTCGAGGCCGCTCGCCTGCACGATCTGCAAGGCCTCGAGCGCGCTGAAGTCGGGGAGGTTGTAGTCGGAGAGCACCACGTCCCACCTTGGCCCGGCCAGGGCGGCGAGGAGTGCGGCCCGGGTTTCCACACGTTCGCAGGCGACCTCGAAGCCGGCCTTGCGGACCAGGCTCGCCATCATCTGGGCGTCAAACTCAGAATCCTCGACGATCAAAACGCGGAGCGCGGGCTTCATGGATGAATGACAAAGGTCACACGAAAATTCTAGGCAAACGGCCCGCCGTTACCAAGTGAATTTGCGGAGGGGCGGTTGGCGAGGACACCTCAGTTTCTGGCAAGGACCCAAAACATAACCATCGCCTCCAGTCTCCAAGTCGTGCGACCGACAGACGAATCCCGAAGGGACGGGCGAAAATAGCCCAGCACTTCAGTGCCGGGGGAATGACGACCGGCCACTTCAGTCCCGCAGGGACGACAGGAAGCCCCGCCCGGCTCGGCCGTCCCTGCGGGACGGGAACCATGGCCTCCTCCTCCTTCAAGAAGCCGAGATGCGCCCGGTTGGCGAGGCGCACCCACACCTTGTCCACGAAAGAGGCGGGCTGGATGGAACTCGAAACAAGAACAGTTCAGGACGCGCCCACCGGGACAGGGGCGTTGGGAGGCAAGCGCGGGCAGCAAACTCGGGCCGGAAAATTAGTTCAGGCGGTAAACGATCCGCGCCTTGTTCAGGTCGTAGGGGGACATTTCCAGCTTCACGCGGTCGCCCACGGTGAGGCGGATGAAGCGCTTGCGCATCTTGCCGGAAATGTGGGCCAGCACCTCGTGCTTGTTCTGCAGTTCGACGCGAAACATCGTGCCCGCCAGCACCGAGAGAATCCGGCCTTCAAGTTCGATATGGTCTTCCATTTTATTTTTCTCCTGCCACCATCCCGTCCGGCGGCAAAGGGCAGGTTTTGCGCCGCAAGAAAAAGGGTGTGAGGCTCCGAAAAGCCACACACCCGGAAACTCACCCGGTTAGTAGCGATTGTTGTAATCGCGACGAGGACCACGGTCACCGCCGCCGCCGCCGCCCGCTCCGCCGCCGCTGAAGGAACGGGGACGCTCTTCACGCGGACGCGCTTCGTTGACCGTGAGGTCGCGACCGTCCACGTTTTTGCCGTGGAGCGCCGCGATGGCGGCCGTCGCGCCTTCCGAGGATTCCATGGTGACGAAGCCGAAGCCGCGGGGGCGTCCGCTCATCTTGTCCATGATCATGTCCACGGAGGTCACCGGCCCGTGGGCGGTGAACAGGTCTTGCAGATCGTTTTCGGTGGTGTTGAAGGAAAGATTTCCGACATACAGTTTTGTGCTCATAATGATGTTTGCTAACTAGACTGACTGCTGCTTCTAGACTGTTCCCGAACGCCGGGTTTCAAATCATCACTGAATCACGTTCAACTGAAGATTTTCCATGCCTCGAAATTGACAATTCATCTAACAGGCGCGGCAGCTTGCCGGAAGGGCGCAGGGCGGCGCAACCCATTTCCCCACTTATTTTGAGGCCTTTTCCTTCAATGCGCCGCCGCCCGCCGCAGCCGGTCCGCCACCGCCCGCCACTCCGGCGTCTCCGGCAACGCCTCCACCACGATCCATTCCGCGCCTTCCTCGTCGCACCGGTGCAGTTCCGCGTAAATTGCGCGCGCGAACGCCTCCGCGTCGTGCGGGATCACGCTCACCCCGCCGAAGCCCCTGCCCAGCGGAATCACCGTATGCGTGATGAGGTGGCAGGTTTCGGGTTTCATGTTTCGAGCCGCGAGTTGGCGACGCAAGTCGGCGTCATCCGCCCAACTCAAGATCCGCAGCCGCGCTTTCGGCGCGTAATGCTTCTCCAGCATCCCCGGACTCCGCAACACGCCGTCTTCATTCCGCACTCCGCACTCCGCACTCCGCGTTTCCCCCAAGGCCGCGCGCAACGACTCCTCATGAATCATCCCCGGCCGCAGCACCCGCGGCGGCGACACCGTCACGTCCAGCACCGTCGATTCGATGCCCACCTGCGACTGCCCGCCATCGACGATCAGTCCAATTTTTCCGCCCAGCGCCTTGCGGACGTGCTCCGCGTTCGTCGGGGAAATCTGGTTGGACGGATTCGCGCTCGGCGCGGCCAGGGGAAAACCGCACTCGCGAATCACCGCCTGGATGAACGGATGTCCCGGCCAGCGCACGCCCACCGTCGTGCCGCCCGCCGTCACGATGCCGGGAATTTCCCGGGCGCGCGGCAGCACCAGCGTGAGCGGCCCCGGCCAGAACGAAGCCGCCAGCCGGTCCGCCGCCGCCGGCCATTCGCCCACGCAACGCCGCGCCATCTCGAGGCCCGCGACGTGGACGATCACGGGATTGTGCGCGGGCCGGCCCTTGATCTGGAAAATTTTCTCCACCGCCGCCGCATCCAGCGCGTTCGCGGCCAGTCCATAGACCGTCTCGGTCGGCAGCGCCACCACCTCGCCCGCGCGCAACGCCTCCGCCGCGCGCCGCACCGCCGCGGCAAACAGGGCGGCGGTGTGCGTCGGCAAAATCTCCGCGTGCGGCGTCGGCTTCATGCGCGGCTATTCGTAACGCAGCGCGTCGATGGGATCGAGCAGCGAAGCTTTCCGCGCCGGATAAAATCCAAAGAACACGCCCACCCCCGCGCTGAACAAGAAGGCCATGACGATGGAACTCGTCGAGGTCAGCGTCGGCCAACCCTGCGTGGTGGAAAGAATCTTCGACCCGCCCAGGCCGAGTGCGATGCCCAGCAGGCCGCCGAGCGAACTGAGCGTGATCGCCTCGGTCAGAAATTGCAGCAGGATGTCCCGGCCGCGCGCGCCCACGGCCATGCGGATCCCGATCTCGCGCGTCCGTTCCGTCACGCTCACGAGCATGATGTTCATGATGCCGATGCCGCCGACGACCAGCGACACGCCCGCGACGATGGAGAGAAACACCGCCATAATCTTCGAGGTGGCGGTGGCGGCCTCGGCGATCTCCTGCTGGTTGCGCACGTTGAAATCATCATCGCGGCCGGGTTGGATGCGGTGACGCTGACGGAGCAGATCGGTGAGCTGGCGTTGCGTCTCGGCGAGCTGCCGTTCGCTCGCGGCCTGCACATTGATCCCGCGGAGCGTGGTCACGCCCATGACCCGCTTCATCGCGCTGGTGTAGGGCATGATGACGACATCGTCCTGATCGGTGCCCATCACGGAAAGACCCTTCGGCAGGAGCGTGCCGACGATGATGAACGGCACGTTCTTGACCCGGATGATCTGGCCGACGGGACTCTCGCCGCCGAACAACTGCGCCGCGACCGTCTTCCCGACCACGCACACTTTGTTCGCGCTGCGCACGTCCTGCTCGGTGAAGAGCGCGCCGTCGGCCAGCCGCCACTGGCGGATTTCAAAATAATCCGGCGCCTCGCCGAGCAGTTGCGTGGACCAGTTTTGATTGCCGGCGCCGACCTGCCCGATCTGGCGGATTTCCGGGCTGATGAGCGTGATCGAATCGATCTCGCGCCGGATGGCCTCGACGTCTTCGACCGTCAACGTGCCGGCGCTGCCCCAGCCGGTGTTGATGCCGCTGCGGGTGACGTTGCCGGAGAAAATCAGGATGACGTTCTGGCCGAGGCTGGCGATCTGCGCCTCGATCTGCGCCTTGGCCCCGTTGCCAATGCCGACGGTGATGATGACCGCGCCGACGCCGATGATGATGCCGAGCATGGTCAGCACGGTGCGAAGCTTGTTCCGGCGCAGGGCGCGCAGGGCGATCTTGATGGTCGCAAAAAATCTCATGGCACGAGTTTCACGGCGGCCTGCGACTCGCGCAAGGCGCGCAGTTCCACTTCCGCATTCAACCGCTTCTCCACCGGCACGTCGCTCACCACCCGTCCGTCGCGCATGACGAGGTTGCGCTTCGTGAACCGCGCGATGTCCAACTCGTGCGTGATCATCACCACGGTGATCCCCTGCTCGTTGAGCTTCTGAAACACGCCCATGATTTCAATGCTCGTCTGGCTGTCGAGATTGCCGGTCGGCTCGTCCGCCAGCAGGAGCGCGGGCTGGTTGGCCAGCGCCCGGGCGATGGCCACGCGCTGCTGTTGTCCGCCGGAAAGCTGGTTCGGATGATGATCGGCACGCTCGGCCAGACCGACCAGATCGAGCGCGCGTCCGGCGCGCTCGTGCTGCTCGCGGGACGAGAGGGCGCGGCGCGAGTAGAGCATCGGCAGCTCGACATTTTCCCGGGCCGAAGTGCGGGAGAGGAGATTGAAGCCTTGAAAGACGAAGCCGAGTTTCTGGTTACGGATGTCGGCCAACTCGTCGCGGCCGAGTCCGGAAACATCCACGCCATCGAGCAGGTAACGGCCGCGGGTCGGGCGGTCCAGGCAGCCGAGGATGTTCATGAGCGTGGATTTGCCGGAGCCGCTCGCGCCCATGATCGCGACAAATTCCCCGGGCACCAGTTGGAGCGACACGCCGCGCACCGCCTTCACCTCGACCTCGCCGGTCTGGTAGGTCTTGTGAATGTCTTCGAGCTGGATGACGGCGTTCATTCGGGGCGGAAAAGTGACGGCTTAAAATCTTCGTTGGCCGCCGCCGCCGCCGCCGCCAAACGGATTG
Source organism: Pedosphaera sp. (assembly GCA_009695285.1). Lineage (GTDB taxonomy): Bacteria > Verrucomicrobiota > Verrucomicrobiia > Limisphaerales > SIBH01 > SIBH01. The sequence goes on from SIBH01000107.1 coordinate 6,821, forward strand.
GCCGGCTTCGCCGCCCCGGCCGCCGAGGAACTGTTCTGGCCGGTGATGACGAGCGCGTCCTCGTTCAGGCCCTCCACCGCTTCGGTAAACACGCCGTCGCTGATGCCGGCCTTGACCTGCACGGACACCGGCGCGGTGGAGTTGGTCGAGGCCAGGGTGTAAACCGTGCGCGTCGGCGAGCGCTCGCCCCGGCCGCGTCCAGCGCCGCCGGGCCGGCCCGCATTGGCGGAACCGCCGGGAGGGCCGCCGGCTTTGTTCGCGTCGGCCGTCTCAACCGGCCGGAAGCGCAGCGCGGCGTTGGGAAACTTCAGCACGTTCTCCCGCCGCGCCGTGATGATCGAAACATTCGCGGTCATGCCCGGCTTGAGCTTCATGTCCGGGTTGCTGACTTCGATCACCGTGTCGTAGGTCACCACGTTCTGCACGGTGAGGGGCGCGTTGCGGACCTGCACCACCTTGCCGCGAAACGAGCGCGTCGGGTAGGCATCCACGGTGAAGTCCACCTCCTGCCCCGCCTCGACGCCGCCGACGTCGGCCTCGGCCACGTTGGCATCGATCTGCATTTTGGTCAGGTCGTTGGCGATGACAAAAATCGTCGGCGCGGACAGGCTGGCGGCGACGGTCTGGCCGACATCGACGTTGCGGGAAATGATGATGCCGTCCACCGGCGCCACGATGGTGCAGCGGGCCAGATCGACTTTGGTCTTCTCCAACCCGGCCTCGCGGATGATGACGGCGGCCTCGGCCTGGTGAAGATCGGCGGTGGTCTTGTCGAAGTCCGACGCGGAAACGAGGCTGCTGGCGCGAAGCTCCTTGGCGCGGCGGGCGTTGATCTGGGTGAGTTCGAGCGTGGCCTTGGCGCTGGCCAACTCGCCTTCGGCCTGGTGGACGTTGGCCAGATAGGTGGCGGGATCAATCTGCGCGATGACCTGGCCGGCCTTGACCTGCGAATTGAAATCCGCGAACAGCTTCTGAATCATTCCGGAAATCTGGCTGCCGACCTGCACATTCAGCACCGGGTTCAACTGTCCGGTAGCCGTGACCGCCTGCACCAGATCGCCGCGCGTCACCGGCTTGGTGAAATATTGCGCGGCCTCCACGGCGGGCCTTTTCCAATACCACCAACCCGCGCCAACACCGCCGCCCACGACGAGCAGCAACACCAGCCCAGTCAGTCCACCTGCATTTCCATTCTTCGCCATAACTTCTAAATTCTAAAAAACTGCGCCTAAAATCTGCGGCCGTCCGGCCCACCCCAAGTTGGCCGCTCCTCGCCACGCCCCGGCTGGCCGCCAACGGCAGACGAGACCGGGGCGGGCCTCATTCAGTACCCGCCACCGTAGGCTTTCTCGTCGGGAAGACGCGAACATTTTCGACTTTGGCCGGCGCGCTCCTTTGCTTAAGCTCCGCGCGTGCTGAATCCATTGACCGAACAACTGCGCGCGGCGCAGCCCCTGACCGGCGAACAAATCGCCGCCGCCATTCCGCTGCTGATCGACGCCCACCTTCCCGCCGAGGAGAAGGCCGCGTTCCTCACCGCCCTCGCGCAGAAGGGCGAGACGACAGCGGAGATCGGCGCGTTCGCCCGCGAACTGCGGGCCCGCTCCGTGATGCCGCCACTCGACGACGCCACGCGCGCCCGCGAAATCCTCGATGTCTGCGGCACCGGCGGCGACCGCCTCAACACCTTCAACATCTCCACCACCGTCGCGCTCATCGCCGCCGCCGCCGGCGTGACCGTGGCCAAGCACGGCAACCGCGCCGTCACCTCGCAGTCCGGCAGCGCGGACGTGCTCGAGGCGCTCGGCCTCCGCATCGACCTCACGCCGGAGCAGGCCGCGCGGTCGTTGCGCGAACACGGCTTCGCGTTTTTCTTCGCGCCCAATTATCACCCGGCTTTCCGGCACCTCGCGCCCGCGCGGAAGCTTTGTGCCGAACGCGGCCAGCGCACGATTTTCAACTTCCTCGGCCCGCTCCTCAACCCCGCCCGGCCCTCTGCGCAGCTCGTCGGCGTCCCCCGCCCCGCCCTCTGTGAGCCGATGGCCCGCGTGCTGCAAACCCTCGGCGTGCGCCGCGCCATGGTCGTGAGCGGCGAAATCGAAAACTCCCGCGTGCCAGCGGAGGATTTTCCCACAGCGCCAGAGCCGGAGACACTGCGCCATCTGGACGAACTCTCCACGCTTGGCGACAACACCATCGCCGAGTTTTACCAGGAGAGCGCGCTCGCCACCTCGGTCATGTCCTCGCAAAATTTTTCACTCCAGCCCGCCACGCTCGCCGATCTCGCGGGCGGCGACCGCGCCGCGAACGCCGAGATCATCCGCCTGCTCCTGCGCGGCGAGGAGCGCGGGCCGAAGCGCGACGCCGTGCTGCTCAACACCGCCGCCGCCCTGTTCGTCGCGGGCCGCGTACGCTCGCTGCTGGAAGGCTGGGACCTGGCCGGCGAGCTGATCGACAGCGGCACGGCGCGGGCGAAACTGGACGAACTGGTCGCGGCCTCGAAAAAAATCTGAACGTCAATGGAAGCCACCGCCAAAAAACCATTCTGGAAAAACCCGCTCTGGCTCCTGGGGCCGGTGCTGCTGGCGGCGGTGCTTTATTTTTTCCCGCCGGAACAGCACCGGTTCTATCCGCGCTGCATGTTTCACGCGACGACCGGCCTGCAATGCCCCGGCTGCGGCGGGCTGCGGGCCACGCACCAGTTGCTGCACGGCCAGCTGGCGGCGGCGTTTCACTACAACCCGATGTTCATCGTCTCGCTTCCGTTGGCCTTGTGCTGGGGCGTGGCCTGGCTGGTGAAAAGGCGCACGGGCCGCGACTGGCTGCGGCCTTTTCGTCACCAGGCCTGGCTCTGGCTGCTGCTCGCGCTGGTGCTGGCCTTCGCCGTGGCGCGCAACCTTCCCTTCGAGCCGTTCACCCGGTTTCGGATTTGAACAGTGGCGCAGCCGTCCCGGCTGTGTTCACGGGCGTCTCGCCCTTCAACCATTCCTTGCGGCAGTTCCGGAGCGAGACGACCTCCGAAACCGGCGGGACGCCTGCCCCACTACGGAAGCGCCGCGCGCTTCTCTCTTTCTCGCTTGATCCTTGCAAGTTTGTGTTGGCATTGCCGCGCACCTCTGGCAAAAACACCGCCAGACAACCCAGGAGGAATCCGCCATGTATAAAATCCTCGGCTCCGACCAAAAAGAGTACGGCCCCATCTCCGGCGAACAAGTGCGCGAGTGGATCGCCCAGCGCCGCGCCAACGCCCAGACCTACGTCCTGCCCGACGGCGCGTCCGAATGGCAGCTTCTCTCCACCCTGCCCGAGTTCAGCGCCGCGCTCGCCACGGTCGCGCCGGCGCTCCCGATCCCCGGCGCACCTCCGGGCGGACCCGCGCCCGTGGCTCCGAAGACCAGCGGCATGGCCGTCGCCTCGCTGGT
>SIBH01000108.1 GCA_009695285.1 Pedosphaera sp.
TTCAACGCCGTGAATTTTTACCTCATCGTGGCCCCGGCGGACTGGAAGCCTAAATGGTTTGTCCAATGAACGAATTCGAACTCATCGCGCGCCTGCTGCCCTCGCTCGCCACCAACGACTCGGTCGTGGTCGCGGCGGGCGACGATTGCGCCGTGCTCGATCTCGGTGTGCCGGGGCGGCTCGTGCTCTTCAAGACCGACGCCGTGGTTGAGGGGATTCATTTCACCGCCGACACGCCGCCGGAAAAAATCGGCCACAAGGCGCTGGCCCGCTGCCTGAGCGACATCGCGGCCATGGCGGGCCAGCCGAACTCCGCGCTGGTCACGCTCGCCCTGCCGAAAGATTTCGCGGTCGCGCGCGTTGAGAAAATTTACGCCGGCCTCAACGCCCTCGCGCAACGGCACGGCGTCGCGGTCGTCGGCGGCGAGACGACGACCAGCCCGGAGCGGATGCTCATTTCCATCGCGCTGCTCGGCACGGTGGCGAAAGACCAATGCCTGCTCCGCTCCGGCGCGAAACCCGGCGACGCGATTTTCGTCACTGGACAACTCGGCGGCTCGCTGGCCGGGCGGCATCTGGATTTCGAGCCGCGCCTGGCCGAGGCCCGCTGGCTGGCGGAACATTTTTCCATCCACGCGCTCATGGACCTCAGCGATGGACTGGCGGGCGACCTGCGGCATCTGCTTCAGGCGAGCCGCGTCGGCGCGGAACTGCGGGCGGCGTCTATTCCCATCAGCCGCGAGGCGAAGACGGCGGGGCGCGGAAAATTTTCCGCCAAGCCGCCATTGCTGGCCGCGCTCACCGACGGCGAAGATTTTGAACTGCTCTTCACGCTCGACGCCAAAAGCGCCGTGCGTCTACTCGACGCGTGGAAGAAACATTTTCCCGATTTGCCGCTTGCGTGCATCGGCCGGATCACGCCCGAGCCGGGCCTGCGGATTCGCGACGAACGGGGCGTGCGGGAACTGGCCGTGCGCGGCTATGAACATTTTGCGGCGAAGAAGTCCGAATGACGAAGCCGAACGATTCGATTCGTGGTATCACTGCATAATTGCCGTTCGCCCCTGACCCATGCCTGCTCTCGTTACCCACAGCCCCGAAGAAACCGCCGCGCTCGGCGAGCAGTGGGGCCGCGCCGCGCGCGCCGGCCGGGTCATCGGCCTCTCCGGCGATCTCGGCGCGGGCAAGACGCAGCTCGTCAAGGGCCTCGCGCGCGGCCTCGGCCTCACCACGCGCATCAGCTCGCCCACCTTCGCGCTGGTGAACGAACATCGCGACGGACGCCTCGCCCTCTTTCATCTCGACCTCTACCGGCTCGACACGCGGGCGCAGATCATCGGCGCGGGCCTAGAGGAATATCTGCTCAACCCCGCCGGCGTGACCGTGGTGGAATGGGCCGAACGCTACTTCGATTTCGCCTCGCCCCAGCCCGGTCTGCTCCGTGTTTCCATCGAGACGCTGGGCGAAACCGAACGGCGCATCACCTATGAAGATTTTGGCGCTTGAATTTTCCTCGGGCGAACGCAGCGCCGCCGTCTTCGCGGACGGAGGCGTTCGCGGCGCGGCCAGCGCCACCGGCGGGCGCGACGTGAAGGCGCTGGCGCTGATCGGGTCCGCGTTGCGCGCGGCGCAGTGCGAACGCGAGGAGATCGGGTGCGTGGCGGTCGGGCTTGGCCCCGGCAGCTATGCCGGCATCCGCGCCGCCATCGCGCTGGCCCAGGGCTGGGCGCTCGCGCGGCCCGTGAAGCTTCTCGGTGTGAGCAGCGCCGACTGTCTCGCCGCGCAGGCGCAGGCGGCGGGCTGGACCGGGCGGGTGAACATCGTGATGGACGCGCAACGCCAGGAATTTTTTCTCGCGAGCTATGAAGTCTCGGCGACGGGCTGGAGTCTGGCCGAGCCGTTTCATCTGCTGACCGATGACGAGGAGCAGGCGCGTCGTCAGCGCGGGGAACTGTTCGCCGGCCCGGAGGTCAAAGGGGCGGGCGACCGGATTTTATTTCCCGAAGCGGCAACGCTGGCGGGGCTGGCGGCGGGCCGGACGGATTTTGTCCACGGCGAAAGCCTGGAGCCGGTCTATTTGCGCGTCGCGAATTTCGTGAAGGCGCCGCCGCCGCGAAAAGTGGGCTGAGTCACGGCCGCCACGCGGGCGCGGGAGTTTTGCCGGAGCCGCTGGGACAGACGCCCCCATGAAATCATTTACACCCGCCGCGACCTGTGAAAAATTGCCTCATGCAAATCGCAGCACTGCACGTCGGTATGAAAGTCCGGCATCCGCAATACGGCCTTGGCCTGGTGAAAAGCATCAGCGAGCAGACGGCCGAGATCCGGTTCGACGACGGCCAGAAGACCATCGCGCCCAGCCCCGCCGGACTCGAACCCGCCGAGGCGCACGCCAGCATTTCCAGCCTGGAGAAGCCGCTCGCGCTCTTCGTCGAAGAGACCGTCCGGGCCGTCGTTGCCGAACTCGGACTGGAAAAGCCGGACACGCTCGTCGAGGAACTCGGCCTGCGCTGGCACCATGGCAAGATCGTCCTCCACCCGACCGATCCAGCTTTGCAGACGAAGGAAGTCCCGCTGGAAGTTTTCTTCCACAAGATCGTGATGATCCGAAACAACCTGCGCGTGCTGGAGCAGAAGATCAACGCGCACGAAAAACTGTCCGACGCCGAGAAGGTCGAGATGCAGCAATACATCACGCGCAGCTACGGCTCGATGACCACGTTCAACATTTTGTTCAAAACCAAGGAAGGCCAGTTCGCTTCCGCCTGAGGAGAAAAATTATGATCCCCGACACCATTTAAAAAATCGAAGCCCGGCTTCGTGACAACGCCTCGCTCAAAGAGGAGAGCCGCCGGGAACTACTGACGCTGCTCGTCCGGCTCCGGAGCGAAGTCGGCGACCTGGCCGGACCAACGCCAACCAGGCCAGCAGCATCACCGGCTTCGCCGCGCTCTCTACGCATGAAGCCACGCGCGGCGAAAAGAATCCCCAGCTCGCGGAGATTTCCCGGCGCGGGCTGCTCTCCTCGGTCGAGGGTTTTGAGGAATCGCATCCGCGCCTCGTGCAGGTGGTCAACGCGATCAGCAACGCGCTGGCCAATCTCGGCATCTGACCGGAGTGTGGTAGCACAGGCCACTGGCCTGTGCCGAGCGGCGACCCCGCCGCTCGGAACTGGGAAAGCGTCTGAGTCTTCCTCGCGTTGGTTTAGATTACCAACGTCCTTTCCATTCCGTCCGGCCAGTGGCCGGACGGCACAGGCGGGTCGCCTGTGCCACCCATTTCAACATCGGATCAGCGCGCGGCCTGCGCGAAGCTTGCGGAGACGAAGTCCCAGTTGATCACGTTGTAGAAGGCCGTGATGTAGTCCGCGCGCTTGTTCTGATACTTGAGATAGTAGGCGTGCTCCCACACGTCGAGGCCGAGCAGCGGCGTGCGGCCCTGCGCGAGCGGGCTGTCCTGATTCGCCGTCTGCTCCACGCGCAGTTCCTTGCCGTCGAGCGAAAGCCACGCCCAGCCGCTTCCGAACTGCGTCGTCGCTGCCTTGGTGAACTCCGTCTGAAATTTGTCGAAACTGCCGAACTTCGCGTCGATGGCCCTGGCCAGTTCGCCCTTGGGCGTGCCGCCGTCTTTTTTCAGGCACTGCCAGAAGAGCGCGTGGTTCGCGTGTCCGCCGCCATGATTTTGCACGGCCTTGCGAATGCCCTCGGGTACCGCGGCCAGATTGCGCAGCAAATCTTCCACGGATTTTTTGGCCAGTTCCGGCTGGTCGGCCAGCGCCTTGTTCACGTTCGTGATGTAGGTCTGGTGATGGCGGTCGTGGTGAATCTGCATGGTCGTCGCGTCAATGTGGGGTTCGAGCGCGTTGAACGCATAGCCGAGCGGCGGCAGGACGAACGGCCCGGCGGGCAGGGCGGCGGCGGCAGGCAGGGCGGATGCGGCAGGCAGGGCGGATGCGGCGGCGGCGGCGGTGAGGAGAGCGGTCTGTTTGATGGCTTGGCGGCGGGTGATCATATTTTTTCTTTGGTTAATTTGTTTGATTTTTTCTAGCGGGCGAGCGGAAGGATTACAATCCAAATCACCCGGCGTGAACCTGCCTCAGCGCCTGGGCCAGCGCGCTCCAGTCCGCCGCCGTCGTGGCCCAGCCGCTGCTGAACCGCAGCACGCGCGCCGCCTCCGCCGGCGTGTGTCCCATCGCCGCGAGGACGTGCGACGGCTCCTCCTGGCCGCTTGCGCAGGCCGAGCCGGTGGAGACGGCGAAGCCGAGCTTGTCGAGCTTCACCACCCAGCGCCGCCGGCAATCCGCCTCTGGCATCAGCACCGAGACGGTGTTCCAGAGCCGCGCCTCGCCCGCGCCGAGGATTTCCACGCCGGGCAGGATGGCCGGCAGCTTTCTTTCAAACGTCGCGCGCGGCTTCGCCAGTTTTTCCGTGGCGCGGGCGTCTCCGCGTGCGAGTTTGGGCCGCGGCCGGCGGCCAGGTCTGGTCCACGGGGCGAGGACGCCCCGGGAACTCGCAGCCGGCGACGACTGCGCTACATGCGCGGCCAGCGCGGCGAGCATCGACAGCACGCCCGGCACATTTTCCGTTCCGGCGCGGCGGCCTTCCTCCTGCGGCCCGCCGAGGAGCAGGGGATGAAACTGGCCGCGCGCCGGGCATTTCAAAAATCCGGTGCCGCGCGGCCCGCCGAACTTATGCGCGCAGCCGCTCACGAAATCGCAGCCGCCCAGGCCGTGCGCCGGCAGCTTGCCAATCCATTGCACGGCATCGCAGAAAAACGGCACGCCCGCCGCGCGGCACAGTTCCAGCACCTCGCGCCAGGGCTGGAGCACGCCGGTCTCGTTGTTGGCCGCCATCACCGCGACGAGTGCGGGCCGTGATTTTTTCAGCGCCATCCGCAGCCAGTCCAGTTCCACCACGCCGCCGCGCGTGACGGGGATGAGCCGGACACGATTGGGGAAATGGTGCCGCGCCGCCGCGAGCACGCAGGGATGCTCGATGGCCGAGACCCAGACCGTGGCGTCCGCCGCCGCGCCGCGCGCGAGATGGTGGAAGACCGTGCTGCTCGATTCCGTCGCGCCGGAAGTCCAGACGAGATCAAGCGCGTCGCAGCCGAGAAAGCCGGCGAGCTGTTCGCGCGCGGCGTGGAGCGTGGCGTCGGCCCGCGCGCCGAGTCGGTGCGGGCTGGAGGGGTTGCCAATGAACCGCGCCGCCGCGTCGAGCCAGGCCTGGCGGGCGGCGGGCAGCAGCGGCGTGGTCGCGTTGTGGTCGAAATAAATCACGGGCCGCCACGATAAGCCCGCGCCGCGCGCTGACGAGTTTTTTGTCAGCGGGCTTGCCAGCCGCCGCGCGCCGCCGCTACCTTGCGCCCGTTCTCGCATGGAAAATCCGCGTCCAAAAACACTGCATTACAAACGCTCGCACTTCGTCACGCAACTGCCGCTCGACTTTCTTTACAGCCCGGCCCATTCGTGGATCGCGCGCCAGCCCGACGGCACGTTTCGCGTCGGCCTCACCAAGTTCGCCTCGCGGATGCTGGGCGACATGGTCGATCACGGCTTCGAACTGGAGCCGGGCGCGGCCATCGAATTCGGGCAGATCATCGGCTGGGTCGAGGGCTTCAAGGCGATCTCGGACCTGTATTGCGTGGCCAACGGTGAATTTGCCGGCGGCAATCCGCTGCTGAAGGAAAAAATCGCGGCGGTGAACAAAGACCCGTACGGCGCCGGTTGGCTCTATCAGATTCGTGGCGCGCCCGACGCCAACTGTCTCGACGTTCACGCCTACGCGCGGTACCTCGACAAGGCGATTGACAAGATTTTGGAAAAGCAGTTGAACGCGGAAATCAAATGAACCCCACCAGCGCTCCGCGCTACATCATGATCGGCGGCTTTCTCGGCGCGGGCAAAACCACCGCCGTCGCCTGGCTCGCCCGCCGCCTCGCCGACCAAGGGCTGCGCGTCGGACTCATCACCAACGACCAGGGCAGCGAACTGGTCGATACCGCCATGCTGGCCGCGCGCGGTTTTCCGGTGGAGGAAATTTCCGGCGGCTGCTTCTGTTGCCGCTTCAACTCGCTGCTCGAGGCCGCGCAAAAACTTTCCACCACCACGCGCCCGGACGTGTTCATCGCCGAGCCGGTCGGCAGTTGCACCGATCTCGTCGCGACCGTCACCTATCCGCTGCGCCGCATCTACGGCGGACGCTTTGCCATCGCGCCCCTCAGCGTGCTGGTCGATCCGGCCCGCGCCGCGCGCATTCTCGGCCTGGAGGCAGGCGCGAAATTTTCCGAAAAAGTTCTCTACATCTACCGCAAGCAGCTTGAAGAGGCCGACCTCATCGTCATCAACAAGAGCGAACTGCTCGACGCGCCCCGGCTCGACGCCCTGCGCGCCGCTCTCGCCTGGCAGTTTCCCCGCGCCGAAATTCTCACCGTCTCCGCCCGCACCGGCACCGGGCTGGACGAATGGTTCGCGCGCATCGCCGACGCCGCGCCGCGCTCGGACGCCGCGATGGAAGTGGATTACGCCGTCTATGCCGACGGCGAGGCGCTGCTCGGCTGGCTCAACGCCACGGTGCGGCTGGCCGCGCCCGCGCCGTTCGACGGCAACGCGGTCTTAAAAAAGTTCGCCGAGGAAATGCAGCGCCGCCTCCAGGCCGCCGGCGCGGAAGTGGCCCATTTGAAAATGACGCTCGACCCCGAGGCGGCGGTGGGCGATCTCGCCGTGATCAATCTCGTCCGCAACGATTACGTGCCGGAATCGTCGCAGGAACTGCAGGACGCGCTGGAACGGGGGCGGGTGATCGTGAACCTGCGCGCCGAAGCCGAGCCGGAAGTGTTGCACGCCGTCTTTCACGGCGCGCTTGCGGCCATCGGGACGGCGGGTCTCGCGGTCGAGTTGGAGCATTGCGAGCACTTCAAGCCCGGCAAGCCGACCCCGACGCACCGGCTCCGTTCGGGGTAGTGACCCAAGTGGAAACGGAGACAAGATGGTGGGGCGGGCATCCCGCCCTCGGATGAAAAATTTCAGGGGCGAGACGCCCGGGGACACCGCCGGGACGGCGGCGCCACTAGTCCGCGCGGCTCATCCAGCCAAGGGGCTGGAGCGGGCGTGAAACGCCCCCGCCGAATGAAACGGTGAAAGTTATTGAATTCAAAAGCGCGCTCCGTGATATTCAGCACGCCTGTCGTCCGCGACGGGTGAACCGGTCGGGGCGTAGCGTAGCTTGGTAGCGCGTCTGAATGGGGTTCAGAAGGTCGTGAGTTCAAATCTCACCGCCCCGACCATCTTTTTTCCAAGCCGTGAAATGCAGTTCGGCCGGTGCCAACCCGAGGTCGAAGCCGCCAGCGGATTGCAACCAGCGACCGTCGTGAACTTTCTCAACGCCAACTTCCTCTTCGCCTCGCTCATCTGGAGTTCCATTGGCGTGGGCTATTTCATCTACGGCAAGCGGCAGCAGTCGTGGGTGCCGTGGGTGGGCGGGGTGGCGATGATCGCCGTGTCTTGTCTGGTTCCGTCCGCGCTGCTGATGTCGCTGCTCTGCCTGGTGCTGATGGCGGCGGTGCATGTGCTGGTGCGGCAGGGTTGGTGACCCCGGTCCCGGCGGGCCCGGCCGGTCGTGCATTTTTCCTGAATTTTTTCTAGGCAATCGCAAAGTTCCAACTCACATTCCTCGCCTTGAATTTATGGACGTGAAGCTACCGAATTTGGGTGAAGGCGCTGACTCCGGGACTGTGGTGAGCATCCTGGTCAAGGAGGGCGCCACGATCAAAAAGGGCCAGAACATCATCGAACTGGAAACCGGCAAGGCCGTCGCGCCGATTCCCGCCAGCGCGGGCGGCGTGGTGCGGTCGATCCGGGTCAAGGAGGGCGACAAGCTTTCCGTCGGCCAGATGATCCTCGTGGTCGATGACGGCGGGGCCGCTCCGGCACCGGCGGCTGCGCCTGTCGCCAAAAAGGCCGCCGTGCCGCGCCCGGCGGCGAAGGCGGCCGCGCCGGTCGAAGTCGAGGAGGTGGTTGAGGAAATTTCCGGCGAGGAACTTGAAACGGTGAATGAGTCCGTGGCCGCTGCACCGTCCATTCGCAAGCTGGCGCGCGAGTTGGGCCTGGATCTTCGCAAGATTCGCGGCAGTGAAAGCGGCGGGCGCATCGTGCTCGCGGACATTAAGGCGTGGTTGGCGCACGTGCAGCAGATCGCCGCGCAGCCGAAGTCCGCGCCGGGCGCCGCGGCCCAGCCTGCGCCGGTGAGCGTGGATTTCGCGCAGTGGGGTTCGATCTACAAGCGGACGTTCACGCCGCTGCGGAAGGTCATCGCGCAGCGGATGGTCGAGAGCCGGACGCTGGTGCCGGAGGTGACGCAGTTCGACGAGGCGGATTTGACCGGCCTGAACGAGCTGCGGAAAAAGTTCGCGCCGGCCTACGAGGCGAAGGGCGCGCGGCTCACGGTCACGTCGTTCGTGCTCAAGGCCGTGGTGAAGGCGCTGAAGCAGCATCCGGTTTTTGCCAGCAGTCTCGACGAGGTGCCGGGCGAAATTGTCTTCAAGGAATATTTTCATCTCGGTCTCGCCGTGGACACCGAGGCGGGCCTGCTCGTGCCGGTCATCCGCGACGTGGACAAAAAGGATTTGCTGCAGCTCTCGAAGGACGTGGCCGAGATGGCCGCGAAGGCGCGGGATCGCAAGCTCGACTTGAAGGAGATGCAGGGCGGCACGTTCACGATCTCGAACCAGGGCGGCATTGGTGGCGCGCATTTTACCCCGGTCATCAACCGCCCCGAAGTCGCCATCCTCGGCCTCGGCAAGAGCGTGCTCAAGCCGGTGGTGCGCGACGGCCAGATCGTCGCGCGGATGATGATGCCGGTGTGCGTGGCCTACGATCATCGCGTGATCGATGGGGGCGTGGCGGCGCGGTTCACCGTGGACCTGGTGGCGGCGCTGGAAGGATTCACCGAAGCGGACGTTAAGCTTTAATTTTTTAGAAACATGGACCCGATCAAAACTGAAGTGCTCGTTCTTGGTGCCGGCCCCGGCGGTTATGCCGCCGCGTTCTACGCGGCCGACCAGGGCAAAAAAGTCATCCTCATCGAGCAGGAAAAAAACCTCGGCGGCGTCTGCCTGAATAGCGGCTGCATTCCCTCCAAGGCGCTGCTCCACGTGACCGGGTTGGTGAACGACGCGAAACATTCGGGCGAACATGGGATTATTTTCGACAAGCCGCGCATCGACCTCGACAAGATGCGCGCGTGGAAGCAGTCGATTCTCACCAAGTTGGGCGGCGGCATCGCCGCGCTGGCCAAGGCGCGCGGGGTGCAGGTCATTCATGGGCGCGGCCATTTCGAGGACGCGCAGACGTTGCGGGTGGAAACGAGCGAGGGGCAGCAATTCGTCAAGTTTGACCAGGCGATCATCGCGGTCGGATCCAAGCCGGCGCTGCCCAAGGCGTGGGACCTAGGCAATCCGCGCGTGATGACCTCCACCGAGGCGTTGCAGATCGAGGACATCCCGGAAAACCTGCTCGTCATCGGCGGCGGTTACATCGGCATGGAACTGGGCACTGTCTACGCCTCGCTCGGCAGCCAGGTCACGCTCGTCGAGGCGCTCGACACGATTCTCGCGGGCGCCGATCCCGATCTCGCGCGGCCGGTGATGAAATACGCGCAGAGCAATTTCAAGGAAGTCCGGCTCAAGGCGAAGGTCCAGAAAATGTCCACCGTCGGCAAACAGATCAAGGTGGAGATCGAGTTCAACGGCGAAAAGAAAACCGAACTCTACGACCGCGTGCTCGTCTCCGTGGGCCGCGCGCCCAACGGCGAAGACCTCGGCCTTGAGCACGCCGGCATTGCGCGCGACGAAAAAGGTTTCATCAAGGTGAACCCGCAGCAGCAGACGAATGTGCCCGGCATCTACGCTATCGGCGACATCGCGGGCGGCGTGATGCTCGCGCACAAGGCAAGCAAGGAGGCGCGCATCGCCGTCGAAGTCATCCTCGGTGAGGACAGCGCGTTTGAAAATGTCATCATCCCGGCGGTCGTTTTCACCGATCCCGAAGTGGCCTGGTGCGGGTTGACCGAGACCGAGGCGAAGGCGAAAGGCATCGAAGTCACCGTCGCGAAATTTCCGTGGGCGGCGAGCGGGCGCGCGCTGACCTTTGATCGTACGGACGGGTTGACCAAGCTAATCGTTGATCCGAAGACCGAGCGCGT
>SIBH01000109.1 GCA_009695285.1 Pedosphaera sp.
GGCCCGGAGTTTAACTTGAATCGTCCGGCTGAAAACTTTCTGTTGGCGGCCCGCCTGGACGGAAATGATTTTCTTGATGCCAACCCGCGCGGGGTGCGTCATCTTCAGGCGATGTCCAACCTCATTATTCGCCCGCCGTGGCATCTGCCGGAGCGGATGGCCACGCCGGAAGCGGCCTTCCAGCGCCGCCGCGAATTTATCCGGCAGCTCGGCCTGGCCGGGGCCGGCCTGCTCTCCGCGCCGTGGCCCGCCCGCGCCGCCGGGCCGGATCCGGCCGCGAAAAAATATCCCGCCCAACGCCACCCCGACTTCAATCCCGGCTGGAAAGTCACCGACGAAAAAATCGCCGGCAGCTACAACAACTTTTACGAGTTCTCGCTGGAAAAGGACGCTGTCAAGGAGCTGACCGGCCGGTTCACCACCGCGCCCTGGCCCATCGAGATCAAGGGCCTCGTCGAGAAGCCCATGACCATCGACGCCGCCGAGCTGGTCGAGACGATGCCGCTGGAGGAGCGGGTCTATCGCTTCCGCTGTGTCGAGGCGTGGTCGATGGTCGTGCCGTGGACGGGATTTCCGTTGAGCAAACTCATCGAGAAAGTGCAGCCGAAAGCCGGCGCAAAATTTCTCCGCTTCGAGACGGCTCACCGGCCCGACCAGTTTCCCGGCGTGCGGCGGCTGCCGAATTATCCGTGGCCCTACTTCGAGGGGCTGCGCCTCGACGAGGCCATGAACCCGCTCACGCTCGTCACCACCGGCGCCTACGGGAAGCCGCTGGCCAAGCAGCACGGCGCGCCGTTGCGGCTGATCGTCCCGTGGAAATACGGCTACAAGAGCATCAAGTCCGTGGTGAAGATCGAGTTCATCGACAAACAGCCGAAGACCTTTTGGGAGACGCTCGGGGAGGAGGAGTATCCCTTCGAGTCGAACGTGAATCCCAAAGTCCCGCATCCGCGCTGGTCGCAGTTCAGCGAGCGCGTCCTCGATACCGGCGACCGCATCCGCACCCTGCCCTACAACGGCTATGGCGATCTGGTGGCGAAGCTCTACGCGAAGAGTTGAGACCGGCGGCCCCGCTGCGGACATTCGTCCGGGCCAATTGAAGGTTTGACCTTGTGAAGTTTTTCGCGATTGTAGCCGGACACAAAATACTGTTGTTCGTGAATCACGACCAGCCATTAAATTTAAGCCATGCTTGACCGGCTCCAAATGCAGCGCTTCGAGTTGAAGTACATGATCGACGAACCGACCGCCCTGGCGGTGCGCGACTACGTCCGCACGCGCCTCGAACTCGACGAGTTCAGCGCAGGCAAGCCGAACTTTTCCTATCCGGTCCACAGCCTCTACCTCGATTCCGACGACCTCAAACTTTTCCAGACCACGGTCAACAGTGACAAAAACCGTTACAAGCTGCGGCTGCGCTATTACAGCGACAAGCCGGGTTCCCCGATCTTTTTTGAAATCAAGCGCCGCGTCGATAGCGCCATCCTTAAACAGCGCGGCGGCGTCAGGCGCGAGGCGGTGGACCGGCTCATGGCCGGCCATTATCCGACGGCGGAAGACCTGTTGTCCAAGGAGCCGAAGCACCTGTTCGCCTTGCAACGCTTCTGCGACCTGATGAAGCGCCTGGACGCCAAGCCCAAGGTGCATGTCGGCTATCTGCGGGAGGCCTGGCTGCCGATGGATGGCAACTCGGTGCGCGTGACCATGGACCGCAACGTGCGCGACGACCCGGAACCCACCACGCGCCTCTCCGCGCAGATGATCAACCCCGTGCTCGTGTTCGGCGAGAGCGTCATCCTGGAAATCAAGTTCACCGGGCGGTTCCCGCTCTGGCTGGGGGACATGGTCCGGAGTTTCAACCTCAAGCAATGTTCGGCGGCAAAATATGTCGATGGCATCAGCCGGATGAGCGAGCTGTGGGGCGGCGGACACTCGTCGGAATTCGTCAGCCGGCTGCTCGGCGCGACGAACAGCATCAAGCGGCCGCCTGGCTCGCTCCGGCCTGATCCGGCTGAAGTCACCCGCCTGGCCAGGACCGCTGACCGGCGTTGATGGCCCTTCCACCGGGCTGCGCCCAGGTGCATCGACCATTGGATAATTTCTTCGCCAATGCCGGCTGCTCTGCCGTAACCTCCCGCCATGCCTGCGCCGATCATCTCCGTCGCCCAGATGCGCGAGTGGGAAAACACCTCCTGGGCCGCCGGTGTGAGCCAGTCCGCCGTCATCCGCCGCGTCGGCGAACTCGTGGCGCGACGCGCGCTCCAACTCACCCGCGCCGGGGATTTCATCCTCATTCTCGCCGGCCAGGGCCACAACGGCGACGACGCCCGCCAGTCCCAGCCACACCTTCTCGACCGCCACGCGCACCTGCTCGAAGTCACCGATCCTGTCGCCGCGTCGCCCGCACTCGATCCGCTCCTCGCCCGCCGCCCCGCCCTCATCATCGACGGCCTGTTCGGCACCGGCCTGAACCGCCCGCTCGACGCCGCCTGGGTGAAACTCCTCGGGCAAATCAACCGCGCGCAACGCCCCGTCCTCGCCGTCGATATCCCCTCCGGCTTGAACGCCGACACCGGCGCACCACAACCCGCCGCGCTCGTCGCCGCCGTCACTCTCACCCTTGCCGCTCCCAAAAACGGCCTGCTCGCTGCGAACGCCGTGCCCTTCGTCGGCCGGTTGGAACTCGCCCCGGACTTCGGCCTCACGCCCGGCACACTCACGAGCGAGACGCAGTGGACGTTGCCGGATGATTTCTCGGAGTTTCCCCCGCCCCGTCCTGTCGCGGGCCACAAAGGAACCTTCGGCCATCTTGCCATCGTCGCCGGCAGTCTCGGCTATCACGGCGCGGCGTTGCTCGCGGCCCGTGCCGCCCAGCGCGCGCAACCCGGACTCATCACCGTCCTGCCGCAGCAAAATGTTTACCCGCCCGTCGCCGCGCAATTGCAGTCCGCGATGGTGCAGCCGTGGGACGAGGACCTGAACTTAAAAAAATGCAGCGCGGTCCTGATCGGCCCCGGCCTGGCCGCGCCCGACGTGCCGCTCTCAATGCGTAACCTCGCGCGCCTCCTCTGGCGCGATTCCGAGCAACCAGTCGTCGTCGATGCCACCGCGCTCGACTGGCTGCCGCTGCACGACACGGGACCCGAAGCCAGCGTGCGCGTGATGACCCCGCATCCCGGCGAAGCCGCGCGCCTGCTCCAGACCACCACTGACGAAGTGCAGGCTGACCGTCCGGCGGCCTTGCGCGAACTCTCCGAGCGCTGGGGCCGATGCTGGGTGGTCTTGAAGGGACACCAGACCCTCATCGGCCGCGCGACCGGGGAAATTTTTATCAACCCTTCTGGCAATCCGCAACTCGCGCAAGGCGGCAGCGGCGACGTGCTGGCCGGTTATCTCGCCGGCTGGCTCGCGCAACCCGCGCTGGCCGCTGATCCGCTCACGGCCATTCGTTACGCCGTCTGGCAGCACGGCGCGGCCGCCGACCGACTCACCGCCCGCTGCGCGGCCTGGGTGATCGAGGATTTGATCGCCGTCCTGGGCCGGGTGAAGGCACGGTGAATGGACAACCCCGGGCGGGCCGGTCATCCTCCTAAAAAAAAGGGAGGGATGTCGCCATCCCTCCGTGCATTGAACCGGAGCACTGTCCGGAGCGGCCCTACCAGGACAACCTCGTCCACTACCACTGGCACTGGCGTTGGCATTACGGCGGCGGCGAACTCGCTAACAACGGCCCGCACGCCCTCGACCTCGCCCGTTGGGGACTGGACGTGACCACGCCCTCGCGCGTGACCTGCAACGGCGGACGCTACCATTTCTCGGATGACCAGGAGACGCCCGACACCATCAACGCCACCTGGCATTTCGGCGACCGGGGCATCAGTTTCGACGGGAGCAGTTGCCTGCCGCGCACCCACGAGCATCACGCCTTCGTTTCGTTCTATGGTGAGAAGGGCGTGCTCGCCCTGACCGGTGGCGGCAGCTACAAAATTTTTGATCCGAACGGAAAAGAAATCAGCGCGGTCACCGGCAAGCTGGCCGACCTTCCGCATTTTGAAAATTTCACGAACGCCATCCGCCAGGGCACGCCGCTGAACGCGGAGATCGAGGAAGGACAAAAGGCCACCCTGCTCTGTCATCTGGGCAACATCGCCTGGCGGACGGGCGCGGTGCTTTCCCCGAACCCGCGTTCCGGCCAACTGGCCGCCCCGGCGGACGCGGCGAAGTTGTGGTCGCGCGAATACCGCCCCGGCTGGGAGCCGAAGGTGTGAGGAGCGGTCCCGATGGTTAGATGCGCTTGGTTGCGGTCGGAAGCCGCAGCAAGAGTCCGATAACAATCAAAAGCAGCGGCGTGACCAACGACCGGAGGACGACACCGCCGCGCTCCGGGACAGAGTGCAAACGCGCCGCAGGTTTCGGCGGGCGCATCTGGGAAGCACCACCGTGCTGGGTCGCCGAACGGAATGCCGACTTCAGTCGGCAGCAGCGCCCCTGGTCCGAAGGCGCGGCGAATCTGAGGGCGCTCGTGGGTCGTGCGTTTCTGCCGGCTGAAGCCGGCGTTCCTCACGGTGGTACCTGCCAGATGCGCCGCCGATTTCGGGGCCTATCAGAATTTTTCTTCCTATGCCCGAGGGCGTTTGCTATTCAAATCGCCAATGCGTTGGCGAATTTCATTTTGGCTCGTGTTGTCCCTGGGTTGGCTGCTCGCCGGCCCGGCTTCCGCCCAGCCCTACCAGAACTATCAACTCACCGACGGAAAAGCTTTTTCCGGCCGCACCGTCCAGTTCACCGACGGCTTTGTGCAGTTTGCACTGGAAGGGCCCACGGCCACCTATACGAACATCCGCTGGGGCCGACTCTCGCAGGCTTCCTTGCAGGAGTTGGCCAAAAACAGATTCGCCGCCCCCCATGCCAATCCCTTCATTGACACGCCTCCCACCGCCCGGCCGCCGGCGGTGGCCAAGGCCAGCGAACTGACGCTCAAGCCGGTGCCCCGCCTGGACCGCCCGTCGGGCGGCGGCCTGTCTGCCTCGCCGGTCATGCTGCTGCTTTTTTTCATGATCTATCTCGGGAACATTTACGCCGCCTACGAGATTAGCATTTTCCGGCAGCAGAACACCCCCATGGTTTGCGGACTGGCGGCGATCCTGCCCGTGCTGGGACCGATCATCTTTCTCGCCATCCCCACGCGCCCCGCCGTCGTCGAAGAAGAAGCGCCGCCGGAAGCGCCGCCCGCTCCGGCCGAGGAATATGTCCCGCCGCCTGTCGAAGAATATGCGCCGCCGCCGCCCCCGGAGCAAACCGGCCCGGTGATTCCCGACCCGGTGATTTTCCAGCGCGGCACCTCCACGTTCAACCGGCGCTTTTTTGAAACGAAGATGGCGAGCTTTCTGCGCGTCGTTCCCGCGGAGAGCGACAAGGACATGGTCGTCTTCGTCAAATCCTCGCGGGGCGAACACGCCGGACGCCGCATCAGCAAGATCGGGCCGGCCGACCTTTCCCTGCTCGTGCAAAAGGGCAACGCCTCGGAGGAGATCATGATTCCCTTCGTCGAAATCACCGAGGTCCACATCAAGCACAAGGACTCGTGACGCCGCGGCCCCCACCACACCGCTCCATCCCCAACCCCACCACCCGCCGCGCCACCTTTTGAACCCCTATGAAATACCGCACCATTCTGCTCTTCGGCGCGCCCGGTTCCGGCAAGGGCACGCAGGGAAAAATCATCGGCACCATCCCCACCTTCTTCCACTTCGCCTGCGGTGACGCCTTTCGCAACCTCCGCATCGACGAGCCGATCGGCCAGACTTTCATCGAGTATTCCAGCAAGGGCCGGCTCGTGCCCGACGAGTCCACCATCGCGCTCTGGAGCAAAAATATTCAGGCCGCCACCCTCAACGGCACCTTCCATCCGGAACGCGACACGCTCGTGCTCGACGGCATCCCGCGCAATCCGCACCAGGTCGAGATGCTGCGCGACACGCTCGACGTGAAGGCGCTCTTCTATCTGCACTGCTCCGACTCCGAGCAGATGGTCCGCCGCCTCCAGCGCCGCGCCCTCCGCGAAAACCGGCTGGACGATGCGAACCTCGAGGTCATCCACCAGCGCCTAGTCACCTACGAACGCGAGTCCAAGCAGGTCGTCGAGTGCTTCGCTCCCGAAATCGTCCACGTCATCGACTCCGCGCAGACCCAGTTGGCCGTGCTGCGGGAAATTCTCAACATCGTCGTCACCCTCCCTTGACGGGGGCATTTGCCGATGACCTCCAGCCGCGCCGGCGGAAGTGAACCAGCTATGCCCCCGGACCGCCCTCCCCTCCGCCTCGTCTTCATGGGCACCGCGCCGCTCGCCGGCGTCAGCCTCGGCGCGCTCGCGGGCAATCCGTCGTGGCAGGTTGTCGCCGTCGTCACGCAGCCGGACAAGCCCCGGGGCCGCGACCTGAAACTCCAGCCCAGCGCCGTCAAGGAACTCGCGCTGCAAAAAAATCTCCCGGTGCTGCAACCCCTGAAAGCCCGCGACCCCGCGTTCCTCGAACAGCTCCGCGCGCTCCAGCCGGAACTGATCGTCGTCGTCGCCTACGGACAAATTTTGCCGCAGGCCATCCTCGATCTGCCGCGCCACGGCTGCCTGAATGTCCACACCTCGCTGCTCCCGAAACATCGCGGCGCCGCCCCGATCCAGTGGGCCATCGCGAACGGTGACGCCCAGACCGGCGTCACCATCATGCGCATGGACGCCGGCCTCGACACCGGCGGCATCGTGAGCACGGAGACCACGCCGATCCTCCCGTCCGACGATTCACAGACGCTGCACGACCGGCTCGCGCAGCTCGGAGCGGCCCTGCTCACCCGCACCATTCCTGATTTTATTTCCGAAAAAATCTCACCGCAACCACAGCCGGCGGACGGCGCGAGCTATGCGCGGAAGATTGAGAAGGAAGACGGCCACCTCGACTGGACGCAGCCGGCGCGGGTCTTGTGGAACCGGCTCCGCGCCTTCACGCCGTGGCCCGGCGCGTTCACGTTTTTGCCTGCGGAACCCAAACCGCTACTCCTGAAAATCTGGCAGGCCGGACTGCTCGATGATTGGCGCGGCGTTCCCGGAGAAATTTTACAGGCGGACAAGTCTGGCCTGGTCATCGCCTGCGGTGAAGGCGCGCTGCGGATTATAACCCTGCAACGCGAAGGCGGACGGCGCATGAGCGCGCCGGAATTTCTGGCCGGCCACCAACTGCCGCCCGGCACCCGCCTGTAGCGGCGAGCGTCCCGCCGCCCGGAAAAAACCTTGCAAAATTTCACAGCGCCTCCGGCCATTCCCGGCGCGTCCAGAGTGCGGGAGGTCTTTGCCGCCGGACCGGACGCCCGCCGCTCCGCCTTACTCCGGCGCCTGTTCCTTCGGCTCCGGCAGGAGGAAGGTCAACACCATGGCGATGACGAAGGCGCCCGTCCCGACAATGCCCGCCGCCAGCGCGTAATGATTGGCCGTGGGCGTCACTGAAAACAGCGGGGCGATGATGTTGGTCGAGAGAAACGCCGCCGAGGTGCCGATCATGCGGCCGCCCACATTGGTGGCGAAACTGCCGCCCGTTCCGCGCAGGTGAATGGGAAACACCTTGGGCAGATATTCCCCAAAATAGCTGAACTGCGCCACGATCAGCAGCCCACACATGAAAATGCCCGCGCTGAACGCCACGGAAGTGGAGTGATACAGCGCGAAGTAAGTCAGCGGCAGCATGAGCAGCCCGGGCACGACGAACACGCGCAACAACGCCCGCCGCGCGATGGCCACCACCACCAGAATGGCCAGCAGGATCCGGCCCGTCAGCCCGCCGATTTCCTGGCAGAACTGGACCCGCTCGCCTTGCGCCGTGACCTGATCGGCGAACGGCGCCTGTTTGTCGCGATTATCTCCGATGGACTTGAGCAGCTTCTCGCGCTCCAGCACGGCCTGCTTGACCTCCGGCTGCGCCGTCGTCAGTTCGTCAAGCTTCGCGCCGAGCTGCTTGAAGTCCGCCGTCAAGCGGGCGGTCGCCGTGGTGTTGGTGGCTTTCATCGCCGCGCGAAAATCCCGCCGGTTGGCCGCGCGCTGGCCGACCACCGTCTCCAGCCCCGGCACCGCGGCCAGCCCTGCACGGAAGGCCGGCATGACCTGATCCAGATTCTTGTTCAACTCCCGGACCTCGGCGCGCAGCGGCAGCAGTTCCTTCATCTGCACCGCGTTTTCCTCCAGCCCTGGCACAATGCTCCGCGGGGTGATCTGCAGCGCGCCAAACGCCGCCGCGTAGGCGCAGGCCGAGAGCGCCGCCGCCACCAGCGTCACCCGGCGCAGTTCGGGCGCAAAGAGCGCGCCGAAACTCGGACGCTGAAACTTGCCGGAGGCGCGCCGCTCCAGCCACGCCTTGGATTCCGGCACGAACGGCAGCAGCAGCGCGATGGGAATGGCCGGCAGCAGTCCCGTCATCAGCAGATAGCGCCAGGCCGCGTGCTGGTTGAACATTTCCGAAACCGGCAGCGCGGGCAGCGTGTTCGCGTGCGAGGTCAGCCACGCCGCGACCACCGTGACGAGAATCCCTCCGAGCGAGGCGAACGCCTGCGTCCAGCCGAGCACGCGCTCCTTGCGTTTCTTGTCCGGGAACAATTCCGCCAGCCAGGTGATGGCCGCGACGAATTCCACGCACACCCCGATGAAGGTCGTGCAGCGGAAGAAGACAAACATCGGCAGGCTCGTGGAAAAGGCCGCCGCGAACGGCGAGAGCGCGTAGAGGAAAATGCTCACCGCCATGATGCGCTTGCGTCCGAATCGGTCGATCAGCCAGCCGCCGAGCAGTCCGAACACGCCGCCGCACAGCGCGGTCATCCAGAGCATCCGCCCCATCCAAGAGGTGACCTCCGGGTGATTCGGCGGGAGCTTGAGCAACTCGGCGATGGCCGGCACGCCGACCAGCGGCGTCATCAGCAGCTCATAGGTGTCGAACAGGAAGCCGATGCTGGCCACGATGATGACCAGCCATTCCGTCCGCGAGAGGCCCTTTTTTTCCGGGGAATTCATGCGCTAAATCTAAGCACCGGCGGCGCGGCCGGCACAAGTTTTTTGTCCGCGAGATTTCAACCGGGAAGCCATTGTGAACCGTTGCTCCGCGCCGGTCTCCGCCCGTGAACGGGCACACTCCGGAACGCCAGGGAAAAATTTTCCTGCTTTCTCGCCGGCCTGATTCATACTCACCCCATGCGTCTCATCAGCGGCCACGCCGCGAATCTCATTCTCAAAGTGCCGAAAGGCTTCGACGTGCGGCCCACGCCCGATCTCGTGCGGCAGGCGCTCTTCAACAGCCTCGGCGCGCGCGTCGTCGAAACGCGCGTCCTGGAGCTGTTCGGCGGCACCGGCGCGTTGAGCCTCGAATGTCTGAGCCGCGGGGCGGCCCACGCCGTCTGCGTGGAACTGGCCCGCGCCCCGGCCCGCGTCATCGAGCAGAACTTCGCCGCGACCCGACTGCCGGCGGGGACGTTTCAATTGCGCGTGCAGGATGTCTTCGCCGCCCTGCCCCAACTGGCCGCCACCGGCGCGCGGTTCAATCTCGTCCTGGCCGATCCGCCCTACGGCGAAAAAAACGTGAACCGCCGCTCCACTTCCTTCGCGCAAAAACTGCTCGACGACCCCGATCTGCCTGGACTGCTCGCGCCCGGCGGCCTGTTCATCCTCGGCCACACCAAGCGCGACACGCTGGAAATCGTGAACGGCTGGCAGGAAAAGAAGCTCCTCAAGCACGGCGACTCGGTGATGCGGTTTTTCGCGAGAGGATGAGGGTAGGAGGAGCGGTTTGAACACTCCCCCTCCCTCATCGGGGCAGCATCGGATGCGTTCCAACAACCCGAGCGCATCTGGACACGGTTCTTGTTTGGAGGTCCGTCCCACGCTTTTGCGGGACGGTCCGTGGGGTATGCTGCGTTTTACCGCCTAAAGGCGGAACTCCGAACCTCCAACCCGCGTCCGTTAAGAGCAGTTTTAAGGTGCGCCCCAACAGCCCGGGTGTAATTAAATCCGGGTGAGGCACAGGCGATAGGGGGTAGGGACAAGGGTTTGAACCTTGCCCCTCCCTCCGAGCCGGACGGGCGGATCTCCCGCATCCGGCTCTCCAGTCAGTGGGTTCGTAGTCGTATGATTGTCC
>SIBH01000110.1 GCA_009695285.1 Pedosphaera sp.
GGTGAAGCGGGTGGGGGACAGTCGTTGCGGCTCGCCTACAATATTCTCCAGGCCGCCGGGTGCCGCAGCTTCAAGACCGACTACGTGGCCTGTCCGAGCTGCGGTCGCACGCTGTTCAATTTGCAGACCGTCACCGCCCGCATCAAGACGCGCACCGAACATCTCAAGGGCGTGAAGATCGCGATCATGGGCTGCATCGTGAACGGCCCCGGCGAAATGGCCGACGCGGATTTCGGCTACGTGGGCGGCGCGCCGAACAAGATCAATCTCTACGTCGGCAAGACGCCGATCAAATTCAACATCCCCGAAGCCGAGGCGGTGGAGCGGTTGGTGGACCTCATCAAGGAACACAACAAGTGGGTGGAGCCGGAGGCGGAGGAAGCGGTCGTAAAATCGTAAGGCTACAAATCCACCGCCGCGCTCCGGCCACGGGGGATTTTCTCCAGATGATAAATCAGGAAGCCGTGGAGGAATTGGTTGAGCTCGCGGGTCTGGGGCGCGCTCGGCTTGAGGTGGGGAAGGGCGGGCCAGTCCAGCTCGATGAGTTTTGCCAGTATCTGTTTCGCGCCCGCGCTAAGTTTGCTTTCTTGAATGTCCGGCAACTGGCCGAGTTCTTTCAGCAGCTTCATCTCGAAGGCGAAAACGGTCAGCGGCTGCGGCGGATGTTTGGCAAGCTGGCGCAGGAGGCCAGCGAGCAGTTCGTAAATCTGCGG
The DNA here is from genome assembly GCA_009695285.1 of Pedosphaera sp. Lineage (GTDB taxonomy): Bacteria > Verrucomicrobiota > Verrucomicrobiia > Limisphaerales > SIBH01 > SIBH01. Next base: position 714 of record SIBH01000110.1, read on the forward strand.
CAGCGGCGTTTCGGTTTCGGTCGTCTGCTCGATGAATGCGGCGCAGTAGGAGGCTTGTTGCAGCCAGGCCAGGTCGTGGCGCAGAGCTTCGTGTGTCGCGCGGAGGACGATTTCGCGGAGGTTGTGCAGATCACTGCGCCGGCTGCGCGCGAAACTGAAATCAGCGAGGTAAAACAAATCCAGCTTGCCGCGAAATGGAGACTTGGGACGCCGCGCGCCTTTGGCCACGGTGGCGATGCGGCCCAGGTCCGGCGTGAGCCACTGGACGATGAGGCTCGTCTCGGTCAGCGGACGGGTGCGGAGAATGAGGCCGGTTGTGGATTCGGAGTTCAGGGGGAGTAATCAATAATCAGTAAAACAGTGCTCAGTGCTCAGTTTGGAACAGCGGATCTTCTGGGAGCTTTGGGAACGGGCCGTTTTCAAACTCAGACCTGCAACTTTGAACTTTTCTTCCATAGCGCGGAGCATCCGGTTTTCCGCACGCTTCATTTTTTTGCGCGCGGCCGATTCGAGGTCGTCATGGCCGGCGAGGTGGAGCAGTCCGTGGATGACGTAGCGGGTCAACTCGGACTGCCAGGTGGTGCGGAACTGGCGGGCCTGGGCGATGGCGTCGTTGAGGGAGATGAAGATTTCGCCGTGGAGGGAATGGGGCGTGGGGCGTAAGGCGTGAGGGGAGTGGTCGAAAGTGATGACATCGGTCGAGCCTGCGTGCTGGAGGAAGGTTCCGTTGAGACAGGCCATTTCCCGCGCGGCGATGAGGTGGATGCAGAGTTCGCACTCTGCGGCGTGAAAATGTTCCGTGAGCAGATGGCGCGTGATCTGCCGGAGCAGGGGCAGGTTCACGGCGCGCGCGCGCTGGCGGTTGCGGATTTGGAGGAGGCCGGTCACTTCGTCTGAGCGTTGCCGCGATGTTCCTCGTAGGCGCTGACGATGCGCTGGACGAGCGGGTGACGCACGATGTCCTTCTTCTGAAACTCTACGATGGCGATACCCTCGGTCTGGCGGAGCGCGCGCTGGGCTTCGACGAGTCCGGAATGTTTGTGTGCGGGCAGGTCGATCTGCGTGGTGTCGCCGGTGATGACGGCGCGGCTACTGTGGCCGAGGCGCGTGAGAAACATGAACATCTGCTCGGTGGTCGAGTTCTGCGCCTCGTCGAGGATGATGAAGGCGTGGTTGAGCGTGCGTCCGCGCATGTAGGCGAGTGGGGCGATCTCGATCACGCCGCGTTCGGTGTGTCGTTGAATTTCCTCGGCGGGCAACATGTCGTGCAGCGCGTCGTGGAGCGGGCGCAGGTAGGGCGCAATTTTTTCGTAGAGGTCGCCGGGCAGAAAGCCGAGCGCCTCGCCGGCCTCGACGGCCGGACGGGTGAGGATGATGCGGGAAACCTTTTCCTCCTTGAGCGCGGCCACGGCCATGGCCATCGCGAGATAGGTCTTGCCGGTGCCGGCGGGGCCGATGCCGAAGGTGACGTCGTGTTTGCGGATGGCCTCGATGTATTTTTTCTGGCCGGTGGTCTTGGGCGTGACGTGGGATTTTTTGACGGAGGTGTGGATGCGCTCGTCGTAGAGGCTTTTCAACGCGGCCACGCCTTCGTCTTTTACGACGCTGATGGCCTGGGCGAATTCGCGGTTGCGGATGTGCGTGCCGTTCTTGACAGAGGTTTCGAGCAGTTGAAAGAGATGCTTGGCGCGCTCGACGTCGGCGGAGGGGCCTTCGAGTTTGATCCAGCCTTCGCGCGAAGTGGCTTTGACGCCGAGTTCGGTTTCGAGCGATTGCAGGTTGTGCGAGTCGTGGTTGAAGAGTTGTTGTGCGAGTCGGGCGTTGTCGAAATGGAGGGTTTCAGTGGTCATGGGGAAATGGGGCGTGGGGCGTGATCGTTGTCGGGCGATTTAAAATTTTAGAGCGCGAGGGCGGCGCGGAGTTTGGCGGCGAGTTCGGTGAGTGCTTCGGTCAGGACAGTGGTGCTGGCGAGGACGGGCATGAAGTTGGTGTCGCCGTTCCAGCGGGGGACGACGTGGATGTGCAGATGTTCGGCAATGCCCGCGCCGGCGACCTTGCCGAGATTCACGCCGAGGTTGAAGCCGTCCGGTTTCATCACCTGCGTGAGCGCGTTCTGGCAGCGGCGGGTGAGCTTCATCAGGTCGAGCATTTCCTCGTCGGTCAGGCCGTTGAAATCGACGACCTGCTTGTAGGGGACGATCAGCAGATGGCCGCCGTTGTAGGGATAAGTGTTGAGCATCGCGTAGCAGGTGCGGTCGCGCGCGATGAGGTGGTGGGCGATGTCGTCGCTCGACTGCGCGAGGCGGGTGAAGAGCGAGGTATCCGACGGCTCAGGTTTGGGGCCGAGAATATACTGAATTCGCCACGGGGCATGCAGAGGTTCCATGCCGCGAATCTAGCGGGGGCGGGGCCAAGTCCAAAGTGCAAAGTTGCGCGACCGGACGGGCAGGCCGCCTTCTCGAACGGCAGGGTGAACCAGAAGGCCGAGCCTTCGCCGGGCGTGCTTTCGACGCCGATCTTTCCGCCCATCAGTTCGATCAAGTGCTTGGAAATGGCCAGGCCCAGGCCGACGCCGCCGAAGCGCCGCGAGTGGCTGCCATCCACCTGCGTGAAGGATTGGAAGAGCCGCGTCTGCGCTTCGGGCGAGATGCCGATGCCGGTGTCGCGGACGGTGAAGCGCAAGGTGAGGTGCCGGCCGTGCTCCGCAGACTTGACGGCGCCGACAGCGACTTCGCCCCGGTCGGTGAACTTGACGGCGTTGTCCACGAGGTGGGTGAGGATTTGCTGCAGGGCCGCGTCGTCGCCGCGGACGCGCGCGGGCAGTTCCGAGCCGAGCATGGTGTGGAACTGAATGGTCTTGCCGGCCATGCGGCGGCGGCCGTTGGCGACCGCGCCGTGGATCATCTGGCGCACGTCGATCTTGCTGGATTGAAGGGCGTGCTGGCGGGATTCGAGTTTGGAGAAGTCGAGGATGCGGCTGATCGTTTCGAGCAGGTCTTCCGCGCTGGCATGAACGCCCTCGGCGGAGTCCTGCTGGTCGGCGTCGAGTTTGGACTGGAGGAGCATGTTGGACAGGCCGAGAATGCCGTTCAAGGGCGTGCGCAGTTCGTGGCTCATGGTCGCGAGAAATTCCGACTTCGCGCGGTTGGTGGCTTCGGCGGCCTCCTTGGCCACGGCCAGTTCCTGGTTCTTCACGCGCAGATCCGTGCTTTGCGCCTGGAGGAGTTGGTTGGCCTCGCTCAATGCCGGGTAGAGCCGGGCCTTGACGATGACGGTGGCGGCGCGGTTGGCGAGGGCGTTGAGGAAGTCCAGATCCTCCGGCTTGAAATGGCGCGGTTCGGTTTCGAGGGCGAAGAGGACGCCGCCGACTTTTTTTCCGTCGAGCAACGGCAGGCCAATGTAGGCGCCGAGAAAATTCACCGGCTGGTTGACCTGAAAGGAATCGTCCCGCGAAATCTGCGAGGCGACGAACGATTCATGGTTGTCGAGAACCCACTGGGCGACGTGGCCGAGCTGCGCGGCGGGATCGAAGCCGGCCTGCCGGGCGGCGGCGGGGCGTTTGCGTTCGGTGATGTCGCACAGCGCGGAGACCATGACGGTCTTGCCCTGATAGGAGATTTGCTTGGTGTAAAGCTCGAGGTGGAGTTCCGTCTTGTCCGCGCGGCAGGCCAAGGCCTCGAAGGGGCGGTAGTTGCCGAGCAGGATGCTTTCCTCGATCAGATCGCGCGAGGCGCGCGTGAACCAGTCGAGCAGATTTTTCCCGATCAATTCGCCCGGCGGACGGGCGAGCAGGGCGGCCAGCGGTTGGTTGGCTTCGAGGATGATTCCTTTTTCATGGATAGCGATGTCTTCGAAGGTGGCCTCGTACCAGCGGCGGAAACGTTCGTCGCCCTGGTTGGTCACCGCTTCCGGGATGGGGGCGGCGGGGGCGGGCGAAGCGGGGGCCGCGGCGCCGACCGGGGTTTCGCGGAGCATCGCGCGGAAGCTTTGTAGTCCGAGCCGTTGAAACAAGGTGGCCAGCCCGGCCCGTAGTCGGCCGCGCGGGCGAACCAGGCCCAACCGGCGAAGGTGAAGGCCAGGACGGCCCACAACTGGCGTCTGGAAAAGAGGAGGAAGCCCGTGCCCGTCATGACGAGCATGAGCAGGACGGTTTTCTCCGGCGTGTTGCCGACGGTGAAAGTGCCGAGGCCGTTGATGGCGGCCAGCACCGAGACGAACGCGCTCAGCGGGTAGGCCCAGCGCAACGGCAGGCGTGGAATGAGGAGCGGACGGTGAGCAGGAAAACGGCGGTGGCAAACGCGACCCAGAATGCGGGCGCGACGCTCCAGGGCTCCTCGCGCAGCATGGAGAGCGGAAAATCCAGGGTGCCGCGCAGTGGGTCGATCATGTAGCCCACGGCCAGAATGGCGTGCAGCAAACCCAGCACGGTGAGCACGGTCAGAAGCCCGCTCCGGGCGAGGACTTCCAAGGAAGGGGCCGAGCCATTTTCGAGTCGGCGGCCCGCATGGGATGGGGCTTGGGCGCTGATGTTGGTTTGATCACGGTCGTAGTTACCATTCGGCAGGCCGGGCGGATTGCTTAAACCTGAACTCTGAGGCAGGAATGGGTGGCGCGGGCGACCGGTCCGGGTGCGGCGGGACCACCGGCCCCAAAGACCGGCTTCACAAGGCCTGTAAAGCCGGCGTTCCGGGGTCGGCGACGGCACACCGGGGTCAGCCCTGTTTCAGGCGCTGGATGCGGCTGCGGAGAATGAAGGTGAGGGCCTTGACGGTGAGTTCGATGAACATGAAGGGCTTGGCGATCAGATCGCTGCCGCCGCTCAGGCTGGACTGGGCGCGCACTTTGAAATCGTTGAGGCTGGTGACGAAAAGGACGGGGGTCGATTTGTTGGCTTCGAGCGCGCGGATTTTTTCACAGAGCTGGAAGCCGTCCATGCCCGGCATCTGCACGTCGAGGAAGACGAGGTCGAAGGCGTTTTCGCGGGCCAGATTCAGCGCGGCCTGCGGATCTTCCACGCTGACGGATTTGAGGGCGGCCTTGTCGAGCGCGTAGGTGATGGCGCGGCGGGAAAGAATTTCGTCATCGACGACTAGGATGTTGACCGGCGGGGTTTCCGTCAGGTCGGCCGGCAGGCCGGGCGCGAAGAGTTCGCCGAGGAAATCGACGGCGGCGGCGGTGGTGCGGAGGGTGGAGGGGGTGATGTTTTTTGGTTTGTCGTGCAGTTCCTTGAGGAGCGCCTCAAGGGCCGCGGCCATTTGGGCGACGGGCCGGAGTCCGGCGATGCCGGCGTTGCCGGTGAGGGCGTGAATCTTGCGGTACAGCTCGTAGAGATGGGGCAGGCGCTCGAGGTCACTGGCGGACTTGGTGAGTTCCTGCAGTTGTTTGCGCAGCTCGGCGAGGGTCTGGGGCGCGGCGTCCAGAAAGGTCTTGAGCAGGTCCGCCTGGAAGACGGTGTCGGTGGCGAGGGTGGCGGCCGCGTCCGGGCCGGCGGCCGGCTGGCCGGGGGCTGGCTCGGTGAGGCCGAGCGCGCTGTTCAGCGCGTCCATGATCTGCCGGGGGGTGAGGGTGGCCTTGTTATAGACGGCGGTGGCCCCGGCGGTGAAGGACTCCTGAATCATGTTCGCCATGTAGGCGTTGGTGAAGACGATGACGGGGATGCTCTGGAACTGCGGCTGCGCGCGGATTTTTTTCAGGATTTCCTGGCCGTTCATTTTCGGGAGCATCAGGTCGAGCAGGATGCCGTCGGGCTTGAGTTCGTGGACCTGGTAGTAGCCGGTCTGGCCGTCGGCGGCGACGTGGACCTGGTAGCCTTCCTTTTCGAGGCGGCTGCGGTAGATGTGCGCGACGATGGGATCATCTTCGATGACGAGAATTTTTTTCATAGGTCAGGCGCGGAGCAAGGTCTGGCGATGGTGGGTGAGGAATTCCTTGGTGTGGAGGAATTCTTTGGCGAGGAGCTGGTGGTAGGGCAGGGCGTCGGCGGTGCGGCCTTCCTGGCAGGCGCGTTCGAGTTCGCGCAGCAGCGGGACGAGGCTGACCATGCCGCAAATGGCGCTGGCCCCCGCGCAACTGTGCGCGATGCGCGCCACTTCTTCGCCTTTGTTGCCGATCATCGCCATCTTCATCTGATCGATCTGTTCGGTGGTTTGCTTGAGAAACAGGTTGATGAGTTCAAGGAGATTTTCGTCCGAGCCCCCGGAAAATTCATGGAGGCGGTCCATGTCCACCGGACATTCCGCTTCGGGGCGGAGACGGGCACGGGCTTGGGGCCGGCGGGCGGGGCCGAGCCGGGCAGGGGGGCGGGCGCTTCGTGGTCGCCGCCGGTGAAACGGGCGGTGAATCTTTCGATGGCGGACTGCAGTCGCTCGGGGCGCACGGGCTTGGGGATGTATTCACCCATGCCGGCGGCGAGACATTTTTCGCGGTCGCCGGTCATGGCGTTGGCGGTCATAGCGATGACGACGCTCGCGTGTCCGCCTTTTTTGCCCTGGAATTCACGGAGCCGGCGGGTGGCTTCTAGTCCGTCCATGTGGGGCATCTGCACATTCATGAGGATGAGATCGTAGAACTGGCAACCGGCGGCGGTGAGCGCTTCCTGGCCGTTGCCGGCCACGTCGGCCTTGTAGCCGAGTTGGGCCAGCATGCGGGTGGCGACCTTCTGGTTGATGAGATTGTCGTCGGTGAGCAGGATGCGGAGGGGCATCCGGCTGGCGAGCTGGGCGTCTATTTTGGAACCGGCCGGGGCCGGTGTTTTTTCAGGAGGCCGGGGCGCGGGCGGTCCGCCGGAGAGGACTTGGGTGAGCTGCTCGTGGAGTTGCGCGGGCTTGACCGGCTTGGTCAGCCAACTGCTGAAGGCGGCTTCGTTCAGGCCGGGCAAGTTGCTGCGGACGCGCAACGAGGTGAGGAGAATCAGCGGCAGGGCGCGGGTGCCGGGGCGCTGGCGGATTTCGTTGGCCAGGGCCACGCCGTCCATTTCCGGCAAGGTCAGGTCGAGCATGGCCAGATCGAAGGTTTCGCCGGCGAGCAGGACGAGGGTCTGCGCGCCGGTCCAGGCCGGGGGCGTGGTTTCCGGGAGGGCCTGCACGGGCAGGATAAAATGAAAGACTGAGCCAGCGCCGGGCGCTCTCTCGGCCCAGATGCGGCCGCCCATCAGTTCGACGAGGCCTTTGCTGATGGCCAGGCCCAGGCCGGTGCCGCCGTATTCGCGGGTGATGGAGCTGTCCGTCTGGGAGAAGGAATGAAAGAGCCGGTGCAGCCGGTCCGCCGAAATGCCGATGCCGGTATCGCGCACGGAAAAATAGAGGGTGGGCAGCGGGGAGTTTTCGAGGGGCGGACCGGCACGGATTTCCACGACGACTTCGCCGGCCTGGGTGAATTTGACGGCGTTGCCGACGAGGTTGACCAGCACCTGGCGGAGGCGGGTGATATCGCCGAGCAGTTGCGCGGGCGTGCCCTCGTCCAACTGGCAGGCGAGGTCGATGTGTTCCTCGTGCAGGCTGGCGTAGAGAATTCCTTCGAGCTTGGGATCATTCTCGACGAGCCGGATCTGGAAGCGTGCTGGGTTCATGCCGAGGGATCGGTGGCGGCGCGGACGAAAGCGAGCAGCGTTTTTTGAACGCGCTCAAACTCCGCCTTGATCAAGGGGTGCAGTTTTTTCATTTCGCTCCAGTCCCCGGCCTTGCCCTGCTTTTCGAGGTTCGCGTTCAACATGGCCAAGCCGCGCGCCCCGAGATTGCTGGCGCTGCCTTTGAGACTGTGTGCGGCGGATGCTGCAGCGGCGGCGTCCTGCGCGGCAATGGCGGATTCCATTTTTTCGAGGCGGACGAGCGAGTCGCGGAGAAATAGTCCAACCAGTTCCTGCACGGGGTCGGGCTGGCCGGGTTCGCGCAGTTCTATCAGGCCGGCGAGGACGGCCAGGTCGAGGACGGACGTCGCCGGGTCGGCGGCGGGCGGGGGTTGGAGGTGGCGGGTACCGCGGGTCAGGGCGGCCTCGAGGTCGGGCAGGTGGACGGGCTTGGTGATGTAATCGTTCATGCCGGCGGCGAGGCAGCGTGCGCGGTCGCCTTCGAGGGCGTTGGCGGTGAGGGCGATGATGTAGGCGGGTTTTTTTTCTCCGGCGGGCCGGGCGGTCTCCAGGGCGCGGATGCGGCGGGTGACTTCGTAGCCGTCCATTTCCGGCATCTGGCAGTCCATCAGGATGAGGTCGAAGGTTTCGTGCTGGAGCGCCTCGAGCACTTCCATCCCGTGGTTGGCGGTGTGGGCGGCGTAGCCGAGTTTTTTCAACTGGCGCAGGCCGAGCTTTTGGTTGACTACGTTGTCCTCGGCGAGCAGGACGCGGACGGACTGGTGCGGGGTGGCGGCTTCCGGCGCGTGCGCGGCGGGGGCGTGGGTTTTTTCCGGGGGCGGCGGTTCGACAAAGCCGGCGGCGGCCACGGTGACGAGCGCGTCGAGGAGCCGCGCTTCCTTGACCGGTTTGACCAGGCAGGCGCTGATGCCGGCGGCCTGCATCTCGGCGGCGTCCAGCCGGTGGCCGAGCGGGGTGAGCATGATGAGGCGGGAGCGGACCAGGCGCGAGTCGGATTTGATGGCGCGGGCCAGCGTCAGCCCGTCCATCTCCGGCATGTGCAGGTCGAGGACGACGAGGGAGAAGGGGTCGCCGATGGCGGCTTCCATGCGGAGGAGGTCGAGCGCCTCGCGGCCGCCGGCCGCCTCGTTGGCGCGCAGTTGCCAGCGGGCGAACTGTTGGTGGAGAATCTGGCGGTGGGTGGCGTTGTCATCGACGATGAGCGCGCGCTGGCGGGCGAGGTCGTCCGGCGCGCGGGGCGGGCGGGGCGCGCCGGCGGGCTGTTTCTCGAGGGGCAGGGTGAACCAGAAGGTGGAGCCGGCGCCGAGGGTGCTTTCGACGCCGATCTGGCCGTGCATCAGTTCGACCATCTGCCGCGAGATGGCGAGGCCGAGGCCGGTGCCGCCGTATTTGCGGGTGGTGGAACCGTCGGCCTGGGTGAAGGCGTGGAAGATGAGGGGGAGCGCCTTATGCGAAATGCCGATGCCGGTGTCGGTGACGGAGACGCGGACGCGGGTCGGGGCGGCGGAATCGGTTTCGAGGGCGACGCGGACGATGACTTCGCCGCGTTCGGTGAACTTGACGCCGTTGCTGAGGAGGTTGGCGATGATCTGCCGGATGCGGCCGGGATCACCGCGCAGGAGGGTAGGGACGTTGGCGTCGAGCGAACAGGCGAGTTCCACGTTTTTGGCCTGGGCGCGGGCGGCGAGCATTTCCGCCGCGCTTTCGACGAGTTCGCGCAGATCGAAGTCAATGGTCTCGAAGGTGAGTTTGCCGGCCTCGATTTTCGAGAAGTCGAGGATGTCGCTGATGATGCCGAGGAGATTGTCAGTGCTGGCGCGGATGGTCTCGGTGAACTCGCGCTGTTCCAGGTTGAG
>SIBH01000111.1 GCA_009695285.1 Pedosphaera sp.
TTATGTTGTGACCAAACTTCGCTGGCCGCGCTCCAAAGATTTCGACGACACCCGCGACGTCATCGCGATGCAGGGAGACGGCCTGGACTGGGAATACATCCATCGTTGGGCGGACATCCACGGTAGTCGCGCCAAACTGGATCGCATCCGCGCCAGCATCCCGAAAATTCACTGATCAAATTTCCACGAAACATGCCCTACACCCAACACCCCATCGAACTCCTCCGCTTCAACACCTGCGGCTCCGTGGACGACGGCAAGTCCACCCTCATCGGCCGGCTCCTCTACGATTCCAAGTCGCTCATGGAGGATCAAATCGAGGCGCTCGAACGCTCCGCCGACATCACCGGCGGCGGCCAGATCAATCTCGCCAACCTCACCGACGGCCTCCGCGCCGAACGTGAGCAGGGCATCACCATCGACGTGGCCTACCGCTACTTCGCCACGCCGCGCCGCAAGTTCATCGTCGCCGACACGCCGGGCCATGTGCAGTACACGCGCAACATGGTCACGGGTGCGAGCACGGCGAACCTTTCCATCGTCCTCGTCGATGCGCGGCTCGGCGTCATCGAGCAGACCCGCCGCCACAGTTGCATCGCGGCGCTGCTGGGCATTCCGCATCTCGTCTTCGCGGTGAACAAGATGGACCTGGTCGGTTGGAAGGAGGAACGGTTTTTGGAGATCCGCGACGACATCGAGGGTTTTCTGCCGAAGCTCGGCGCGTTCAAGGACGTGAAGTTCATTCCCATCAGCGCGCTCAACGGGGACAACGTCGTGGACGCCTCCCCGTCCACTCCCTGGTATGCAGGCCCGACGCTGCTGGCGCATCTGGAGACCGTCCACATCGCGAGCGACTGGAACATGACCTCGTTCCGCTTTCCCGTGCAATGGGTGAACCGCCCGAACAACCCCACCGATCACACGCTGCATGACTTTCGCGGCCTGAGCGGCCAGATCGCCGGCGGCATCGTGAAAGTGGGCCAGAAAATCATGGCACTCCCCAGCGGCCTGAAAAGCACCGTGAAGGAAATCTGGACCTACGACGGTTCGTTGCCGGAAGCGTTCTGTCCGCAGTCCGTGACCCTCGTCCTCGAACACGACCTCGACATCAGCCGCGGCGATCTGGTCATCGGACTTGAAAATCTGCCCGGCATGAGCGGCGATCTGCACGCGCGCGTCTGCTGGATGCACCCGCGGCCGTTACAGAAGGGAAACAAATATTTTCTCAAGCACTCCACCCAGACCGTGCAGGCCATCGTCACCAGCGTGGAGAACCGCATCAACATCCAGAACTTCGAGCCGGAGGCCGTGACCGAGGGACTGCCCTTGAACGCCATCGGCGAAATCCGCCTAAAAACCTCCCGGCCCCTCCTCTACGACGGCTACGCCACCAACCGGCTCACCGGCTCGTTCATTCTCGTCGAGCAGGGCACCAACGCCACCGTGGCCGCCGGCATGTTGCTCCCGCCCCTCGAAGCCGTGAAACCGGAATACAATGACTTCGCCATCTGATCCCGCCGGCCACCCGCTCGACGCGCGCCAGGGCGAAAACAAAATCACCCTGCCCCAGCGCGGGCGGCGCAACGGCCACCAAGGCCTGGTCGTCTGGCTCACCGGCCTGAGCGGCGCGGGCAAGACCAACATCGCCACCGAACTGGAGCGAAAACTTTTCCTCGAACGCCGGCACACCAACCTACTCGACGGCGACATCCTCGCCGCGGCCTGTGCCGCGATCTGAATTTCTCGGCGGAATCTCGGCGCGAGAACATCCGGCGCGCGGGCGAAGTCGCCGCTTTGTTTGCCGACGCCGGCTGCATCGTCATCGCCGCCTTCATCTCCCCGTTCCGAGCGGACCACGACCAGGTGCGGGCCATCCTCCCGGCCGGGCGCTTCATCGAAGTGTTCGTGGACGCACCGCTGGAAGTCTGCGAGAGCCGCGACGTGAAGGGCCTTTACGCCAAGGCCCGCGCCAACCAACTCAAGGAATTCACCGACATCTCCTCGCCCTACGAACCGCCGCTTCAGCCGGAAATCGTCCTGCCCACCAGCCTCATCCCCGCCGCCGAATCCGTCGTGCGCATCATCGACCACCTCCACCGCCACGACGCGACGCAGTGATGGTGGCGGCGGGGCGGTCCCGCCTGCCGCTACTTCCCGGCAAACGGCAAAACAAACTGCTCCGGCTCGCTGAGGGCCTGCGCGTCGAAGCCTAACTCGCGGACGCTCTGCGCGAAGTCCGCCGCAAAGCCATGCAGCGTGAAAACTTTCCGGGGCGCGACGCGCTTCACCATTTCGATGAGGTCGGAAAATCCCGCGTGATCGCTCAATGGAAACGCGGCCTCGACCTGGTAACGAAAGCGGCAGCCCCGGTCGAGCGCCCAACCGGTCACGACCGCCGTGCGGATGTTCCCCTGCTTCCGCAGCGCGGCGGCGGCGTTCGTGTTCGGCGGGCAGATCAGGACTTTCCCGCGAACCGCGGCGGGGTCGTGCCGCTCATATTTTGGAAAGCGCCGGCCGAAGTACTCGTAGATTTTCGTCATCGTCTCCACCGATTCATGGACGGCCAGCGGCAGGCCGGCGTCGCCCAGGCCGGCCAGCAGCTCCTGGCTTTTGCCGAGTGAATAGCTGAACAACACCGGCGTTTCGTCCTGCTCCAGCGCGCTCCGGCAGAACTTCACGATTTCGCGCAGCACCGCCTCAGCCGGGGGGAATTCATAGGCGGGCCGGCCAAACGTCGTTTCCATGATGAGCAGATCGGCGCGGCGCGGCTCGCAAATTTCCGCAGCCAGGCCGGGGCGCAATTTGAAATCGCCGGTGTAAAGCAGCGTCCCGCCCCCGGTCTCGATGAAGGCCATCGCGCTGCCGAGGATGTGACCGGCGGGCAGGAGCGTGAGCCGGAAAGGAATTTTGCCGCCCGCGAATTCGCGCGGCTCGCCGAAGGGCAGAATGTTTTCCACGCGCTGGCCGCCGATCCGCGCCATCATCAGATGCGCGGTCGGCGCGCTCAAGATCACTTCACGATGCGCGCCGGTGTGATCGCTGTGCGCGTGGCTGACGAAGGCCAGTTCCGGGCCGGCCACCCGGTGATGCGGATCCAGCCAGAGGCCCAACTGCGGCAGATGCACTCCGCCCCGGTGAAATTGGATCGTCAACGCCGACACGCGCGCAGGCTAAACCAGTTTCAGGCGGAGGAAACCACGAATGCACACGAATCAACAAGCATGGGAACGGGCCGGCCCGCCAGCCTACGCGAGAATCTCCTCGATCACCTCGCCGTGATCCATGTCCAACCGCTTGCGGCCGGGCACTTCCAGCCTGCGCGAGTTGAGTCCGAGAAGCTGCAGCACCGTGGCGTGAATGTCCGTGACGTAGCGCCGGTTCACCGCCGAGTGAAAACCGATCTCGTCCGTCGCGCCGTAAATGGTGCCGCCCTTCACGCCCGCGCCCGCCAGCCACGCGCAGAACGCCTGCGGATGATGGTCGCGCCCCGTGCCCTCGGCGCCCGGTGAGCGGCCGAACTCGGTGCCGAACACCACCAGCGTGTCCTGCAACATGCCACGCTGCTTGAGGTCCTTGAGCAACCCGGCAATCGGCTGGTCCACCTGCGCCGCGAGCTTGGTGTGGTTCGACTTGATCTCCGAGTGCGCGTCCCAATCGCCGCCGCCGCCGCCGCCGTGAAACAACTGCACGAAGCGCACCCCTCGCTCCACCAACCGCCGCGCCGCGAGACATTGTTCGCCGAACGCTTTGCACTCCGGCTTGTCGAGTCCGTAGAGCTTGCGCGTCGCTTCAGATTCTTTTTCGAGCTGGAGCGTTTCCGGAATCGACGTCTGCATCTGAAAGGCCAGCTCGTAGGACTTGATGCGCGCGCGCAGATTTTGGTCGTCGGGATAATCGATGCCCGCGAAATGATTCAGCTTGCCGAGCAGGCTCAGATTGGCGGCCTGCTCCTCCGGCGTCACGCCTTCCGGCGGCCGGATGAACGCGAGCGGTTTCTTCGCGTCCACGTTCATACGCACGCCGCCGTGCTCCGGCCCGAGATACGCCGCGCCGTGCGTGAACGCCCCGCCACAACAATCGCCTGTCGGCACGCCCAGCACCACATACTCCGGCAGATTCTCGTTCCGCGTGCCCAACCCGTAGGTGATCCACGAGCCGATGGTCGGATGCTCCAACTCGCGCGGATGCCGGCCCGTCTGCCAGGTGAGCTGCGCGCCGTGATCGTTGTGAATCGTCCAGAGCGAGCGCACCACGGCGAGATCATCCGCGCACTCGCCCACGTTCTTGAACCAGTCGCCCACCACCAGCCCGCTCTCGCCGTATTGTTTGTAGCCGGCCTGGAGCGGCATGATGACCTTGCGATTGCCGTGCTTGGGATTCGCGCCGATCACGTCCTTGCCCTCGGTGTTGAGCACGTCCTTGTAGGGCGTCTCGCCAATCGACTTGCCGGCGTATTTGTTCAACTCCGGTTTCACGTCGAAGCTCTCCAGGTGGCTCACCCCGCCGCAGAGAAAAATCCAGATGACCGACTTGGCTTTCGGCGCAAAATGCGGCTGCCCATCCGGCCGACGCCACGCGGCCTCCTCGGCGCGGGCCACGCCGTCCCGGAACAACATCGCGCCGAGCGCGAGGCCGGTGAACCCCATGCCCGTGTCGGCGAGGAACGAGCGGCGGGTGATGCCGGGGCAATTTTGACGCTTAGTGGATTTCATTCAGTTTTCACTTTGCCGCAAAGGCGCGAAGCATTGATGCCACCATTCCGCCCAGTCCCGCAGGGACGCCCGAAAACAGCCCAGCACTTCAGTGCTGGGTGAACGCCGGTCCCAGACGAGTCCCGCAGGGACGACAGAACGCAGGTGAAGAATTCTTCCGTCCCGGCGGGACTCGACGCACTCTGCTCGACAAACTCAGCAATAAATTGCCGGGCTATTTTCAGGCGTCCCTGCGGGACTGCGGAATGTTTCAGTTTCATCTCACAGTCACAAAATCATTGTGGTTGAACAGCACCATCACGAGCGCTTCCCGCGCGCGCACGACGGAGGAACTTTTCGTCCGCGCTTCCAGAAACTCGGAGCAGAGCTTCAATTCGTCCGGTTTGGGCTGCCGCGCCAGGACGCGCGCGAAGGCGCCACGGGTGAAGGCCTCGGCATGGTCGCCGGTCCCGGTGGACAACTGCTTCGTCAGCGCCCGGGCTTCGTTGAGCGTGAGTTCGCTGTTGGCCAGCGCCAGCGCCTGCTGCGGCACCACCGAGGGCCGGCGGATGTAGCACTCGGTCACGGCCGGGCCGTCGAAGATTTTCAGGAACTCGACCTCCTTCTCCGCCGCCTGCCGCAGGTAGATACTCCGGCGTTTCGACTTGAGTCCCAGATTGTGATCGATGTCCGGCCCGCCCCTCGCCGGGTCCAGGCTGCCGCTCACGAACAGCAGATTGTCGCGCACGACTTCCGCCTCCATCCGCCGCGAGTTCATGCGCCAGAGAAACGTGTTGTCGGGATCAAGCTTCGCGTTCGCCTCGTCCGGTGTGGAGGTCATGCGGTAAGTGCTACTCGTGACGATGAGGCGGTGGAGGTGCTTCATGGACCAGGGCTGAACGGATTCATCTCGGAGCGCCGGCATCTTGCCGGCGAGTTCACTCCGGGCCGGCAAGATGCCGGTGCTCCCAGGATTCATCAGCTCCGCCGCCAGCCAGTCCAGCAACTGCGGATGCGACGGCGGGCGGCCGTTGCGCCCGAAATCATTCGGCGTCGGCACCAGCGCCTGACCGAAATGGCGCAGCCAAATCTGGTTCGCCGCCACGCGCGCGGTGAGCGGGTTGTTCGTGCCCGCCAGCCAATTCGCAAAGGCGAGACGGCGGCCGGTGCTGCTGGTCGGATAGCTGTTCGTGAAACTGGATTTGTAGGCGGTTTCAGGCGCGGCTTGAGATTTCTTCTCGGACTCCGCCACGAGCTTGACGGCCTCCTCCAGCTTCTTGTTGGCGGCGGCAAGTTCTTTAGCCGCCTTGCCAGCGGGGTCGTTTTTGCCCGGCTTCGCTGGAGCCGCGCTGGTCTTGGTTTCGCCGGAAGCGGTGGGCGGATTATCCGCTTCCGCCTTCTTCTGGGCGATGGCCTGGGCCGTCTGCGCCTGGAACAATTTCAACCGCGCCTCGGCCAGGCCCACGGCGCGCTGTCGGGCGTTGGCGTCGCGCGCGGCGGCTTTCCACTCCTCAGTTTCCTTCTGGGCCGACAGCGCGTCAGCCCGAAAGACGAACTGAAGCTCGGCATGTTTGGCTTCGGTCGCCGCAACGAGCAACTCCTGCTCCTGAAGTTTTTCCGGCGGCGTGGCGGCAATGGCTTTGAGCTTATCCAGATTGCTCTGCGCCTGCGTGAGCGACTTCTGGCTGGCGGCAACGGACTCGGCGATCAGGAAATCCTGCTGATCGGGATGAGAGGCGGCGCGGGGAAGTTTTATCGGCGCGAACTTCAACGCAAACTGGTCCGCGCTCAGGGCGCGCCGGAACTCCGGGCGACAGAATGCGGTTCGTGTCCGGCGTCCGCTCATCGCCCCGGTGGAGAAAATACGTGGGCGGATTGCTGCCGACATCATAGACGCGCACCAGTCCGTTCTTGGCGGCATCCGGCTCGCCGGGCACCCGGTCGGTGCGGACCTGATGCGGCTCAAAGATCGCGCGCATCTGGTAATACTCCTTCTGCGTGAACGGATCGAACATGTGATCGTGGCATTTGGCGCAGCCCATCGTCACGCCGAGGAACGCCTGCGACGTGTGCTTGACCGTGTCCTCCAGCCACTGCTCGCGGCTCAACATCTTGTAATTGCGGACCAAGAATCCCGTGGCGCGCACCGCGTTCGTGTCCGCGGGCGCGAGTTCATCGGCCGCGAGCATTTCCAGGATCATGCGGTCGTAGCCCTTGTCCTCGTTCAGCGATTCCACAATCCAATCGCGCCAGCGCCAGATGTGCGGCTGGCTGTCGCGAATCTGATTGCCGCCGCTCCAACCCGCCCAGTCGCTGTATCGCCACACATCCATCCAGTGCCGCCCCCACCGCTCGCCGTGGCGCGGATCGGCCAGCAGGCGGTCCACAACCTTCTCGTAGGCATCGGGCGCAGGGTCACGCGCGAAGGCCTGCTGTTCTTCCGGCGTGGGGGAAAGACCGATGAGATCGAGATAAACGCGGCGCAGCAGAATTTCCTTCGCGGCCTCCGGGCGCGGCTTCAACCCGCGCGTCTGGTGCTCCTCCGCGATGAAGGCGTCGATGGAATTTGCGATTTCCGATTTGCGATTTCCGCGCGGCGGGACCGGCGGGCGCGTCACGGGATCGAACGGCTGCCAGCGGTAGGACGCAAGAAGTTTTGCGAACTCGGCGGGCTTTGCTTTGACCGCGCCCAGTTCCTTCTTCGTCGGCGTGTCCTTGGCGTTGCCGGGATTGTGGCCGAGCAGCAGTTCCATTTCGTTGTTCACGCCGTCGCCGTCGGTGTCTTCGCGGGCGACAAGCTTCAGCCGGGCGGGAATGTCCTTCTTCTTGCCGACGGCAGTCAGTTCCCGGCCCACGGCCCGCAACCGGGTGCCAAACGGATTGTGGGGAAAGTCGTCAAGGCTTTCGGGATTCTTAATCAAGCTGGGCAGGTGGCAGGTGGTGCAGCGGCCCAGTTCCGCGCTGAGAAACCGGTCGTAATACTTTTCCAACGCCGCCCTGTTGGCGGGCGTGGCGAGGGCCATCGAGGCAGACAAGACCAGCACTACCGGGACGGAGAAGATTCGTGTGCGTTGCTGTTTTCGTTTCATTTAAACCAATCGGCGCGACTCCCTCGAACGGCGCGCGCGGGCGTTTGGAAAACTCTGGCGGAACGGTTCTATTCGTAAGGAGGCCCGCCCCGATTTGCAACCCTGTAGAATCGGACGGCACGGGGGGCGCTCCTGGCCCTCCCCACATGGCGCAGGTTTCCCAACCTGCTGGGTCGCCGATTTCCAAATCGGCAGCGCGTGCGAATTTCCAGCGCAGGCGGCGTGCCTCACAGCCAGTGGGTTTGGAAACCCGCGACCCAGCAGACTTTGAAGTCTGCACTACGGGGCAGGCAGTGCCGGGATGCGCCCAAAACCTGCCGCCGCCGAGGAATAGAATTGTCATCCGCCCCCGTTTGTGCATCCTATTGCCCAGCCCGAAGGACGTCTCCCTCCGAGCCTTTAACCATGAAAAGAATCCTCACCCTCTCGCTCCTGCTGTCCGCCGCCGTGCTCCCCGCTCTGGCCCAGACGCCGCCCGCCGTCAACCCCAGCGTCCTCCTCACCGCTGAAGGCCGCGTGGAAGTCGCACGGGCCGGCCAGGCCGCGTGGAACCCCGGCCAGACCAATCAATCTCTCCAAACCGGCGACCGCGTCCGCACCGGCCCGCGCAGCCGCGCCACCATCCGTCTCTCCAACCTCAGTGTGCTGCGCGTGAACGAACTCACCACCCTCGAAATCCGCCCCGCCCAAAACCCCGGCGGCCCGACCGGTCTCGATCTCAAATCCGGCTCCACTTATTTCTTCAACCGCGAAAGGGCCTCCGACGTGCAGTTCCGCACCCCGCTCGCCTCCGGGGCGATTCGCGGCACGGAGTTTCATCTATCCGTCGCCGCTGCGGATGGCACCACCATCGTGACGCTGCTCGATGGCGTGGTGGACCTCGACAACAACCTCGGCAAGGTCAGCCTCGCCAGCGGCGAGCAAGGCATCGTCGAGCCGAACCAACCGCCGCGCAAAACCGCCGTCATCGACGCGATCAACATCATCCAGTGGGGCCTGTATTATCCCGGTGTCATCGATCCCGACGAACTCGGCCTGACCGACGCCGAGAAGCAGGCGCTCCCCGATTCGCTGATCGCCTATCGCACCGGCGATCTGCTCGAGGCGCTCGCCAAATATCCCGACAGCCGCCAACCCGCCACCGCGCCGGAAATCCTTTATCGCGCCGCTACCCTGCTCGCCGCCGGCCAGGTGGACCAGGCCGAGGCGCTCCTGAAAAATGCCGCATCTCCCCTGGCCGATGCGTTGCGCGAGATGATCGCCGGCGTGAAAAATCAGCCGTGGAAACGCACGGCCTCCCCTGCCCTCGCCAGCGAATGGATGGCCGAATCATACTGGTTTCAATCGCAGTCCCGGCTGGAGGAAGCCTTGTTCGCCGCGCGCTCCGCCACGACCAAGTCCCCGCGCTTCGGCTTCGCGTGGGTGCGCGTCGCAGAACTCGAATTCAGTTTTGGCCGCACCGAGGCCGCGCTGGCCGCGCTCGATCAGGGCCTCGCGCTTTCGCCGCGCAACGCCCAGGGCCTGTCGCTCCGCGGATTCCTGCTCGCAGCGCAGGGCCACATCCATCGGGCGGAAAGTTATTTTGATCAGGCCATCGCACTGGACGGCGGGTTGGGCAACGCCTGGCTGGGACGCGGCCTGTGCAAAATCCGCCAGGGACGCGCCGAGGAAGGCCGGAAAGATTTGCAGGTCGCCGCCGCCCTCGAACCGAACCGCGCCATTCTCCGCAGCTACCTCGGCAAGGCGTTCAGCAATGCGCGTGACCCGGTCCGCGCGGAGAAGGAATTGAAACTCGCGCGCAAACTGGACCCGAAGGACCCGACCTCGTGGCTCTACTCGGCGCTGCTCAATCAGGAAGGCAACCGCGTCAACGAGGCCATCCGCGACCTGGAAAAATCCCAGGAACTGAACGGCAACCGCAGCCTTTTCCGTTCGAAGCTGCTGCTCGACCAGGACCAAGCCGTGCGCAGCGCAAACCTCGCCGGCATTTACAAGGACGCGGGTATGTTCGATGTGAGCGTGCGCGAGGCCGCCCGCGCGGTGACCTACGATTATGCGAATTTTTCCTCGCACCTTTTCCTTGCGAACAGCTACGACGCGATCCGCGATCCGAAACTGTTCAACCTCCGTTACGAGGCACCCGCCACGAGCGAGCGGCTCATCGCCAACCTGCTCGCGCCCGTCGGCTCCGGCAGCCTATCCCGCAATGTTTCGCAGCAGGAGTATTCCCGGCTCTTCGAGGGCGACCACTTCGGCGTCAGTTCCGCCACGACCTACACCGACAACGGCGACTGGACACAGGAAGGTTCCCAATACGGCATAATCGGCAACCTGAGCTACGCGCTCGACGCGACCTACCGCTTCGACA
>SIBH01000112.1 GCA_009695285.1 Pedosphaera sp.
GACTGCTCGCCGCAGGACTGCTCGCGCTGGCGTCCGCGGGCTGCATGAACAGTTCAGCGCCGTTGCCGCCGGTCAATCTCGCCGAGCCGGGCTGGACGCTGCGACAGGGCCAGGCCCTCTGGCGCATCCGCGCGGACGCGCCGGAACTTGCGGGCGAAGTCCTCTCCGCCACCCACGCCGACGGCCGCGCGCTCCTGCAGTTCACCAAGACGCCCCTGCCCTTCGTCAGCGTGCAACTGGCGACCAACGGCAGCTGGCAGGTGGATTTCATCCCGCAACAAACCCGCTACACCGGGCAGGGCCGGCCGTTCCCGCGCCTGATCTGGGCACATCTGGCCCGCGCCCTGAGCGGCCAGCCGCTGCCTTCCTCGATCGAGTTCACCCGCTCGGAAAACCACGGCTGGCGGCTGCACAACCGCGACTCCGGCGAATCCATCACCGGCTTCTTCAGTCCATGAAGTCGCGGCACTGGCTCTGGCTCCTGCCGCTGCCGTTGCTCGTCGCGGGCCTGCTGCGGCTAAAGCTGAACGTCGAGGTGCTCGATCTGCTCCCGCAGAATTTCTCCGTTATGCAGGGACTGAAACTGTACCGGACAAATTTCGCCAACACCCGCGAACTCATGATCACGGTGCGCGCGCCCGACGCCGCGCAGGCCGAGGTCAGCGCCCGCGCGCTCGGCCTCGCGTTGCGCGCCGCGACCAATCTCACCGCCTCCGTCACCTGGCAGCCGCTCTGGGAGGAACGCCCCGGCGAATCCGCCGAGCTGCTCGCCTTTCTCTGGCTCAACCAGCCGCCGGAAATTTTCGGCGCGCTCACCAACCGCCTCGCCGCCGCCAATCTCTCCGACGTTCTTCGTGACGCGCGCGAGGCGTTGACCAGTTCGCTCTCGCCCGCCGAGATCGCGCGGCGTGGCTACGATCCGCTCAACCTCACCCAACTCCCTGAGCCGGCGACCGGCGGAAACACCTTCGCCGAGCCGGGCCGCAGCCTCACCGAAATACGCAGCGCCTCGCGCGCTCGCTGGGGCATTGACACGGTCGCGATCGGGCAGGATCCATTCGCCTTCGTCGAAGTCATCCGCCGTCTCGAAGCCGGGGCGACGGTGGCGCGGTTGGTGGGCCGCCTGCCCGCCGCCAGCGCGGTGACGGTGGAATTGTTTGGCCGCCCCTTTGCGGCGGCGATCGCGGCGGCGGAGTTGGCGCGCGTGTCGGGCTGCGGGCTGCTGCCCGGTTATCTCACACGCCATCGCACGGGCTACTCGGCGCACATGTTGCCGAAAATTCCCTACGACCGCGCCGCGCTCCGCTCGCGTGAAACCCGGCAGCAACTCACCCAGGAAATCATCCGCGTCTTCGAGCCGGCCATCCGCCAGCCTCTCGATCATTGGTACCACTTCGTCCCGGTCGGGCCGAAAAATCCGGGCGCTTCCATTACTTGAAAATGAAACTGAACCATGCAGCAGACCCCATGATTTTTAACGCAAAGACGCAAAGGCGCAAAGGGAGAGCGGGCAGTCCTCTGTCCGCCGCGCGTCCATGCCCAGCCACGGCGCGCACAGGAGTGACGCGCCCCGCCTCGCTTTGCGTCTCTGCACCTTTGCGTCTTTGCGTTAAGTTGTTTTGTACCTCACTGTGTGCCGAAGAATGGAATGGGCCGCGACGGCTGGTAGAATCACGCTCGCCCTCACCCCGGCCCTCTCCCCGAGGGAGAGGGAGAATCGCCGTCCGCCATCTTGCTTTCGCCACTCGCTCGACTTCCGAAGGCGATGGAACAAAGGTGGCCAGACTTCTTGTCACGTCCAGTCATGAACTCACATCCGCAACCTTCTCCCTCTCCCCGAGGGAGAGGGTCGGGGTGAGGGCGAGCCTTCCTCCAATCCGCAGGATTCTATTCACCACTTGCAAATGAAAAACATCGAACGCCCAACATCCAACATCCAACATCCAATGCCGGGAACACAGGTTCGCTCATCCTTGAGCGTTCGGTGTTCGATGTTGGTTGTTGGATGTTTCCTCTGCCTTTTCACATCCGCCCTCTTGAGCCCGGCCCACGCCGCCGAAAACCACCCCGCGCTCACCGCCTGGCTCAACGCGCAGACCAATCTCCAGACTTGGTCCGCCGACGTCACGCAGACCCGCACCCTCAAAACCCTCACCCAGCCGCTGACCAACACCGGCCACATCTGGTTCGCCGCGCCGAACCGTTTCCGCTGGGAGATCGGCCACCCTGCGCAGACCATCGCGGTGCGCCAGGCCGACCAGTTGCTCCTTGTTTATCCGCGCCTGAAACGCGCCGAGCGCTACCCGCTCACCGCGCAGGCCGGTCAGTGGAAGGACATGCTCGCGCTCATGGACGCCGGTTTCCCGCGCGACCAGTCCGACCTCGAAGGCCGTTTCAACATCCTCTCGCTCACCGGCACCAACGAGATTCATCACGTCGCGCTCCAGCCCAAGTCCGCCGTCGCGCGCCGGATGATGCCGCTGATCACGATTTCATTTTCGACGAATGACTTCAGCCTGCGCGCCACCGAGCTGCAGTTCACCGACGGCTCGACCATGCGGAACGAATTCAGCAACGCGGCCGTCAATCCCAAGATCGACGCGGCCACCTTCGCGCCGGTGCTGGACGCGGACTACAAGATCGTGGAGCCGCTGAAGAAATGAGCGACCCGCTTGCCATCGCGCTCGCCTCGTTGCCGCACGGGCCGGAGTTTCGTTTCCTCGACCGCCTGCTCCGGCTTGATCCCGGCCAGTCCGGCGCGGGTGAGTACACCGTGCGCCGCGACGAGCCTTTTCTGCGCGGCCATTTTCCCGGCCAGCCGATGATGCCCGGCGTGCTGCTCGTCGAGGCCGCCGCCCAGCTCGCCGGCACGGTGGCGCAGAGCGATCCGTAGATTGCGCCGCTAGCCGGACTGAAACTCATCGCGTTGCGCGGCGTGAAAATTCTCGGCACTGCGCGGCCCGGCGAAATCGTCCAGCTTGAAGCGCGCGTCACCGGGCGTCTCGGCAACCTGATTCAAGCGCAGGCCACCGCGAGCGTGAACGGCCAGATCATCTTACAGGCCGAACTCACCTTGAGCGGGGATAAGTAGGCTGCCGCCCGAACCAGCCACCCTCCTCCGAACCGACCGGGAAACCGTCCCTTGCCAAGCCCGGCGCCGGCCTTTATGGTGCGACCATAAACTAAGATTATGAAAAAGAAATTTTTCTACGGCCTGCTGCTCGGCGTGCTCGGCGTCAACCTCTTCCTGGGTGCGCAAATTTATTTCCAGTCCGTCCACGCCGCCGAGAAGGACGAGGCCTACCCGAACATCAAGCTCTTCACCGTGGTGCTGGAGCGGGTGCGGCAGGACTATGTGGACGGCGACAAGGTTTCCTACCAGTCCCTCATTCACGGCGCGATGAAGGGCATGCTCAAAACCCTCGATCCGCACAGCGAATTCATGGAGCCGGTCAAGTTCGACGAAATGAAGAAGGACACCTCCGGCGAGTTCGGCGGCGTCGGCATCGTGGTGGCGGTGAAGGACAGTCATGTGACCGTGGTCGCGCCGATGGAGGATACGCCCGGGTTCAAGGCGGGCATCCTCTCCGGCGACCGCATCGTCAAGATCAACGGCCGCAGCACCGAGAAATTCACGATCAATGACGCGGTGACCAAGCTGCGCGGCGAGGCGGGCACCGAGGTCGAGATCACGATCTTCCGCCCCTCGACCGGCGTGACCAAGGACTACAAGCTCGTCCGGGCCGCGATCAAGGTTGAGACGATCAAGGACCTCAGCGGCCGGCGCGAGTTTCCGCTCGGTGACAACAAGACCGGTTACATTCGCATGACGCAGTTCGGCGAGCAGACGACCGATGAGTTTGAAACCGCGCTGCGCAAGCTGGAGAAGCAGGGCATGACCTCGCTGATCCTCGATCTGCGCGGCAATCCCGGTGGCCTGCTCGACCAGGCCGTGAAGGTCGTGGAAAAATTTGTGCCGCGCGGCACGCTCATCGTCTCGACCGAGGGACGCGGATCCACGCAGAAATCCACCTACAAGGCCAACGGCCGCGACAAGCATCCCGACATGCCGATCGTCGTGCTCGTCAATGGCGGCAGCGCCAGCGCGGCGGAAATTGTCTCCGGCGCCTTGCAGGATTTGACCGGGAGCGGCAAGTGCCGGGCGATCATCGTGGGCGAGCAGACCTTCGGCAAAGGCTCGGTGCAGAGCATCCTGCCGTTGCAGGACGGCTCCGCGCTCCGCCTGACGACCGCGAAATATTATACGCCGAGCCACAAGGTCATTCACGAACGCGGCATCACGCCGGACATCATCGTGCCGATGACCGACGAGGAGGAGCGCGATGTCGCCCTCAAGCGCACGCCGGGCGGCGTCGAATCGCTGCCGGACAGGGACCAGGACCGCGTCCGCAACGCGCGGGATCCGCAACTCGACCGCGCGATGGATCTGCTCAAGGGCATTTCGCTCTACACCAAGCCCGCGCCCAAGCCGGACAAGAGTGACAAGGTCGCGGCGGCGAAATAGTGGCCGGTCTGGCAAACATCCGGGAAGTTCTTCATAGGTTCATGCACCTGATTCCGTTTCTTGCCGGCACGGACAGCCTGAAGGTTGAACTCCAACGAGGAGGGCCCTGGCACGTCGCTGGAGTTCACGCTTTAGCGTGTCCGATGGGACAACTGGATTCAGGTGTCTGGCTCTGATTCGTCATTCGAAATTCCCATGCCCCTGCTCGCCATCGAAACTTCCTGTGATGAAACCAGCGCTGCCGTGGTCGCCGGCGGGCGCGTGCTGGCCAACGTCGTCGCCTCGCAGATCAAGCTCCACGCCGAGTACGGCGGCGTGGTGCCGGAGTTGGCGACGCGCGAACATTTAAAAAATTTTCCGCCCGTGGCCCGCGCCGCTCTGCGCGAGGCGGGCGTGGACGCGGACCAACTGGAAGCCGTGGCCGCGACGCAAGGCCCCGGCTTGCCGCAGGCGTTGATGATCGGCTGCCAGGCCGCGCAGGCGCTGGCCTTTGCGCTCCGCAAACCGTTCCTCGGCGTGAACCATCACGAGGCGCATCTCTACTCGCCGTGGATTTTCGGCACGCCGCCCGCCGCGGACTTCGGCGCGTTCCAGCCGAACGTCTCGCTCATCGTCAGCGGCGGACACACCATGCTGGTCCACGTCGAGGCAGAGCTGCGGCATCGCGTCCTCGGTGCCACGCTCGACGACGCGGCGGGCGAATGTTTTGATAAGACCGCCAAGCTGATGGGCCTACTCTATCCCGGCGGCCCGGAGCTGGACCGGCTGGCCGGGGAAGGCAACGCCGCCGCGTTTGATTTTCCCCGGCCGATGCTGCACGAGCCGGGCGATGATTTCAGTTTCAGCGGATTGAAAACCTCCGTCCGTTATTTCCTACAAAAAAATCCGGCGCGGGCGGACGATCCGCAGCAACTCCGCGACCTCTGCGCCAGCGTGCAGGCGGCCATCGTGGAGGTGCTGGTCGGCAAAACGGTGCGCGCGGCGAAACGGCTGGGCATGCGCTGCGTCACGGCGTCGGGGGGCGTGACCTGCAACCGCGCCCTGCGCCGGGATCTCGCGACGGCCTGCGCGCGGGCGGGTCTGGAGCTGCGGCTCGCGGAAAAAACTCTCTGCACGGACAACGCCGCGATGATCGGCATTCTCGCGGAGCGCAAGCTGGCGGCCGGCGTGGCGGCGACGCCGTTCGACGCGGAGATCGCGCCAAGCTGGGCGCTGGGAGCGCCGGTCTCCGACCCGGCACGCTGAAGCTTCCGCCAACGCGCCGGGCTGGAGGGTGGCGCTCCACCGAGGAGCCGCCGCTAATTTGGCACCCGTCCGCCGCCCTTGGGCGGGACTGGTTTCACGGGCGGCGCGTTGGTTCCGTCCTTGGTTTCATCCTTGAAGGCGGAGCGCAGAAGCCAGTGGCGTTTCAAGCCCTGCACCATGGTGTCCGTGTCCACAACGAGCCGGGAAATGCCGGTGAGGATGTTGGTGTTGGCCTGGACCTGGGCGTTGAGGTTACTGGTGATGCTGGCGAGGTTGGCCAGGGACAGGTTCAGGTTGTTGACGACCGCGACGAGGTTGGTGTTGACGTTCGTGGTGATGGTGTTGGCGTTGGTCAGGAGGAGGGTGATCTGTTGATTCATGTTCGTGGGGAAGAGCCATTCGCCGAGCGAGCCTTTCGGATCGCGCAGGTTCGCCGTGATGACCTGCAAATTGGTGACGGCGGGTTTCGCGCTGATCATGATTTCATCCAGGCGGGCGGTGGCGGTGGCGGCATTGGAGAGCACCTGGGTCAACTGGTTGGTGAGGGCGAGGAAGTTCGGCAGCGCGCCCTTGACGGTCTGGACGACCTGGTCGAGCTGATCGGCCAGTTCGGGCGGTTCGTCGGCCAGCAGATAGTATTTGCCGGCCGGGGTGCCTTTCGCAAAGTTTGTGAACTGGCCGGCCTTGTCGTCCCAGATGCCGGTGAGTCGGTGCGTGGCGGAGTCTTCCTTGTAGGTCGCGTGGACGGGCGTCTTGCTCTGGACATCGCCCTTGGTCAATTCGAGGTAGCGGCTGCCGAGCAGTCCGGCCGCCTTCACCTTCATCTTGGAGTCGGTCCAGATGTAGCCGTAATAGGGCTGCCGCACCGCGATCTCCACATACACGTCATAAAGCTTGCCCGGCTCTTCTGCGGTGATCTGCGTGATTTCGCCGACGTCGAAACCCATGAGCTTGACGGTGTCGCCCACCTTCAGGCCGGCGGCGCTGTGGAGGTAGGTAAAGTAAGGGGCCTTGGTCAGAAACCAGCCTTTGCGCTGCGCGACGTGATAGACGTAGTAGGTCAGCCCGGCAAGCAGGAGGAGCGTGGCCAGCGTGACGAACAATCCCACCAACCGCTCGAGGCGGCCGAGGCGCGTGCGCAGTTGCGGAGTCAAATCTTGAACAGCCATAAATTATTTCATTCGCCGATTTCGGTGACGAGCAGTTCGCGGAGCATCGGCGTGGTGTCATTTCCGACCGCCGGCATCGGGCCGATGGCGTGCCAGTTTCCGTCGTGCAAGGTGGCGAACTGCCGCCCCGCCTTCCGCCATGGCCGCAGATCATCCGTCGTGGCGATCAGCGTGACCGGCCGGCCGCCGGTCAGCGCGTCCCCGGCGGCGAGGCGCGCGACGAAATCCATCCACCAGCGGACGTGGCGCGGATCGAGGCCGGCCAGCGGATTATCCAGCAGGAGGACTTCTGGTTGCAAGACCAGCGCACGGGCCAGGCCGACGCGCTGCCGCCAGTTGCGGCTGATGCCGCCGGGCGTCTGGTGCGTCCAGGAGCCGAGTTCCGTGGCGTCGAGCAGCGCCTGGACGCGCGCGGTGATTTCCTCCGGCGGCATCTGCTGATGGTAGCGGGCCGGGAGCGCGATGTTTTCGGCGACGGTGAGGTGGTTGAAAATCCGGCCGCCGTTGTCGAAGACCAGCCCGAGCCGGCGGCGGCCGGCGAGCAGCTCTTCCCCCGTTGTCCCGCTCATCTCGACGCCGAAGAGCCGGTAGCTGCCGCGGTGCGGCCGGGACAGGCCGGCCAGCATGGCCATGAAATCGCTCTTGCCCGAGCCGTGCATTCCGCCGATCACCCAGAACTCCCCCGGCCGCACGCACCAGTCAATCTGCCCGATGACGGGCGTGACGGGATCGCGCCGCGCGGTCACGGCCACCTGGTTCAGTTCGAGGATTGGGGCGGCGGCCGGGGGCGCGGGATTTTCGGTTTCGGGCATCACGGGAAATTTTTACGCCAGCAGATAAATAAGGATGAAGAACGCGTCGAGGAACACGCAGAGGATGACGCTTTGCGCGACGGCGCGGATGGTGGCGCCGGCGACTTCCTCCAGACGGAGCGGCCGGGCCAGCCCGTGGTAGCAGGTCACGATGGCGATGATCGCGCCGAAGCCGCAGGTTTTGAGCGCGAGGATGATGAAGTCCAGACCGTGCAGCGCCCCGGCGAGCTGCCGCACATAATCGCCGGGCCGCAGCGGCACGTCCTGAAGAAACGCCCAGAGATAGCCGCTGGCCAGCGCGCCTAGGATCAAATAGACCGTCAGCGAAAAAATCCCCAGCGCCATGCCGATGACGCGCGGGACGACGAGGTAATGCACCGGGTCGATGCCCAGCGCCTCGAGGGCCTCGATTTCGCCGAGGGCGCGGGCGGTGCCGAGTTCGATGACGTTGGCCGTGCCGACGCGCGAGAGGACGAGCAGCGCGGTGAGGAGCGGGCCGAGTTCGCGCACCACCGTCGTCACCATCACCAGGCCGAGGTATTCGTTCGCGCCCAGGCGGGTGAAGAGTGAGACCATCTGACCGATGACGACCAGGCCGAGGGCGGCGGCCAGGAACAGCACCATCCCCAGCGGCTTCAAGCCGGCCCGGGTGATCTGCGTGACGATCATCGGACGGATCACCTCGCGGGCCACGTTGAACTTGGAGAAGAACACGCCCAGCGTGATGAGCGCGAACGCGCCCAGGCCCTGCACCGTCAGGATCAGCTCAAGCAGTTTCCGCCCGATGAACCGGACCAGGGAACGCGGCACCGGCATCCGCCAGAGCGGATCGGCGGACGAAACTTCCGGCAGGCTGGCAGTCCCTTTTTGCACGCGGGCAAAATAGGGCGCAGGCCCGGCGCGGTCAAAGCGGAAGTTCGCTGCGCAGTGAAAGTTTGTGGCAGGTCAAAGTGGGCGGCCACGAACGCCCAACCGGGTTGCACCCCGCGAAACTCGAAAGATTGAATTCACGGTGTTGGTAGGGCGTTATACCTTCATGAAATTTCTGTCCGTCCTGCTGCTGGCGCTTCCGGTCGCCTGCGCGCCCGCCGCCCCTGCGCCCCCGCGATCTCCCATCGAGCGCGGGCCGCTCTGCGGAGCCGTCACCACGAACTCGGCGGTCATCAAGGCGAAGCTGGCCACCAACGGCGCGACCGCCCGGCTCGTCTTCAGCCGGAGCGCCGAGCTGACCGAGCCGCTTTACTCGGCCGCCGACACGGCCGCGACCAACCGCGGCAAGGTCGTCGCCTTCACCCTCGACCAGCTGGTGCCGGACACCGCCTACCATTACGCACTGGAGATCGACGGAAAAATCGTGCCGGAGAAGCACGGCGAGTTTCGCACCTTTCCGATGGGGCCGGTCTCCTTCTCGTTCGCCTTCGGTTCCTGCTCGCTCACCGGCTCCACGAACAAGGTCTTCGATGTCATCCGGGAAAATCGTCCCCTCTTCTACATGAATGACGGCGACTGGCACTATGAAGACATCCGCGACAACGTCCGCTCCCGGTTTCGCGCGGCCTACGACAAGGTACTCGCCTCGCCGCCGCAGGCTAAACTCTACCGGCACATCCCGTTCGTTTACATGTGGGACGACCACGATTTCACCGGCGACAACAGCGACACCTCCACCAAGGCGCACGAGGCGACGCGGCTGACCTATCAGGAATATATCCCGCACTACCCGCTGGCGGCGGGCCAGGGCGATGTGCCCATTTATCAGACCTTCACCGTGGGCCGCGCGAAATTCATCCTCACCGACCTCCGCTCCGCGCGCGACAAGTCGAACAAGAAGGATGACGACAAAAAATCCATGCTCGGGGCCGCGCAGAAGGAGTGGTTCAAGCAGCAACTGCTCGAGGCCAATGGAAAATATCCGCTCATCGTCTGGGTCACCACCGTCCCCTGGCTCGGCCATTCGGGATCAAATTATTACCGTTCGCCCACCAATTTCATCGGCTACATGCACCACACGAACCTGCCCGCCCGGCCGTCCGCCAAGCCCGCCATCCCGCGCGCGCCCGACCAGCCCAGGCCCCCCGCGTCCTCCCCGCCCGCCGGCGAGGATCATTGGGCGTCCTTCTCCACCGAGCGGCGCGAGTTGGCTGATTTCATCAAAACTAATCACATCCAGGGCGTCTGCATCCTGCACGGTGACTCGCACATGCTCGCGGCGGACGACGGCAGCAACGGCGACTATGCCACCGACGGCGGCGGCGCGAAGATTCCGGTGATGTGCGCCGGGCCGCTCGACAACGCGCCCTCGATCAAGGGCGGTCCTTACAGCCAGGGCGTTTACAAGGTGAAAAAAAACGAGGGCTGCTTCGGC
>SIBH01000113.1 GCA_009695285.1 Pedosphaera sp.
AGAAGGTCGCCGTGTTTACGGATGTGAAGAGCGATTACAGCAAGGGCCTCGCAAAATTCTTCAAGGAACAGATCGTCAAGAACGGCGGGCAGATTGTTTCCGAACTCGACTTCAACGGCGGCGACAAGGACTTCAAGGCGCAGCTCACGACGATCAAGGGGGCCAATGCCGACGCGGTCTTCGTGCCGGGTTATTACACGGACGCGGCCCTCATCTGCATCCAGGCGAAGCAGCTCGGATTGAACATTCCCTTCCTCGGCGGCGACGGCTGGGAGTCCGAGAAGCTGACCGAGATCGGCAAGGACGCGGTCGAGGGCCAGTACTTTTCCACGCACTACCATCCCGCCGTCGGCTCGGAGAAGGCGAAGAAATTTTTGGAGCACTACAAGAAACGCTGGAACGGCAAAACGCCGGACGCGCTCGCCGCCTGCGGTTATGACTCGGCCATCGTGCTGGTGGACGCCATGAAGCGCGCCGGCAGCACCGACGGGCAAAAAGTGCGCGACGCGCTGGCCACGATCAAGGATTTCGACGCCGTGACGGGCCGCATCACCATCAACCCGCAACGCGACGCCACCAAGTCAGCGGTGATTCTCCAGGTGAAGGGCGGGAAGTTCGCCTACCTGGAAACCGTTGCCCCGTGACCAGTGATAAAGCTGCTCACCACCATAGGCGTCCTGCTGTTCTGCACAATCGTCGGGATTCTGACGGCAAGGCTCGCGCGCCGAAAAGGGTATTCATCCGACATCTGGTTCGTGGCGGGTGCGATCAGTCTCCTGGATTTTCTACCACTCTACCTGTTACCAGACACATCCAGGCTTGATGCAAACGACCCAAGGCGAGCGCGCTTCCTTCGGTGGGGCAACTTCGTTGGAATGTTCTGCATTCTTTTTTGGATCTCGGTCATTTGCCATTTGCTGCCGGAGCAAGCCAAGCAACAACTCATCAACGGCCTCGCCCTCGGCGCCATCTATGCGCTCATCGCGCTGGGCTACACGATGGTCTATGGCGTCCTGCGCTTCATCAACTTCGCGCACGGCGATGTCTTCATGCTCGGCGCGTTCGCCGGCTATTTTCTCTCGCCGCTCGTCAGCCGCCTCCTCCCGGCGAAATCCTACCTGAGCGGCGCGGTCGTGCTGGTACTGGCGATGCTCATCTGCGCCGCGCTGGGCATGCTCATCGAGTTCCTCGCCTACCGTCCGCTGCGGAACCGACCCAAGCTCATTGTCCTCATTACGGCCATCGGCGTGTCCCTGTTCATTGAATACACCTGCCAGCACAAGGCGGTCTTCGGTGCGGCCCCGCGCAGTTTTCCCGATTTAATTCCTGCCTCGAACTTGCACTTCGGTTCCCTCGTCGTGAGTTCAAGCCAAGTCATCGTGCTCGTCACCACGCTCCTGTTGCTGGTGGCACTCACCTTTATCGTCCAGAAAACGAAGATCGGCACGGCGATGCGGGCGGTGTCTTTCAATGAAAAGGCGGCGGCGTTGATGGGGATCAACGTCAACTTCATCATCTCCTTCACGTTCGGCCTCGGCTCGGCGCTGGCCGCTGCGGGGGGAATTCTTTATGCGATGAGCTATGCCAGCATTGATCCGTTGATGGGGGTGCAGACGGGACTGAAGGCGTTCGTCGCGGCAGTGCTCGGCGGCATCGGAAACCTCCCGGGCGCGGCGCTGGGGGGCGTGTTTCTCGGACTGGTGGAGACGATTGCGGGCGGCATCCCGGAAATCTCGCCCTACCGTGACGCCATTGCCTTCGCGATTTTGATTTTGATTTTACTGATCCGCCCGGCGGGGTTGTTGGGCAAAATGCAACCGGAGAAAGTCTGATGTTCGCTGGATCCAAACGCTACCTCATCGCCGCAATTCTCTTCGCAGCGGCGCTTTCGCCGTTGCTAAGTTGGATTGCAAGCGCACATCCGTCAAAAATCTGGGATCGCTACTATCTCGGCATCGCCATCGACATCGGCATCAACATCATCCTCGCGGTCAGTCTCAACCTCATCAACGGACACACCGGGCAGTTCAGCCTGGGTCACGCCGGCTTCATGGCGGTGGGTGCCTACACGGCGGCGTCGCTGACGTGGGGGGCGGAGGCCGCGAAGACATCGCCTCTCCTCGGTGGAATCATCTTTGCCTTGGCACTTCTCGCCGGAGGCGGAACGGCGGCGGTGGCGGGGCTGGCGGTTGGAGTGCCCTCGCTGCGGCTGCGCGGCGACTACCTCGCCATCGTCACGCTCGGCTTCGGCGAAATCATCCGCGTGATTCTCCAGACCACCGACACCATGGTGCGGAACTGGGAGCTCGACCCCACGGGAGGACTGGCCCGGCTGCTGGAAAACATGGGCGGCGCAAGCGGCATGAAAGGCATCGCCACGCTCACGAACTTCGGCTGGGCCTGGGCGCTGGCGGCGGTGACGGTCTTCGTGATTGCCGCGCTGGTCAACTCGACCTACGGACGCGGCTTTCTCGCCGTGCATGACGATGAAGTAGCGGCGGGCGCGATGGGCATCAACCCCGTGCGCTACAAGGTGACCGCCTTCGTCATCGGCGCGTTCTTCGCGGGCGTTGCGGGCGGCCTCTACGCCCACCACAAGCAGTACCTCAACCCCAACGGTTTCGATTTCATGAAGTCCATCGACATCGTGGTCATGGTGATCCTCGGCGGGATGGGCAGGACGGTCGGAGTAATAATTGCGGCGGTGCTGCTCACGCTCCTGCCAGAATGGTTGCGAATGCTGCCGAGTTTCACCCTTGGGAATGTGCCGATTCAACTGACCGACTTCCGCCTGATCATTTACTCGCTGCTCATCATCGGCCTGATGATGGCGCGGCCGCAGGGGTTGTTCACGTTTGGCAAAGCGAGGGGAGGGAAGGCTTGAGCGCGCCGCTGCTTCACCTCGACCGTGTGACCATCCGCTTCGGCGGCCTCACCGCCGTCTCGGAATTGAACTTGAGCATTGGTGAAAACGAATTGGTCGGGCTGATCGGTCCGAACGGCGCGGGCAAGACCACCGTCTTCAATCTCGTCACCGCCGTCTATCAGCCGACCGAAGGCCAGATCATTTTCCACGGCCGTTCCGCCGGCGGCCTCCGCCCGCACCAACTCGCCCGGCTCGGCATCGCGCGGACCTTTCAAAACATCCGCCTCTTCGCGAGCCTGAGCGTGTTCGACAACGTCCGCGCCGCCGTGCAGTTGCACCGGCCCCACGGCATCGTCAACGCCCTCTGGCGCGGAAAACATTTTCGCGAAAGCGAGGCGGGCGTGGACCGGCAGGTCATGGAGCTGCTGGATATTTTTAATCTCGGCCGCTTCCGCCACGAACCCGCCCGGTCGCTGCCCTATGGCGACCAGCGCCGTCTCGAAATTGTCCGCGCCCTCGCCACCAAGCCGAAGCTGCTCCTGCTCGACGAACCCGCCGCCGGTATGAACCCGACCGAGAAGGAGCAACTGGCCGGACTCATCCGCGAAATCCGCGACCGTTTCCAGATCGCCGTGCTGCTCGTCGAGCACGACATGCCGGTGGTGATGGGCATCTGCGAGCGCGTCGTCGTGCTCGATTATGGAATCAAAATTGCCGAGGGCCCGCCGGCGCAGATCAAGCGCGACCCAAAAGTCATCGAAGCCTACCTGGGGGAGGAGGCTCCCGCCGTCATCTGAGCCATGCTCGAAATCAAAGATCTCAAAGTCAGCTACGGCGCGATCAACGCGCTGCACGGGATTTCCTTGTCCGTGCAAAAGGGCGAGATCGTCACGCTCATCGGCGCGAACGGCGCGGGGAAATCCACCACGCTCCGCGCCATCTCTGGGCTGGTGAAGGCGCAGAGCGGCAGCATCGTTTACGAGGGCCGGTCCATCGCCGGCCTGCCGGCGCACGAGATCGTGCAGCGCGGCCTCTCGCACGTCCCCGAAGGCCGCATGATCTTCGCGAACCTGACCGTGCTGGAAAATTTGAAGATGGGCGCCTATCTGCAAACGGACCAGGCCGTCATCGCGTGCGAAATGGATTATATCTTCAGCATCTTTCCGCGCCTCCAAGAGCGCGTGCAGCAGGTGGCCGGCACGTTAAGCGGGGGCGAACAGCAGATGCTCGCCATCGGCCGCGCGCTGATGAGCAGGCCGAAATTTCTCATGCTCGACGAGCCGTCGCTCGGCATCGCGCCGCTGCTGGTGAAGACCATTTTCGAGAAGATCGTCGAGATCAACCGCCAGCAGGGCATCACGATTTTGCTGGTCGAGCAGAACGCGAACCGCGCGCTGGAAATCTCGCAGCGCGGCTACGTGCTGGAGACGGGGCAAATTATTCTCCAGGACGATTCGGCGGCGCTGAAGAAAAATCCGCAGGTGAAGAGCGCGTATCTCGGCGGGTAGGCGGCACCTTGCGGCCGTGCCGCGCGCCATTCCTCCAAAACAGCGAGGAGCCGAAAAATGAGCCTCGTGACCTCGGCTGCTACGCTGGCTTCGCCAATTTTTTAACGAGCACCTTGGAGTTGCGTCCGCTGGCTTCGTATTTCTCGCGGCGGGCCGGCGGCAAATCCTCCGAGGTGCCCTCGACAAACCCGCCCTTCGACTGGAAGTAGGTAAAGGCCTGCGTGGAGAGCGTGAGCAGTTCGCTCAAGCCCTGCTCGCGCGCCTTGTTCTCGACGAATTGAATCAGCTTCCGACCGATGCCCTGGTTTTCGTGCGAAGCGTTGACGTAGAGGCAGGCCAGCTCGCCCTTGTTCTGCTCCGTGTAAACATGCAGCGCAACACACGCGACCGGATTTTTATCGATCTCGAAAATGTAGTAATCACCGAGTTGCTTCTCGATGCCGGCGCGGGTGCGCTTGACCAGTTCGTCGGTGGCCACGGAATTTTTCGTGAGGAGAAGAATGCTGCGGATGTCCTTCCGCAACGCGCGGCGGACCTGCTGATATTCGTTCGCGTAAATGAGCGTGCCAATGCCCTCGTTGGAAAAAACCTCGGCGAGCAGGCCCTCATCGACGCGCCCGTTGATGATGTGAACGCGCGGCACCCCGGCGCGGCAGGCGGCGGCGGCGTAGCTGGCGCGGGAAAAGATCTCCGGCGCAAATTCGTTTTTGTGCGCGAGCAGCTTGTCGAGGTCGCTGGCCAGCATCTGGCGGATCATCTGGCCTTGATGAATGAGGCCGTCGAGCGGCGTGATGGAAATAAGCTTGGTTGCTTTCAACGCCTCGGCCACGGCCACGGCGACGTGATCGGAGTTCACCCGATACGTCCGCCCGTCGCCGTCGAAACCCAGCGGCGGGATGACCGGCACGACGCCCTGCACGAGCAGCGCCTGGAGCATCTCCGTATCGACGCGCTCGACCTTGCCGGTGAACTGGTGATCGACACCGTGAAGGATGCCGAGCGGATGCGCGGTGATGGCGTTGGTGCTGACGGCGCGGAGATCGTTCGCGGAAAGCCCTTCGAGAATTTCGTGCGTCAAGCGGTTGGCGGCGGTGAGCGCGAGCTTGAGCGTCTCCGCGTCGGTGATGCCGGAGCCGTCGAGATCGGAGGCCTTGACCTTCTGCTGCTCGGCCAGCGTCTTAATCTGCGCCGCCGCGCCGTGAACGATGACCACGCGGATGCTCAACGAACGGAGCACGGCGACATCGAGCAAGATGTTGGCGAAATTTTCGTCGGTGACGATCGCGCCGTCGATGCTGAGAATGAAGGTCTTTTCGCGGAAGCGCGGGATGTACTGCAGGATGCCGCGGAGGTCAGTCGGTTTCACGTTTCGTTTTTAATCACACACACACATTTTATCAACGCGAAATAAGTAGGCAGTTTCAGCGGAGATTCAACTGCTAATTTGGCGGGGATCACCCGAATCCTTGGCGAGCGGAACGCCTCAATCTTTGCGGCGCGTGCGAGAACTCTCTGGCCGCAAGGATTGCGGCGTTCCGATTCCAGTTCACCCGCTGATGCACTCCGCGTGTGGTTGGCCAAGAATTCCGGCGATGCTCACCGGCCCAGCACTTTTTTCAACGCGGCGAGGCAGCGGGAATTTTCGGCGGGCGTGCCGATGGAGATGCGAATCCATTTCGGCAATTGATAGCCGGCCATCAGGCGCGTGATGACGCCAAGCTGCTGCATCCCGCTCCAGACCTGCTGGCCTTCGCCGACGCACACGAGAATGAAATTCGCTGACGACGGCACAAACTCCAGTTGCAGCGCGCGGAAAGCGTCCTCATAAAATTTCAGCCCGGCCAGATTGTTGGCGTGCGTGCGCTGCAAATGTTCTGCGTCCTCCAGCGCAGCAAGGGCGCCGGCCTGGGCGATCAAATTCAGATTGAACGGCTGCCGGATTTTTTCCAGACCGGCGATTAGGTCCGCCGGGCCGATGCCGTAGCCGACGCGCAATCCGGCAAGCCCGTAAATTTTCGAGAAAGTCCGCATCAAGAGCAGGTTCTTCTTTCCGCTTCGAATCAACGGCAGCAGATCAGGCGCGTCTTCGAGGAATTCGATGTAGGCCTCGTCCATGAGGAGCAGAACATTCGACGGCACCTGCTCGACGAACCGCAGCAGTTCGGCGCGCGGCACGAGCGTGCCGGTGGGGTTGTTCGGATTGGCCACGAAAATAATTTTCGTTTTTGGCGTCACGGCGCGGAGCATCGCAGGCAGGTCGTGACCATAATCTTTTGCGGGCACGACAACGGGATTCGCGCCGGCCATTTTCGTGACAATGGGATAGACCGCGAAACAGAACTGCGACATCACCACGTCATCGCCGGGAGCGAGCAGCGCGCGGGCGGCAAATTCGATGATCTCGTTGGAGCCGTTGCCGACGGCGAGGTTCGCCGTTTCGACGCCGAGTTTTTGGGCAAGCGCGCCTTTCAAATAGAAGGCGTTGCCGTCTGGATAAAGATTGGTCTGCCGGAGCGCCTTCTCCATCGCGGCCAGCGCGAGCGGGGATGGGCCGAAGGGATTTTCATTCGAGGCCAGCTTGATGATGTCGGCGGCGGGCAGGCCGAGTTCGCGCGCGACTTCCTCGATGGGCCGGCCTGGCTGGTAAACCGGCAGCGTGGCGAGGACGGGGTTGAGTTTGAGCGCGGAGGAATTGTCAGGCGGCGGCATGATGAAAAGAGTTTTAGGGCTGTGAATCTGATTCCGCAGTTCTTCGCTATTTCCGGTGGAATGGCTGGTGGTGGAAGGGAGAGTGACTTGGAGAAAGGCTCGCCCTCACCCCCGGTGAGAGGGAGAACGGCCGTCCGTCGTTTTGCCTTCGCAACTCGCTCGACTTCCTGCGCGAGGCCGCAAAGGCGGCGAGACTTCTCAGCACATGCAGGCGTGAACCCGTGTCCGGAACCTTCTCCCCGGGGGTGAGGGCCGGGGTGAGGGCGGATGTGATTCTGTCGGCAGTCGCTGCCCCAGCTATTCCACTGAAGTAGCGGGGAACTGATTTCGCCTGGCCCGACGGACAGCCTAAAGGTTGAACTCCAACGCCGCGTGCGGGCCGGTTCCTTGGGAGTTCACGCTTTAGCGTGTCCGGGTTCGCATGAAGAGGAATTAAGTGCATGGCCCTGATGAATGGTTTCGATTTACTGATGCCGCGCGCGTTCGACCAGGAAGTCGGCGAGGATTTTCTCGTAGTCCTGATCGGTCACGACCTGGTGATAGTCGGCGTTGAATTGATTGCAGCCTTCGCGCAGGCGTTCGAGATATTCCTTGAGATGATTGAGGTAATGCGAACGCACCACCGCCGGTTCCGCGAGCAGGCTGCCGTCGGTTTCCATATCGACGAAACGCACCGGGCGGTCGAACTTGAACTCCAGCTCGCGCCGGTCGAGCAGATGAAACACCGCGAGGTCGTGCTTACGAAAACGCAGGTGCTGAAAACAGTCCAGCAACGCCTCCACGTCGCAGAAAAAATCCGAGAAGATGAGGACGAGCGCGCGCTGTTTGATGGTTTCGGCGAAATTGTGCAGCGTCGGGATGAGGGCGGTCTCGCCGTGCGGTTTCACTTTCCCCAGCGTGTCGAAGATGTAGCGCAGATGCGCGGGGTTGCGGCGGGGAGGCACGTCATGCACGGCCTTCTCGCCGAAACATTGGAGGCCCACGGCGTCGCCCTGCTGCACGAGAAGATAGGCGAGGGTGGCGACCATGCGGCGTGCGAGTTCGAGCTTGCTGCCGTGTTCGGCGGTGAAGCCCATTGACGCGCTGCAATCCATCACGAGGTAACAGCGCAGGTTGGTGTCCGCCTCGAATTCGCGCATGTAGAAACGGTCCGTGCGCCCATAGACGCGCCAGTCGAGGCGGCGAATGTCGTCGCCCGGAACGTATTTGCGGTACTCGGCGAACTCCACGCTGGAGCCGCGATGCGGGCTTTTGTGGTGGCCGGAGACATTGCCGATCATCGGCATTCGCGCGTGCAGAAACTGCCGCATCAGGCGCGCGAGCACCTGCGGGTCGAGAAACTTTCTGTCCGCCGACTCATCCACGCCGGTCGTCTCCGCGGATGGTTTCGAGCAGTCGGTTGATGATCTCACCGCTGGTGATGCCCTCCGACTGCGCCTGGAAATTCGTGAGGATGCGATGCGACAGGACCGGCTGCGCCACCGCCTCCACGTCCTCCATCCGCACCAGGTAGCTGCCGTTCAAAACCGCGCGGGCCTTTGCGCCGCGGATCATGTACTGCACCGCGCGCGGGCCGGCGCCCCACGTCACCCACTTGTTGATCCACTCCGGCGCGCCTTCCGAACCGGGCCGCGTCAACCGCACCAGATCCACCACCGTGTCGTAAATGTGATCCGGCACCGGCACGCGGCGCACGAGCTCCTGATAGGCCAGCACCGTTTCGCCGCTGATCAGCTTGGTGGGTGCCGGCGCGGCCGTGCCGGTCGTCTCGCGCGCGATGCGCCGCTCTTCGACGAGGCTCGGATAATTCACCTGGATCAGGAACATGAAACGGTCCAGTTGTGCCTCGGGCAGCGCGTATGTTCCCTCCTGCTCGATGGGGTTCTGCGTCGCCAGCACGAAGAACGGACTCGGCAGCGTGAACATCTTTCCGCCGGCCGTGACCCGATGCTCCTGCATCGCCTCCAGCAGCGCGGACTGTGTCTTGGGCGGCGTGCGGTTGATTTCATCCGCGAGCACGATGTTGGCGAAGATTGGCCCTTTCACGAACTCGAACGCGCGTCGGCCCGGTTGGTCCGTCTCCTGCAAAATATCCGTGCCGGTGATGTCCGAGGGCATGAGGTCGGGCGTGAACTGAATGCGGCTGAACTGAAGCGACATCACGTTGGCGAGCGACTGCACCATCA
Organism: Pedosphaera sp.; assembly: GCA_009695285.1. Taxonomy (GTDB): domain Bacteria; phylum Verrucomicrobiota; class Verrucomicrobiia; order Limisphaerales; family SIBH01; genus SIBH01. Next base: position 9,270 of record SIBH01000113.1, read on the forward strand.
ACGTCTTGGCCAGTCCGGGCACGCCCATGAGCAGGCCGTGGCCGCGCGAGAGGATGCAGATGAGCAGTTTCTCGATCACATCGTCCTGGCCGATGATGACCTTGGCGATCTCGGTGCGCATCCGCTGATAGAGATCGCGCATCTCGTTGATCGCGGCGACATCGCCGTCCGGGGTGGTGGGAGCGATGGAACCAGGCGATTCCAGGATGGCGGGGGATTGCTGAGGTTCTTGCGACATAATTTTTGATGTGATGCTGGCGGCGAAAGTATCGGTCTGCCCGGTGGAGGGCAAATTCAAAACGTGGGTAGTTCGGCGGCGGGCGCGTGGCGCAGTCGAAGCGTCGGCCTCCGATCCGGCGAGTCCCGGCAGAATGAAAACGAGATGAACCGCGAAGGCGCGAAAGCGGGATCGTGTTGAATCCAACAGGCGCGCCGGTAAAAAGGCGCGCGCGATTTTGGAAGGAGGAGGTCGTCACCGGCGGACATCGCTTCGCCCGGGGTTTGCGCGGATGAGTCTTCCCGCCTGTGCGGTCAAGACGATGGAAAAGCGTCCTCTCCGGGCGGCACCGCTCGTGATTTCGGCTTTGAAACTGGCAGCCGGATCGTTTCGGCGCGGGATTTTTTTGTCTGGTAATCGTCCACTTCCACTTCCGTTCTGTCCCATTCCCGGCGCGGGTCGGCGGCTCCCACCGAATTTCCTCCGGATAATTCGCCTTTCCGTCTGAGCCGCGCATTTATCCCAGGGAAATAATTCTCTTGGCACAACCACAGCTTATTCTAATTCGCTTCCAAGATGAGGCTAAACGTGGTAGCGTCTGGGCGTGGCAAGATCACGACGGATTGATC
>SIBH01000114.1 GCA_009695285.1 Pedosphaera sp.
CCTGTCATTGCGTCGTGACCAGCGGCGGCGGGCTGGGCGGCTACTCCGGCCCGCCCGGCTGGAAGCGCCGGCTCCTCGAGCAGGAGAAAAATTCCCTGCCCGGCGGTCGCGTCACCAGGCCCGCGCCGCCCGGCCCGCGCTGACAATGACGTTGCCAACAAACCGGCGGACGCTTTAGGATTCGCCGTCCCGATGGCGGCTCCGCGCCCCCTCGGCGACGCATGGCTGAATACAAAGTAAAATTCGAGGTCTTCGAAGGCCCGCTCGACCTGCTGCTCTACCTCATCAAGAAGGAGGAGGTGGACATCTACGAGGTCAACCTCACCAAACTCGCCTCCCAGTTCCTCGAATACATCGACGTCATGCGCCTGCTCGACCTCGAGATCGCCGGCGAATTTGTCGTGATGGCCTCCACCCTGATGTACATCAAGAGTCGCGAACTGCTCCCCGTCGATCAGCAGGTCGTGGCCGAGGGCGAGGACGAAGGCGAGGATCCGCGCTGGGAGTTGATCCGACAGCTCGTCGAATATAAAAAATTCAAAGACGCCGCCGCGCAGTTGCAGTCGCTGGAAGCGCGCCAGGAGGATGTCTTCGCCCGCCTGCCCGCCAAGCCGGTCTTCGAGACGCCGGCTCTGAAGCCAGAAGTTTCGCTCTTCGACCTGATCAACGCAGTCAACGCCATTCTGAAGCGCGTCAACCAGCCCACCGACGAGCGCTACATCTTCGAGGACAAATGGACCGTCAGCGAAAAAATCGAGTCCATCCTCAAGGTGCTGACCGAGCGGGCCACCGTGAAATTCTCCACCCTCTTCGCCGAGGCCACCAGCCGCACAGAAATCGTCGTCACCTTTCTGGCCGTGCTCGAATTGATCCGGCTCCGGCAGCTCGCCGTCATTCAAGGCGAGCAGTTCGGCGAGATCGTGCTCAACCGCACGACCCCCGAACCCACCGCGCCCGCCGTCATCGCCGACCACGCCCTGTTCGAGGAGCCGGCCACGCCCGGCGCCGCCACCGAAAATTCGCCCGCCACCTAAATCATGGAACTGAAACACATTCTCGAAGCCGTCCTGTTCTCGTCCCAGGATCCGCAAAGCCCGAAAGACCTGCGCGACCTGCTCAAGGGCGCCGGCGAACATTCCGAGGACGCCCGACCCTTCGTCAAAACTTCCTACGAGACCATCGTCGCCGCGCTGGAAGAACTCGTGAAAGAACACGAACAGGCCGCGCGCACCTACCGTTTGATCTGCGTCGCCGAACGCTGGCAATTCGTCACCCAGCCCGAATTCGCCCCGTGGCTCAAGGCGCTCGTCGGCGAGAAAAGCCGTCCGCCCCGCCTCTCCCAGCCCGCGCTCGAAACTCTGGCCATCATTGCCTACCGCCAGCCCGTCACCCGCGCCGAGATCGAACAGGTGCGCGGCGTCGCCGTTGATGGTGTCATGCAGACGCTCCTCGAACGCGGCCTCGTCGAGCAGATCGGCCGCGCCGAAGTCGTGGGCCGCCCCTCGCTCTACGCCACCACCACCACCTTCCTCGAATACTTCGGGCTACGCGCCCTGGAAGACCTGCCCGCCGCCGACGAACTGCGCCGCATCGTCGTGAAAAAACCCGAATCGCTGCTGACCGTCGATCCCGGCCTGGCCACCGCGCCGCCGGAACAGTTGGCCCTCGAAACCCCGGCCACGCCCGAACCCGCCGCGCCGACCGCACCGCCGCAACCGTGAACCAAACCGGATGAACATTCCCGAACACCGCAAGGCCATCGACCAGCTTGACGCGCACCTCGTCAAGCTCCTGAACGAGCGCACCCGCCACGTTCTGGAAATCGGCGCGATGAAGCTCAAGAACGGCGAGGAAATTTACGCGCCCCACCGCGAGCGGGCCGTTCTCCAGCGCATCTGCAAGGCCAACCAAGGCCCGATCACGGACGATTCGCTGCGCGCGATCTATCGCGAGGTCATGTCCAGCGCCCTCTCGCTGGAAAAGTCGATGACCATCGCCTACCTCGGGCCGGAAGCCACCTTCACCCATCAGGCCGCCATCAAACGCTTCGGCTCCAGCCTCCACTACGCCGCGCTCAAGACCATCTCCGACGTGTTCTCCGAGGTGGGCAAAAACCGCGCGGACTACGGCGTCGTGCCCGTGGAAAACTCCACCGAAGGCGTCGTCACCCACACCCTCGACATGTTCGTGGACAGCGACCTCAAGATCGTCGCGCAAATCATCCTGCCCGTGCAGCAATGCCTGATCGGCAATCTCAAACACGAACAGATCAAAAAACTTTTTGCCCACCCGCAGTCGCTGGCCCAATGCCGCGCCTGGGTGCAGCGCAAGCTTCCACACGTTGAAATCATCGAGACCAGTTCCAACGCCCGCTCGGCGGAACAGGCCGCCGCCGCCAAACATGCCGCCGCCATCGCCGGCTCCCTCGCCGCCGAACGCTACGGCCTGGACGTTTTGGAAACCGACATCCAGGATAACGCCGTCAACGTCACCCGCTTCCTCGTCCTCGGCCGCCAGTGCAGCCCGCCCACCGGCCACGACCGCACCAGCATCATGTTCAGCATCGCTCACCAGGTCGGCGCGCTGCACCGCGCCCTCGGCGCCTTCCGCAAATACAAATTGAACATGACGAAAATCGAATCCCGCCCGAGCAAGCGCAAGGCGTGGGAATATTTCTTCTTCGTCGATTGCGACGGCCACGCGGAAGACCGCAAGGTCGCCCGCGCCATCGTCGAGCTTGGCCTGCAATGCTCCTTCGTGAAGGTTCTCGGCTCCTATCCGAACACGGAGTAGGACAAACACGTTGAGTTTTGGCGGCGGTCGATTAGCCTGTGTTCGTTGAATGAAAATAAATGCCATTGTTGAAATCAGCGAAAGCGGCGCGATGCAACTGCCACCGGAAGTGATGCGGCATGTCCAGCCGCACACGGCCTACGAGGTGACGACCGAGGATGCCCGGTTGATTCTGGCTCCACTGAACACACCGAAGCCTGCGCCGTCCGACCGCACGCCGGCCGAGCGGGCCGAGTCCTTCCGGCAATGGGCGGACGCCCTGCCCAAACGCCGCGAACCACCCTTGCCGGACGAGTCCTTGCGCCGGGAAAACATTTACGATTGATGGCCTGGCTGCTGGACACCAATCTCCTGCTCCGGTTTTGTGACACCAACTCGCCGGCTCATGCGCCCGCCCTGCGGGCCGTGCAGCGTTTGTTTGAGCGCAACGAGCCGATGCATCTGACCGCGCAAAATTTCACCGAATTCTGGTCGGTGGCGACACGGTCACCCGAATTTAACGGCTTCGGCTGGACACCGGAAATGACCCGCCACCAGATCGGGCAGTTTCAATCGCAATTTCTTTTCCTGCCGGATTCATCGGAAATCTTTCCACGCTGGCTGCATCTGGTCAGTTCTCTGGCCATCAAAGGACGAAAAGTTCACGACGCCCGCCTGGTCGCCGTCATGGAAATCCACCGCGTCACTCATTTGCTGACCTTCAACACCGGTGATTTCAAAATTTTTCCCAACCTCCTGCTGGTGCATCCCGATGAAATTCTTGAAACAAAATAGAAACCACCTTGCCCGCGCCCGCGCCGTGTTCGACGTGGAGTTGGCCGCGCTCAAGGCCGTGCGCGCGCAGCTTGACATGTCCTTTGACCGCGCGGTGGAACTGATCGTAGCGGCCTTGCGGCAACGCGGCAAAATCATCGTCGTCGGCATCGGCAAGTCCGGCAACATCGGACAAAAAATTGCCGCCACCCTCACCAGCACCGGCTCCACCAGCGTCCCGCTCAACAGCGTGGACGCGCTCCACGGCGATCTCGGTGTGGTCAACGACGGCGACGTGATCCTTGCGCTCAGCTACTCCGGTGAATCCGAGGAACTGCTCAATCTCCTGCCCGCCTTCAAGCGGTTCTCCGTGAAAATCATTTCCTTCACCGGCGCGCTTCGTTCCTCGCTCGCCCGTCACAGCGACGTGGTGTTGAACACCCGCGTGCCAAAGGAGGCCTGCCCGTTCAATCTCGCGCCCACCGCCAGCACCACCGCCATGCTCGTCCTTGGTGACGCGCTGGCGATGGCGGTGCTGCAGGCGCGCGGTTTCACGGAGAAGGATTTCGCGCGCCACCATCCGAGCGGCGCGATCGGCCGTGCGCTCCTCCTCCAGGTGCGCGACATCATGCGCACCGGCGAGCGCAACGCCGTCGCCCCTGAAAAACTTACGATCAAGGACGCGCTGCTCGTCATGACCCGCGCGAAATCCGGCAGCCTCAGCGTGATCAACGCGCGCGGCAAACTCAGCGGCGTCTTCACCGACGGCGATTTCCGCCGCCGCATGGCGGCCGATCACGATCTGCTCGCCCAGTCGCTGGACCGCGTAATGACGCGCCGCCCGATCTGTATCCGCGAAACCGCGCTGGCCGTTGAGGCCCTGAAAATTTTCAACAAACGCAACATCGACGACCTGATCGTGGTCAACGCGAAAAACGAACCCGTGGGCCTCGTCGATTCCCAGGATTTGCCGAAACTGAAACTCATGTAGCCAGAAAAATCATACACGCCCCACTGCTCCTTCTCACCCCGGTCCTTGCCTTCACCATGGCCACCAATAAAATCTCCGCCCAGCCGGCGGGCCAGTCGGTCCAGAAGCTGGATGTCAAAATCAGCCGCACCGTCACCACGCATTTCCTGCTCGCGCTGCCGAAAGATTACGACGCCAAGGCCGCCAAGCGCTGGCCGTTGATCTTGTTTCTGCACGGCGCGGGCGAACGCGGCGCGGACTTGAGCAAGGTCGCCATTCACGGCCCGCCGAAGCTCGTCGCCGCTGGCCAGGAGCTGCCGTTCATCGTCGTCTCGCCGCAATGCCCCGACGGGGAATGCTGGTCGGACGACATGCTGCTGGGGCTGCTCGACAGCGTGAGCACGCAGCACCACGTGGACACGAACCGGATTTATCTGACCGGCCTGAGCATGGGCGGTTTCGCCAGTTGGAGCCTCGCGGCGAAATACCCGGAGCGCTTCGCGGCCGTCGCGCCGATCTGCGGCGGCGGCACGACCATCGACCTGCTGCTCACCAGCAAGACCAAACGCGATGCGATCAAGACGCTGCCCATCTGGGCGTTTCACGGCACCAAAGATACCGCCGTGCCGCTGGCGGAATCGGAAAGGATGGTGGTCGGTTTCAAGCGCGCCGGCTGTCAGCAGGCCGAGCTGACGGTCTATCCCGACGCCGGCCACGATTCGTGGACCGAGACCTACAGCAACCTCAAGCTCTACGAGTGGTTCCTCAGTCACACCCGCGCCGTGGCGAAGTGACCGCCGCCCCACAAACCTCGTAGCCGCCGCTGGGAAGCGGCGGCTGACTTCGAGGCGGCAAGGTTTCCGGCGGAGTGCCGGGCACCGTCTGGCCCGGGTAAAAAAAATCAGGGCCGGATCACTCCGGCCCTGACGAATTCGAAATTGCCCGGCAATACTATTTCACCTGCGGAACGGCGTTGCCCTTCTCGAGGCCGAGCGCCCATTTGATGCCGCCGAGGATGTGCTTCTGGAATTCGGCCATCTCCCAGACGTATTCATTGTGGCCGAGCGAGGTGTAGAACACCTTGCCCTTGCCGAACTCCTTGCACCAGGCGACGGGATAATTTCCCGCTGCCTTGCTGTTCGGATGCTTGTCCATGACGAGCAGTTCATGCACGTTCGTCTGGTGGTAGCTCTTGAAGAGGTACATCTCCTCGCGCTTGCCGTTGATGTTCCAGGAGGCGCCGAAATCTTTGGTGGCCGGATGCTCCGTGTCCTTGTTCAGCAGTTCCACGATCTCCTGCGCACCGTGGCCGGCGAATTCGCCGCCGAGCATGTCGATGTAGGGCCTGAATCCATGGAACGTGTCACTGCCGCTGTGCATGGCGGCGAAGCCGTGGCCGGCCTTCACCCAGTCGATGAACCCCTGCTTGTCCGGCAGCGCGAGGTCGCCCGTGGTGTTCGCGAAGATCACCGCGTCATAATTCTTCAGGTTGTCCAAGGAAAGCTTCGCCATCGCGGTCGCCATCGTCGGAGCCCCGCCGGCCAGGAGCACCTTGTACTTCGCCTCGTCGGCCGTGAATTTTTCCAGGTCGGCCTGGTACTTGATCTCGGCCGCGGCAAACTTCTTCATCTCCGCCCCGTATTTGTTCTTGGCGGCGTCATTGGCATCCGTCCCCAGGTCAGCCGGCTTCTTGGGCAGACTGGGCTTGCGTGGAGCGCCCGCGCCGGGCTGCTGGACGAAATCGACAGTGAACGCGCCGCTGTCCGCGCCGATCTTGGCGATGACCTTCTCCGCCGTGGCGATGGAGCTGTGGCGGAACCCGGTGGTGACAGTGACGACGAGAACCTTTTTCGGCTCGGCGGCGTGGACGGCGGCGGCCAGGCCGAGGGTGAGCAGGACGGACAACAGATGTTTTTTCATAATTTGATTGGCGGCATATCTCCGCCGATCAATCCAGACGGACGGGGCGGGATGAAATTCATTTAGCGGAACGTCCAACCGGCGGCAAGGCTTGTCTGCCGAAATCGGGCGCGGATTCTCGAAACCTCTCACCCATCGGGCCACGGAACCGCCCGCCCGTCCACCGCCGTCCGCAAAATCCTTTCCAGTTCCCCGGAGTTCTTCAGATGCGTCACCACCCGGTGCCCGCCCTCGGCCTGGGCGCGAAGCTGGACGCCCGGCAAATCCGCCAGATGATTCGCATGGGCCGGGTCGGCGCGGTTGTCCGTGGAGTAATACAAAAAGAGCCGCGTCCGGGGATTTTTTTGGCGGACGACCGCGCGCAGGTCGGAATAGGCCGACCAGCCCGGCGAAAACCGCCGCTTCAATATCAGCCCCGTCCAGCGCTTGTCCCCGTGCCGCAGCCGCATCGACAGCGAAAGGAACGTCTGCGAGGAAAACGCATGAACCTCGTCTGCCTTCGCCAGACAGCCGAACAGAATCGCCGCGTAGCCGCCCAGCGCTGGCCCGGGGATGAACGACTCCTGCTCCTCGTCGGTTCCGGCTTCCGCGTGAAAGGACTCGACCGCGCCATCACCTCGCTGGCCGGGCTGCCGTCGCTCCCCAGCCGGACGCGCCTCGTCGTCATCGGCCAGAACCGTAGCGGCGAATTCGAGCTGCTCGCGCGCCGACTGGACGTCGGGGACCGCGTTCATTTTCTCGGCGGCCGCGACGACGTGCCGGACTGGCTGCTCGCCGCCGACCTGCTCTTGCATCCGGCCTACAGCGAAGCCGCCGGGATGATTTTGCTCGAGGCCCTGGCCGCCGGCCTATCCGTCCTCACCACCGACACCTGCGGCTACGCCGGCCACGTCGTCAACGCCGGCACCGGGGTCGTGCTGCCTTCACCTTTCTCGCAGGAAGCCTGCAACCGCGCCCTCGCCGAAATGCTGGCCTCTGAAAAAAATTCTACCTGGCGCACGAACGGTCCCGCCTACGCCGCGCGGGAAGACCTCTACAGTTGCCACGAACGCGCCGGCCGCGCTGGAATCCTTCGTCATCACCGCCGCCCTTGAAGGCATGATCTCGCTGGAAACACTCGTCCTCGACTGAGGCGGCCTGGCCGGCGCGAACCAGATATTGCTCAAGCGCGCGCTGCTCGAAAAAATCGCGGCCCTCGCCCGCACGCTGCACGAGGGCGGCGTGAACCACCGCGATTTTTACCTTTGCCACTTTCTGGTGAAGAACCGCGACTGGCGGATGTGACGGCCGGGCGACGCCCTGGAATTGTTCGTCATCGACCTGCACCGCGCACAGCTTCGCGACCGCGTGCCGGCGCGCTGGCTGGTGAAGGATCTGGGCGGACTGCTTTTTTCCGCGCTCGACTGCGGCCTGACGCGGCGCGATCAGGTCGTTGGGAAACAGCGTGGGATCGAGGTAGCGCTGCATCCAGAAGACTTATTGACGCGCGTCATCTTGGACCACGTGTTTTTTGCTGAAGGCGAAACTCAACGACAACAGGCCGAACGCCGCCGACATGGCCAGGGTGAGAGCGAACCAGAGACGGCTCCGGTTAATTTTTTCCGGCACGGGGTGGAGCGTGGCGTTCACGATTGCGTTTCGTGGCATTCCTGGCCGCTGTGGACCGACCAGCCATCGCCATAAACTTTTTTGAGTGGCGGCGGCGTGCAGGGATCGAACAGTTTTTGCATGGCGGCTGTTGGGCGGGCAGAAACTAGACCGCTCGCGCAAAGGGCCAAAAGGCATTTGTCAGGATAGCGCATCTAAATTTCTACTCTCATTAATACCGGCTTGAGCGGAGAACGTGTGACCTCTCCGGGTTGGCAATGTTCCGGTGTCGCCACTTGGACACATTTAACAAAGTGTGTCCGACATGGTGGCGCGGGGAGCGCGATTGGAAGTGGCGGCCAAACCTGCCATCACTCAAGCCACGGTGTTAATGAGAATTTTTGATGCGTCTGCCCTGAGGCATTTGTCCGGCAGGCATGACGGTGCTTTTTCTTCTCTGCACGAACGTGCGGAAGTAACCAAAAAAAGTGGCGAATGAAGTTCATCCGCCACTCCGCGAAACGGAAACGCCCGCGCCAGCCTCTAGTCGAAGGCGTGGCCGGCGCAGCACAGGACATCGCGCACCTTGTGGCGCACGAGTTCCTTCACCTTGGTCCGGGCCGGGCCGAGGTATTTACGCGGATCAAATTCCTTGGGATTTTCAAACAACACCTTGCGGATCGCCGCCGTCATCGCCAGGCGCAGGTCGGTGTCGATGTTCACCTTGGTGCAGCCCACGCGGCGGGCGATTTCGATGTCGGCCTCCGGCACGCCGGCGGTGTCTTCGCCCAGTTTGCCGCCGTATTTGTTGATTTCCTGCGCGAGGTCCTTCGGGACGCTGGAAGCGCCGTGGAGCACGAGCGGATAATCGCCTAGGCCGGCGTCGAGCAGCGCCTTCTTGATGGCCTTGAGCCGTTCGAGATCGAGATGTTGTTCGCCCTTGAACTTGTAGGCACCGTGCGAATTGCCGATGGCCACGGCCAGCGAATCCACGCCGGACTCCTTGACGAACTTCACCGCTTCATCGGGGTGGGTGTAGCAGCCGCCCTTCGAGTAGGCGCCGCCCTCTTCCCCGTCGTCGTGCTGCGCCCCCACCAGCATGCCGAGCTCGCCCTCGACCACGCAGTTGTGCTTGTGCGCGTAGTCCACGACTTTTTTGCAAATCTCGATGTTCTTCTCAAACGTCTCGTGCGAGGCGTCGATCATCACGCTGGTGAACCCCTCGTCGATGCATTCCTTGCACAGCTCGAAGGAATCGCCGTGGTCGAGATGGATGGCGATGGGGATGTTCGAGAGGCTGACGGCGGCCTCGATGAGCTTTTTCAAATAGACCGGGTTGGCATATTTGCGGGCGCCGCTGGAGATTTGCAGCATGACCGGGGCTTTTTCCTCCTCGCAGGCCTCGACGATGGCCTGGATGAATTCCATGTTGTTGACGTTGAAAGCGCCGAGGGCGTATTTGCCTTTGAGGGCCTTGGCGAACAAATCTTTGGTGTGTGTCAGCGGCATAATTAGTATGTTTTCGCGCGGATGATCCCGCGATCAGCGGCGGATAGTAGGACAGCGTTCACAAAAGGGAACAAAAAATTACCACCAGCCCGGCCGGACGGACGCCGGTGAAGTTTATTTTGAACGGGAGCCGCTTCCGAACGGTCAGATTGAAACCTTTTGACTTGGCCAACCACGACGCTATAGTAAGAAAGTCCTAATGAATGCTCGAAACAAATCATGGCTTCGGCCGCGCGTCTTGACGCTCGCGCTGCTCTCCGGCCCGTTCACCGGGCTGCTGCCCGCCGGCGAGTCGATCCAGTTCTCCGGCCCCAAAATGAAGATCGAACTGCCCAGCGGCCGGGAAATCAGCATTCCCACGAGCATTTCCATCAATGTTCAGCCCGACCACCCCGGTTCTGGACCGCACCTGCCGATCATCAGCACCCCGCAACTGAGCCTGCGCGATCAGATGCGCCTCAAGGAATTCATCCACGAGCAGCAGAACTGGATGTTCTATGATCCGCATGTGCTCTCCGGCAGAACCTCGCTGGATCA
>SIBH01000004.1 GCA_009695285.1 Pedosphaera sp.
CCCGACACTGGTGAAGAAGTTGGTCAGCGAAGGCGCACCGGCCAGGGGAGTCTCGAAGTTGCCGTTGACCACCAGGTTGGTGCCCGCCTCAGCGTTGGTGCCGTTGGCGAGAAAGAGATCGTCAATGTAAACGTCGCCGACGTCGCCCAGATAAATGAGAATCCGGGCCGGGCTGCCCACCACGCCGGTCATCGAGACGAAGCGCATGTTGTAATTGGTGCCGCCCGGAATGAACGTGCCGGAGATGTCGAAGCCGGGTGCGGTCCAGTTCGTTCCCGCCGCACCGCTGGTCGGGACGAACACATGCAAGGGCGCCGTGTTGGAGAGCAGGGTTGTGACCTGGAGATTTTGCCCGATGCCGTAGGAAATGTTTGAAAATTGCTCCGGGAACTGTGGTGAAAACTCGTTCGCGATGGTCACGCCATCGGGATGCACCAGCGCGAGGTATTCGCCGCCGGCACTCAGGGTGAAGTTGGCGTGCAAAGGCGCGCCCGGCACCGCGCGATTTTTGTTCGAGGCGAAGACGATCACGAAACCGTTCGGAGCAATATTGGTGGCGGGGATGCGCCATTTGGTGAGGTTGGCGGCGCTGTCAGTGAGGAACCAGCCGTCCAGGTTGACGGTGGTGACGCCGGAGTTGAAAATCTCGATCCAGTCTGGATGCGCGCCGTCTTCATCTTGCAGCCCGTTGCTGTTGCTGGCGACAAACTCCGTGATGGTGATGGTTTCGGCGGCGGTGGCCTTGCCGGGCAATCCCAGAAGGACGGTCAGCACGGCGCAGAACAGCAGAGTTCGGTGGAAGGTGGTCATGTGTAAAATGATGACGAACTATACACAAAACCGCCGTCCCGTCCATGAAACTACGGACAGATCAACTGGATTATTTAACTGGCCGAGTGAAGGGTTGCGCGGCCGGCGGCGGGCTGGCTGGAAACCGTCGGGGCGCTGGGAGCGTCTTGGCTACTTCACTGTCCGCAAATCCACGCAGACGAGCCGGCCCTTGCCCCGGGCCACGAGCCGTCCGTCCGCCACGGCTGCGTGGGAGCGCGATTCAAACGGCAGGATTTGCGCGCGTGACCGGACGGTGAATTTTTCCGGCGACGCATCGGCCAGCAGGAGTTCGCCCTTCTCGGTGAGAAGCAGCAATCGTCCGCCGGCCACGAGCAGCGTGCCTGCGCCCAGGCCGTCCTCGCTCCACCGCACTTTGCCGGTCTTCCACTCGACACAACGCAGGCGGCAGCCTTGTTCCTGCCGGCCATCGAAGCCGTAGAGAAAACCATCGTGTTGCAGGCTCGTCGCGTAATGATTCGAGAGCACATCGTCGCCGCTCCAGATTTTTTCGGGCTCTGGCTCGGCGTAACGCAGCAGCGCCGCGCCCGCGCCGTAGCTGGCCGAAATGAAGATGCGGTCCTCCACCACCAGCGGCACGGCGGCGCTGACCGACGCGCGGATGGCCGGCTTCCACGGAAATTCCCACAGGACTTTGCCATCGGCCGGCGCGAGCGCGACCAGTCCGTCGCGCGCGAAGACCAGCACGCGCCGTTTGCCACCGAACGTCGCGGCGACGGGCGACGAATAGCTTGCGCCTTCCTCGGTCGCCTTCCACCGCACCTGGCCCGTCTCCTGGTCGAACCCGACAATGCCCGCGCCGCCGCTGCCGCCGAGATTCAGGATCACCACGCCGCCTTCGACGAGCGGCGAGCAGGCCATGCCGAAAAAGCCCTGGTCCGTGCCGAAATCTTTTTTTGTGTCCACGCTCCAGATGTTTTTGCCAGTCGCGAGTTCGAGGCAATGCAGCGCGCCTTCCGCGCCGAACGTGTACACTTTTCCGCCCGCGATGGCCGGGGTGGCGCGCGGGCCGTTGTCGAAGCCGTGGCCGTCCTGGTAGCGGGTGGGGTGGGGGAATTTCCAGAGGGTCACGCCGTTCGTGGCGTTGAGGCACTCGACAATTTCCTCGTCGCCGACGCGGTGGAACAGAATTACCTTGCCCGCCGCCGTGACCGCGCCGCTCCAGCCCGTGCCGGTTTTGCGCTGCCAGACGACGGGCGGGCCGTCCTTGGGCCAGGTGGTGGCGAGGTTGGTTTCGGTGGAGACGCCGTTGCGGGCAGGGCCGAGGAACTGCGGCCAGTCGGCGGCGTGGGCGGAGCCGGCGAGCGCGAGCAGCAGCAGAAGGCGGAGAAGTTTCATGGCGGTCATTATCCTTGGCGAACGCGCCGAGGCAAATGGTTTTGTCCGCGTTTCGCTTCGGTTTATGGAAAGCGGCCTCGCCACGTCACCCGCTCCGGAGCTACGGCCAGTACCAGGCCAGCAGGCCGCCGATCAGCACCAGCACCACGATCAACCACAGCCAGCGCACGCCCGGCGGCTTCTCGCGCTGGGGGCCGAACTCGTCCTTCACGAATTCGTCGTAATCAAACTCCTCGTCCGGCAGATCGAGCCGGCTGGAATGCGCGCGGTCGGACCAGCCGGTCGCTTCGTCCGAGCCGCAGCCGGGGCAGCACTTGGCGCGGGGCGGCACGGCTGCGCCGCAGTTGGGGCAGGTTTCAGGAGTCATGGAAATAGGGCGTGGGGCGTGAAGAAGTTCCTGTTTGAATTTCACGCCCCACGCCCTACGTTTCATCCCATCCCGGCGTATTCCTCGTCGGTCTTCAGATTGATTCCCATCAGGACGTAATCGTGAGTCACGGCCTGCATGTCCTTCACGTAGTCGGGGAGGCGCAACAGCGTGCTGAAGCCGAGCAGACTGAAGACCTTGATCGCCGCTGTTTGTTCGCCAATGAACTCCGCCTCGATCTTTTCTAGGCCGATGTGTTTTGCGATGTCCATGATTTCATGCACCAAGGCGCTGGCCAGGCCGCGACCGCGAAACTCCGGATGCACCAGCACGCTGACGCGGCCCACATGCCGTTTCCAGCCGCCGAGCTGCTGGTGGAGCGAGGCGTCGGCGATGATGCGCCCATCCACACAGGCGAGCAGGGGGAGGATGCGGCCGAGGTCGATGTGGCGGCACCAGTCGCGGATGACCTCCGGCTCGGTGACGCGGTGTTTGATGAACATCCGTTCCCGGGGCGGCACGGCGAGGAAAAATTCGTGGAAGACTTTTTCGTCGTCGGACTGAAGCGGGCGGAGCTGGCAGGTGAAACCGGATTTGAGCGTGACGTCTCTGGGATATTCTTCGAGCGCGTTTTCGATCATAAGATTGGGGTTGAACTGGCCGCAGCGTAAAGACCGCGTGCGCCGACGGCAAGCGGCAATGCCGTTCACGGGAAATCCCACCCGTTCAATGCGGCTTGGAATGGAGCAGCGCGCCCGCGATGCCCGCGCAGTCCTGGAGCCGGGACTTTTTCAGGCCCGTCGGATCGAGGCTCCAGCAGCCGGCCAGGCGCAAAACTTTTTCCGTGTTGGTTGCGAGTAGTTCGCGCTGCGTGAGGTTGAGTTCGCCGACGGCTTCCGTGTAGTCGAGGCAGCGCAGTTTCAAGGTCATCTCGGCGGAGGTGAGCGGCCCCTGGTTCCAGAGCGTTTCGCCGGCCCAAGCGTAGGCGCGCAGCACCGTGCCCGCCTCCAGCCGCGCCCAGGCGTGCTGGTTGATGACGCGGTTGGCGCTGAAGAACTGGACGTGCCCCAGCTCGCGGCTGAGATGCGTGAGAAAAACGAAGCAAGCGTCCACGTCCTCGGCGGGGTCGGGCAGGTCGCAGCCGAGCACCAGCACCCAGCCGTCGATGGGCGGCGCGATGAAGAGGCGCGGCTCGAAGGGCGCGGTCACGGCCTCGTTCCACGAGCAGCGCCGGGCGTGCTGCAGGCCGAGTGCGGCCTGGACGGCCTGGGGATTGGCCGACTTGATCGCCAGCCAGCGCACGGGCGCGTCGAAGATGGTGGGGAGGAAACGGTTTTCCGGTTCGTAGCTGGCGGGAGAAGTCGCGGGTGTGGCGCCGAGGCGGCGATGGAGCAGGTGGCGGACGACGAAACAGATCATCACCAGCCCCGCGAAGGCGACCACGCAGACCAGACCGATGAGCAGCACCGCCGTCATGTCGTCCTTCAGAAAACCCGCAGGCCAGGCCTCGGCCAGGAGGGTGGTGGGGATGACGGCGTTCATCGCGAGAAAAATCTACTCCTGCCCCGGTCTTCTTCAATGGAAAAAATCTCACGGCGGATGGATGGACGCATCTTGGTTTACTGTCGCCCGGTTGGGAGGTGGTGGCCGTTCTCCCTCCTGATGAACCGTCGCCCACCCGGGCCGGCGATAAACTCTGATGCCTCCGCCCATTTAACCGCTTGCGGGCCGGCACGAATTCCGGTTTATTCCCGCCAACACCATTCACCATGAAAACATTCATCTCCCTGCTCATGCTGGTCATCTGCTCCGCCTTCTTGTCCCGCGCCGCAGACGAGGCCGCACCCGTCCGCGTGGCCTGCGTGGGGGACAGCATCACCTTCGGCCACGGCGTGGCGGATCGCGCCAAAAACTCTTATCCGGCCGTGCTCGGCCAGTTGCTCGGCGCGAATTACCAGACGAAAAATTTCGGCAACAGCGGTGCCAACCTCCTCAAGAAGGGCGACAAGCCCTACTGGGGCCTCGCCGAGTTCAAGCAGGCCCGCGAGGACGCGCCCGGCATCGTCGTCGTCAAGCTCGGCACGAACGACTCGAAGCCGCAAAACTGGAAGCACCGGGAGGACTTCGCCGCCGACCTGGCCGCGCTGGTCGATCACTTCGTCGCGCTGCCCTCGAAGCCAAACATTTTTCGCTGCCTGCCCGTGCCGGTTTACCGGGCGCAGTGGGGCATCAACGAGGCCGTCGTGGCCGGTGAAATCATCCCGCTGATCAAAAAGGTCGCGGCGGAAAAGAAGGCCGGCGTCATCGACCTCCACGCCGCGCTGGCCGGCCGGCCGGAGCTGTTCCTCGACCACGTCCACCCCAACGCCGCCGGGGCGAAGTTGATCGCGCAGGCGGTGCAGGCGGCGATCGCGGGGAAATAAATTTTCAACGGGAACCCGTCGCATGTTCCAGCAAGTTCTCGCCGGCGCCCTGCTCCTCATCTTTCTCGCGGACGCGACGGCCCAGTTGCAGCCGCAGGCCAGGCCGTTGCTGGAGTTACGCGCCGGGGACCGCGTGGCGTTTCTTGGCGAGGAGGTGTTCGGTCCAGAGCGCGAGCATGGGTTTCTCGAGCAGATGCTCACCGCCGAGGCGGGTGGGGCGGCAGTAACCTTCCGGCATCTGTCCCTGACCAACGGCCTGCTGGCATCGTATCAGCCGACCGTGGTTTTCCTACACCTCACGCCAGAGAAGTTTCTTCCGGGCGCGGAAGCGGTGCTGAGTTTCAGCAACCGCATGGAGACGCTGGTGAGCATGGTGCAAACCCAGGCGGCGGCCCAAGCGCGCTTTGTTCTGCTGGGGCCGTTGCCGCTGGAAAGACGGCCTGCGCCGCAGCCCGATCCCGGTCCGGAAAACACCACGCGCGCCGGCTACGAACAGACTCTCAAGCAGGTGTCGGCCGCCCACCGGATGACATTTGTCTCGCTGCTCGACGCGCTGCGCTACGAGTTCTCGAATCCGAAACAGCGCCCGACGACCAACGGCGCCCGCCTGAACGCCGCCGGCAGCCGGCAGGTGGCGGTCGCGCTGGCCGGGCCGTTGCTGGGCTGGCCGTCGCTCAACTGGCGGCTCAGTCTCGAACCGGATGGCGCGGTGCAGGCCGGCTGTCATGGGCAGACGGTCACGAAGATGCAGCGCACCGACCAGATGATTTCCTTCACCTTGCTCGCCGACAAAGTGGCGAACACGCCCTGCATGCTCCGGTTCAAGTCGTTGCCGCCGGGCCGCCACGCGCTCAAGATCGACGGCCGGATTGTCCAAGAGGCCACGGCCCTGGAATGGCAGCGGGCCTTGACCTTCACCACCGGGCCGATGTTCGAAGCGGCGGAACAACTCCGCCTGGCCATCGTCAGGAAAAACGCGCTGCTTGGCGAAGGGACCGCGTCCGAAATTCACGCCCCGCAGGCGCGCATCCACCAACTCGCCCGTCCCGTCCCGCACCAGTTTGAACTCGTGCCGGTGGCGGACTCGCGGCCGAAGCCGTGAGTAGCGGCGTGCGTCCCGTCTCTACAGCGGCCGGGAAAACGCAGCTCAAAAAGTTCGCTTGTTCCCGGCCGTGACAATTTACTGAAGTCATGGACGAGCGGCCAAGCAAAACACCGAACGCCAAGCTGGCTTCGGGATCGAAAATCGGGGATGGCAAAATGAAGCCGCTCATGGATTGGTTTCTGGTCGCTCTCGTAATTGACCTCTCATTCGTGGTTGTTTGGTTTTTCTTCATGGCCCCCTTCAGCCCGCCTAAGTTTGAATATTACGCAGGTGGCAACTGATGGAGTTTTGCCTTCACATAGAACCTCATTGTTGAATTTCGTTTGTTGAACTTCAGAATGGAATTTTCGCTAATAAGCGCGCTATTGCTGCAAATTGAATGCGCGATTGCGGTGTGGTGGTGGTTCTGAGTTCGCAGCGGCCAGTCGAATTTTCTACGTTTGTCCCGGCGCTTGTTCCGGATATCCATGATATCTTGGCTTCTCGTTCTTGTCATACCACTCGATTTCGACACACCCAACCGGGGAATCAGTTTGGTTTTTCTTTTACCGCCGGTCGATTGGGACGGCTGGCGGGACGTTCATTTTGGTTTGTTTGAGATATCCACGTTTTTCGTCCCGCTCGTTTTATATTTTTGCGTTTGGCAGGGGTTTCGCCTCCGACGTAGGTTCGGCTAGGTGCTCGCGAGCGCATTGATTTTAAACAGCGTTGTCCTGCTTTTCATTCCGTGGATGGGAGATGATGACGTGGTGTGGACTAATGGTGTTGCGTGCATCGGAATCGCGAATCTCACGGCTGCGTTCTATTTGTGGGTCGGCATTATCGAAATGCGAGTTCTGGACCGGCAGTGGAGCGACCACATCGCGGAGCCCCTCTGAAGGTGTATTTGCCCTCGTAGCGGCTGGCGGAACGCCTGACGCCACGTAACTGAATGTTTGCACCGGAGGCCGTCCTCTGAAATTCTTGCCGCCATGAATCGCATCTTGATTTTACTGGCTTCGCTTTGTTCGCTGACTCTTTCCGCTGCCGCCGCGCCGGCGGCGTTCGATCTGAAAGAAGGCGACCGCGTGGCCTTCATCGGCGACACGCTCATCGAGCGCGAGCAATACCACGGCTGGATCGAGTTGATGCTCACCGCTCGCTTTCCCGACCGTCACGCCACCTTCCGCAATCTCGGCTGGAGCGCGGACACGCCGGCCGGCGATTCGCGCTATGGACTGTCGCTGACCCAGGCGGGCCACGAGCCGGCGGAGGAGGGCTGGAAGCAGTTGCAGAAGCAGATCACCGACGCGAAGCCGACCGTGGCGATCCTCGGCTACGGCATGGCGAGTTCATTCACCGGCGAGGCCGGGCTGCCGAAATTCAAGGCCGACTACGCCCGGTTGCTCGACGTGATTGAAAAAGTTTCTCCGGGCGTGAGGTTCGTTTTTCTCTCGCCCCTCCAGCAGGAGAACGTGCCCGTCACCGACGTGCGCCACGAGCAGCTCAAGCTCTACACCACCGCCATCCAGGCACTCGCGGCGGAGCGTCAGTCGATCTTCGTCAATCTCTTCGCGCCCGCCGCGTCGCCAAAATTCTCCGGGCCGAAGACCGAGAACGGCATCCACCTCAGCGATCAAGGCTACCGGTTGAACGCGCTCATCATCGAGATGGCGCTCTTCGGCAGCTACGGCCCATGGGCGGACAGTCCGGTCACCGAGGCCCTCCGTCAGCTCATTCTCCGCAAGAACGAATTCTTCTTCCACCGTTCCCGCCCGGCCAACATGGCTTACATCTTCGGCTTCCGCCGCGGCGAGCAGGGCCGCAACGCCGTCGAGATGCCGCGGTTTGATCCGCTTATTGCGGACGAGGAAAAAAAGATTTCGGCACTGGTCGGCCACCTCACTGAGAAAAATTTCAAGCCCGGCCCGGAACTGCTGCCCGCGAAACTGCGCGAAGCCCCCGCGTCCATGAAGCACACGCCGCAGCCGCTCCCGCAGTTCAAGGCCGGCGAAGGTCTCGAGGTCACGCTCTGGGCCGAGAACCCGCTCCTCGCCAAACCGATTCACATGAACTTCGATTCGCAGGGCCGCCTCTGGGTCGCCAGTTCGGAAGTTTATCCGCAGATCGAACCCGGCCAGGCGCCGACGGACAAGATCATCGTCCTCGAAGACACCGACGGCGGCGGCAAGGCGAACAAGCACACCGTCTTCGCCGAGGGTCTGCTCATCCCCACCGGCATCGAGCCGGGCGACGGCGGCTGCTACGTCGCGCAGAGCACCGAGCTGCTGCACTTCAAGGACACGAACGGCGACGGCAAGTCCGACGTGCGCCGCATCGTCCTCAGCGGTTTCGGCACCGAGGACACGCACCATAATCTGCACACGCTCCGCTGGGGGCTGGACGGCCGGCTCTGGATGAACCAGTCCATTTACACGCGCACCGATGCCGAGACGCCGCGCGGCGTGCTCCGTCACAAAAGCGGCGCGGTCATGGCGCTAAACACGCGCACGCTCGACTTTGAGGTGGTCTTCAAAGGCTGGTGCAATCCGTGGGGCCACCAGTTCGACGAGTTCGGCCAGTCGTTCGTGACGGACGGCGCGGGCGGCCAGGGCGTCTCGTGGGCCGTGCCCGGCGCGATGTATTTCACTTACGCGAAAATGCGCCGTGAATTGAAAAGCATCAGCCCCGGCGGCTATCCGAAATTCGCGTCGCTCGAAATCCTCAGCTCCGACATGTTCCCGAAGGAATGGCAGGGCAGCTTCCTCACCTGCGATTTCCGCGCGAACCGGGTCACGCGCTTCAGCTCCACCGAGCTGAACTCCGGCTACGTGACCAAGCAGGAGGCCGACATCATGCGGACAACGACCAGCACCTTCCGGCCGATCGACGTGAAGATGGGGCCGGACGGCGCGTTCTACATCGCCGACTGGAGCAACCCGATCATCCAGCATGGTGAAGTGGATTTCCGTGATCCGCGCCGCGACCACGAGCACGGCCGCATTTGGCGCGTGGCCTGGAAGGGCGGGAAGGTCACGAAGAAAACGGATTTCACAAAGGCCGCCAACAAGGCGCTGCTCGACGAGTTGCTCTCGCCCAATTCCTTCAACCGCGCGCAGGCCCGGCGGGTGCTCGCCGAACGCGGCGCAGAGAAGGTGCTGCCTGATTTGAAAACCTGGCTGGCCAAACAGTCGAACGACAAGGCCACGCTGGAAGGCGCCTGGATGCTGCAATCCCTCGGCCAGACGCCGCTCCCACTGGCCGAACAACTCGCCGCCTCCAAGGACGCGCGCATCCGGGCCGCCGCCACGCGGTTGCTGGCGGAAGCCAAGCCGTAGCGGGATGCAAATTCAAACGAATTTATGGCCATGCACATGATTCTCCCTGTTCCATCGGACACGCTAAAGCGTGAATTCCAGCATCGCACCAAGACCATCTTCGTTGGAGTTCAACCTTTAGGTTGTCCCCGGCGGCACAAAGCAGAATCGCAGGCGTAGCCCCTGTATAATTTCCATTTTAATGATTATGATTATTACATCCCGCAAAATTCTCTGTCTGGCCCTGCTTGCCTCCGCCATCTCCACCAGCCTCGCCGCGGACGACGCCCGCCTCACGACGCTCGCCAAACTGGCGCAGGACGAAAACCCCCGCGTCCGCGTCGAGGCCGTCCGTGCCCTCGCGAAAATTCCCTCGGCCAGATCGGTTGAACTCGTCCTCGGCGTGCTCGACAAGCCGATGGATAATTTTCTCGACTACGCCGTCTGGCTCTCGATCAACGATCTCGCGCAGCCCTTCCTCAAGGCGCTCGAATCCGGCGAGTGGAAGCCCGACACCGCCACCAAGCAGCGCCAGTTGGAATTCGCCATGAAGTCCATCGAACCCGGCCTCGCCAGCGCCTTCCTCGCCAAATCCACCGGCGCCAAGCCGCTCCCGCGCGACGGCTCCGGCCCGTGGATCGAACTCGTCGGCCAGTCCGGCGGCCCCGCCGAGTTGGGCAAGATGTTTGAGCAGGTGCTGGCCGGCGGTTTCGATGACGCCGCCTCCACCCGCGCGCTCGCCGCCCTCGGCTCGGCCGCGCGGCTCCGCAACGTCCGGCCCGGCGGTGATGTGACGCGCGCCGGCCAGTTGTTCGGCAGCGCCAACCCCGCCGTGCGGCTCCAGGCCGTTCGTCTCGCGGGCGCGTGGAAAAATCTGGGTGAACATTTTCCGAAGCTCCTCGCGCTGGCCGGCGGCGCGGACACCGCGCCGGACCTGCGCGCCGCGTCCTTTGAATCGCTCCGCGAAATCGGCGGGCTGGGCACGGTCGCCGGGCTGAAACCGCTGACCGAAAAATCCGTCGCACCCGGCATCCGCCGCAGCGCCGCCGCCACGCTCACCGCGCTGAATCCCGCGGAATTTTCCCCCACCGCCGCCGCCGTGCTGGCGGACACCACCACCGCCGCCGAGGCCGCGGAACTCTGGCGCGCGTTGCTGAACATCAAGGGCGCGGGCAAGGCGCTGGCCGCGCAGGTGCCGCTGGTCAAATTGAACGAGACCGCCGCCAAGGCTGGCCTGCGCGTCGCCCGCGAAGGCGGTCGCAAGGAGAATGAACTCATCGCCGCGCTCGCCCAGAGCGGCCAGTTGGCCGCGCCCGCCGCCGATCTCACCCCGGCGCAGATTCAGGCCATCGCCGCCGCGTCCGCCACCCGTGGTGACGCCGCCCGGGGCGAACGCGTTTACCGGCGCGCGGAACTCGGCTGCATGACCTGCCACAGCATCGGCGGCGTGGGCGGCAAGGTCGGTCCCGACATGACGAGCATCGGCGCGAGCGCACCGGCGGATTATCTCGTCGAGTCGCTGTTCCTGCCGAATGCGAAGATCAAGGAGGGTTATCATTCGCTCGTCATCGAGACGAAGGACGCGCAGGAATTTAGCGGCATCCTCGTGCGCGAATCCGGCCAGGAACTCGTGCTCCGCAACGCCGCGAACCAGGAAGTTTCCGTCGCGCTCAAGAACATCGCCAAACGCGCCAACGGACTTTCGCTCATGCCCGCCGGCCTGCTCGAGGCGCTCAAGGAAAACGAGCGGCTCGACCTCTTCAAATTCCTGACCCTGCTCGGCAAGCCCGGCGACTACGACGCCAGCAAGGGCGGCGTGGCCCGGCTCTGGCAGGTTGCGGCGGCGGCCCACACTGACATGCAGAAGGACGAGGCGGCCTGGATGAGCGGAAAATTTCCCGCAAAGAAAACCACGCCGCTCATCTCGCTCGTGGACGGCCGCCTAGTGGCGGACGACCTCAAGGCCACGTTGGGGCAGATCGGATTTTGGGAAGGTGCCGTGGGCGTGTTTGTCGCCACGCAATTCCAGTCGCTGAAGGAAGGCACAGGAGCCTTCAAGCTCGAAGGCGGCGCGAAGGCTGAGGTGTTCATCGACGGCAAGGCGGTGAAAGTGGCGAAAGACGCTTCCTTCACCGCCGGGCTAGCCGCCGGTCCGCACACACTCGTGTTGCGGTTCGACCCGCACGCGCTGCCGGATAGCGTCCGCGTGAAATCCGGTGATGTGAACTTCGCGGCGGGGTTGTAGGACCGCCTGATCGTAGCGGCGTGTCGGCAGACCGTCGCACTCGCTGAGAAAATTTCCGACTTTCTCCCGAAAGCCGCTACGTCCGTCACTTCACCACCATGCTCGTGAACGGCGGGACGTAGGCCTGGAGCAGAACGAGGATGCCCACCAGCACGGCCAGCACCAGGCTGTGGACGAAGACGAAGCGCAGGATGCGATGCTCCTGGCCGTAATAATTCGTCGCCGTGCTCGCCACCACGATGCTTTGCGCGTCGACCATCTTGCCCATCACGCCGCCGCTGCTGTTGGCCGCGCCCATCAGGATCGGGCTGATCCCGGTCTGCTCGGCGGTGATTTTTTGCAGGCTGCCGAAGAGCACGTTCGAGGCGGTGTCCGAGCCGGTCAGCGCCACGCCCAACCAGCCGAGCAGCGTGCCGAAAAATGGATACCACGTCCCGGTGTGCGCCAGCGCCAGGCCCAGCGTGGCGTCCGCGCCGGAGTATTTGGTGACATTGCCGAGCGCGAGCATGGCCGCGATGGTCAGCAGCGAAAACCGCACCTGCCAGAGCGTGCGTGCGTATACGCCGAACATCTCGCGCGGCGAAAAACCCATGACCATGCCGGCGACCACCGCCGCCAGAAAGATCCCGGTGCCGGTGGCGGAGAGCACGTTGAGCTTCAGCACCGCGGCCTCGGGCTTCGCCTCCGGCGGCGCGACCGGCGGCACCCGTTGCACCTGCTGATGCAGCGCGGTGAAGGTGACCTTGCCGGCGAACCAACCATCGGCCCGGCTTTTGAACTGGGGCGTGCCCCAGACGAGAATGAACGCGCTGAGAATGATCCACGGCAGCCACGCGCCGAAAACTTTTCCACGGGCATGACGCGTCGTCGGGACGGGATCAGACTTGGGTGCCGCCGGCGTCTCGCCCCGGATGTCCGGCCTGTCACCGGGCAGAGACCATTTGTCCTTCGGTTTCCAAAAACGCAGCAGCAGCACCGTCGCGGCGATGGAGCAGGAGCCGGAGATGGTGTCCACCAGCCACGGGCCGTGATAATTCGAAACGAGAAATTGCGGCACGGCGAAGGCCAGTCCCGCCGTCAGCGCCGCCGGCCAGACGCCGATCATGCCGCGCCAACCCGTCATCGCGCCCACCACCCAGAACGGAATGATGAGCGAGAACAACGGCAGTTGCCGCCCGACCATCGCGGAGACTTTCAACGCGTCCAGGCCGGTGACCTGTTCGAGCGTGGTGATGGGAATGCCGAGCGAACCGAAGGCGACGGGCGCGGTGTTGGCGATGAGCGCGAGGCCGGAGGCGTGCAGCGGTGTGAAGCCGAGCTGGATCAGGATTGCGCCGGTGATCGCGACCGGCGCGCCGAAGCCGGCCACGCCCTCGATGAACGCGCCGAAGGAGAACGCGATGAGGATGAGTTGCACGCGCGGATCGGGCGCGACATGGGCGAGGCTGTCGCGCAGCACCGAGAACCGCCCGCCGCGCACCGTGAGTTGGTAGAGAAACATCACGTTGAGCACGATCCAGCCGATGGGGAACAACCCGTAGGCCGCCCCGTAGAGCGCGGTGGTGCCCGCCAGTTTCGCGGGCATGGAGAAGGTGAAGATGGAGATGCCCAGCGCCACGGCCAGACCGAGCAGCGCGGCGAAATGGATGCGCAGTTTCAGCAGCGCGATGGTGCCGAGCAGCACCACGATGGGCACGGCGGCGACGAGCGTGGAGAGCGCGGGGTTGTGCAGCGGATCATAATTTTGCGTCCAGATCATCGGGGTGCGGGGACGATAGGACAGTGGCGCGCGACGGCGCTAGTTTTTTCAGAATGGTGGTGCAGTGGGCGCAACCGCGCACCGCCCCCGAATGCGGAGGGAGCGCGGCAGTGTCGCGGAGACCAGCCGCAGCAGGTCCGAAGGTCGAACGGTGTGGAATGCTCTGCACGCGCCCAGCCATGCGTCGCTGCTGCGGTTGGTCGAGGACGACACAGCCGCGCTCCGGGGCAGGGTCAGGGTGCGCCCAGGATGGAGAAACGGCTGGAAAAAAATTGGGCGTCCGGCTCCGGCGACGTAAAAATTCGGCAAATGAACAAGGAGGAAAAGCGATGGCCTCGAACCGGTCCGCTTGGCAAGCCAATTCCCGGCCAACATCCGCACTGTTCCTGCCACTGTGCTTTCTGCTCACGGCGGCATTGAGGATAAATGGGGCTTTTCCAGGCTTGGTGGTAGCGCGGGGAGGCAACACGTATGGTGAAACGGACGTTCCAGACGGCTTGAGTAACGTGACGGCTATTGCGGCAGGTTCTACTCACACCGTGGCCGTGAAGAACGACGGCACGGTGGTGGCGTGGGGAAACAACAACTATGGTCAAACGAACGTTCCTGTCGGTTTGAGCGGGGTGACAGCCATTGCGGCGGGCGAGTCTCACACTGTAGCACTTGTCGGAGTGGTGGCCCCGCCAGTCATCATCGCGCAGCCGTTGAGCATCGCGATCAACGTCAACTCCAACGCCGCCTTCAACGTCACGGCCATTGGCTCGGCGCCTTTGGCCTACCAGTGGCGCAAGGACGCGGTCGATTTGATCGGGGCCACGAATACAAGCTCACCTTCGCCGCCACCAACCGGTCGCTCGCCGGCAGCTACAGCGTCCGCGTCAGCAACAGCGTCACCAATGTGATCAGCAGCAACGCGGTGTTGCGCGTGCTGGTGCCGCAGCGCCTGGCAACGCCCCACCGCCTGGCCGACGGCCGGATGCGGTTGGCCTTCCGGTATGATGCGGGATCAGGTCTGCCGGACGATCTCGGCCGCCTGACGCTGATCAGCACCGGAGAATTTCTTGGCACGAACACCGCGTGGACGATGAACGCCGCCGGATTCACCGTCGAAGGCGGCTACCTGATCATCGAAGATTTCGGTGTCACCAATGCCGTCCAGCGCTTCTACCGTGTCCTCGAGTGGTGACGTCCGCACCTTGTAGGAGCCGACGTGAGGAGGCTCATCCTAAAACAAGGGAGAGTCAGAGCCTCCTCACGTCGGCTGCTACAGTTTCGATGGGGCTTCAGAATCCGTGTTCATACCTGTCATCCGTGGTTGAATCGTTCACCGCGCCCGGAATAGTTTTTGACGGGAGCGCGGCAAGAGTGTGAAAATTGCGCCGTTGAAAATCAAAACCCTCATCGCGGATGACGAACCGCTGGCGCGCGAGCGGTTGCGCAAACTCCTCGAGGCCGAGCCGGAGATCGCCCTGCTCGGCGAGTGCGCTGACGGACGCGCGGCGGTGCGGGCGATTCAGGAGCAGTCGCCCGACTTGGTTTTTCTCGACGTGCAGATGCCGGAGCTGGACGGCTTCGGTGTGCTGGAGGCGCTGGCCGGCGCGCCGATGCCGGTGGTGGTGTTCGTCACCGCCCACGACAAGTTTGCGCTCCAAGCCTTCGAGGTTCACGCGGTGGATTATTTGTTGAAGCCGTTCGACCGCGAACGGTTTCAGACGGCACTGCGGCGCGCGCTCGAGCGGGTGCGGCAAAATCAGGGCGGCGAAATCAACCAGCGGCTGACCGCGCTGCTCGCCGATCTCAAGCCGGAGATGAAGCAGCCGGGGCGTCTCGCCGTGAAGGTGGACGGGCGCGTGTTGTTCGTGAAGCTGGAGGACATCGACTGGGTGGAGGCGGCGGACAATTACGTGAGCCTGCACGTCGGCGCGGAGGCCCATCTGCTGCGTGAGACGATGGCGGTGATGGAGGGCAAACTGCCGGATGAAAAATTTCTGCGCATCAGCCGCTCGACGATTGTGAACATCGACCGGGTGAAGGAGCTGCAGCCGATGTTTCACGGCGAGTACGCGGTGCTGATGCGGAGCGGCGCGCGGCTGACCTTGAGCCGGGGTTATCGCGACAAGCTGCAGCGCTTCGGGCTGGGGTGAGGAGCACGACCGGTCATTGATCGGAACGCCGGCTTCAGCCGGCAGAATCGTGCGACCATGCAACGTGCTGGAATTTTCTGAAGCCCTGCTGTGGCCGAAAGTTTCTGCCGGCTGAAGCCGGCGTTTCTGAGATGCGCCTATTTTCCATCCGCCAGCCGTCCATCGCGCAGCGCGAGTTGGCGACGGGCGGCGGCGGTCATCACGGCGTTGTGGGTGACGACCAGGACGGTGAGGCCTTCGGCGTTCAACTGCTGGAAGAGCGTGATGATGCTGTAGCCGGTGGCGCTGTCGAGGTTGCCGGTCGGCTCGTCGGCGAGGAGGAGGCGCGGCTCGTTGATCAGCGCGCGGGCGATGGCCACGCGCTGCATTTCGCCGCCGGACAATTCATGCGGACGGTGCGTGCGCCGGTGGAGCAGTCCTACTTTTTCCAGCAACATCTCCGCGCGCCGGGCCGAAGAACGCCGGGCGAAGAGCGCGGGTAGAACGACGTTTTCCTCGACGGTCAGCGTCGGGAGCAGTCCGAAATGTTGGAACACAAAACCCACCGTGCTGCGGCGCAACTCCGTCCGGGCGCGTTCGTCGAGGCCGTGGACTTCGCGATCGTCCAGCCGCAAGGTTCCGCTGGTCGGGGCGTCCATGCAGCCGAGGAGATTGAGCAGCGTGCTTTTGCCCGCGCCGGACGGGCCGGTGATGGCGGTGAATTCGCCGCGCGCGACGGTGAACGAAACGGCGTCGAGCGCGCGCACTTCTTCGCGGCCGCGCTGGTAAATTTTGGTCAGCGCCTGGGCGGCGATGACCGAGGTGTTTTCTTGGGGTGAAGTGGTCATGTGGATAAAAACTTCACGCGTCGCCTCCGGTGGAGCGCATCGCCAGCACGGGCGACAGCCGGGCCGCGCGCCAGGCCGGGAGAAAGCCGGCGATGCTGCCAACCAGCGCCGCGCCCGCCAGTCCGGCGGCGGCGGCCCACCATTCCCAACGGATGAGCGCGTCCACCGGCGCGAACGGCAGCCGGGCGCGCAGCCAGTTTTCCAAAAGGCGCGACGCGAGAAAGGCGAAAGCGAGTCCGCCCGTGCCGCCGGCGAGGCAGACCTGCATCGTCTCCCACCAGAACAGCCGGAAGATGTCGGCACGCGACGCGCCGAGCGCGCGCATCACGCCGATCTCGCGGGTGCGCTCGGCCACGGCCATGAGGATGGTGTTGCCCACGCCCGCCGCCGCCACGAGCAACGCCACGGCGGCGACGCAGCCGAGGAGCAGCCGCGTGGAGTTCACCAGCGACTGGATGGTGTGAAACAAATGCGCGAGCGGCACGATGTTCATGTCCATGCCGGCGTAGCAGCCGCGCAGATGCGTCACGGCGCGGTCGAGGGCGTTCGGGTCGGCGAGCCGCACGAGAATGTGGGTGAGCTGCCGCGGGTGCGCGAAGAGGTGCTGGGCGTCGGCGAGGCGGAGATAAATGAAGTCATCTTCCGCGCCGTGCGTCGGCCCGAGGATGCCGCTGACGAGGCCGGTGGCGTTGGTGAGGCCGGGCAGGGGAACGGTCTGCCCGACCTGCCAGTGCCGGCGTCGGGCGGCTTCCGCGCCGAGGAGTAGTTCGTTCGTCGCCTGCGGGAAGCGTCCGCGAATCTGCCACGCGGGCCGGAGCCGGAGAAAATTTTCATCGACGCCGACATAGACGGTGTTGGTGCTGGTGCCTTCGTGCAGCGCGGTCATGAAGGCGGGCGCGGCGGTGGTCACGCCGGGCGCGGCGCGCACTTCGTCGAGGTAGGCCGCCGGCAAATAGCACGGCCAGCTTGCGCCGTGCAGCGCGATGGACGCGGCGTCGTAGGGGCAGCCTTTCGGCACGACGAGAATGTGCGCGCCGAGGCGGTCGAGTTCATTCTTCATGCCGTCGCGATAGCCGGCTTGAAACGAGAGCAGGCTGAACCACGCGGCCACGGCGAGGCCGACGCCCGCCGCCGTGACACCGGTGCGCAACGGCCGTTGCCGCCAGCCGGCGAGAGATAATGTGAACCAGTTCATTCCATTTTGACCGCCAGCGCCGGGGACAACCGGCTCGCGCGCCAGGCCGGATAAATTCCCGCCAGCGCGCCGGCGGCGAGCGCCAGCGCCAGTCCATTCAGCAACACGCGGTCATCCAGCGCCAGCAGCGTTTGCGCCGGTGCGAACGGCACCCACGGTCGCACGAGATTTTCCAAAGCCGGTCCGCCCGCCACCGCGAGGGCCAGGCCGAGCGCGCCGCCCACGCCGGACAGGAGGAGCGATTCGCCGGTGATGAGCGCGAACACCTGCGTGCGGGACGCGCCGAGGGCGCGGAGGAGGGCCAGTTCGCCGCTGCGTTCCACGACGCCGGCCAGCAGCGTGTTGAACACGCTCAGCGCGCCGACGGTGAGCGCGATGACGCCGAGCGCCAGCAAGAGCGTGCGCACCGCGCCGAGCAGATTGAGAAAGGTGCCCATCATCTCGGTCATGGTGACGACCTGCGCGCCGGGAATTTCCTGGAGGCGCGGCGCGGCTTCGCGGACGAGCGCGGGATCCTTCAGGCGGATGGCGATGGCGGTAAGCCGTCCGGTTTGCGCGAACATCGCCTGCGTGGTCGCCAGGGGAATGAAGAAGATGCTGTCATCGCTCGTGCCGCTGCGTTCGAGGACGCCGGCCACGCGAAATTCGCGCCGCGTTTCGGGGCTGAAAAATTTATCGCCCGGCGCGCGCATTTCGAGGGCGGCGGCATCCGCGCCGAGGATCACTTCGTCCGGGCCGTTGAACCAGGCGCGGCCGGCGGTGACGCGCCACCAGGGCTTGAGCGGGAGCGCGGTTTCGTCCAGCCCCACCCACAGGTCGGTGCGGCGGGTGTCGGTGCGTGGCAGGGCGGCCATCAGGAACGGCGCGGCTACGGCCACGGCGGGATCGCGGCGCGCGAGGTCGAGCGCCGAGGCGGGCAGGGAGTTTTCGAGGGTGTTGTTTTTTAGCACACGCGCGGCGTCGTCGTAGGGGCAGCCGGTCGGCACGAGCATCATCTGGAGGCCGGCGCGGTCGAGTTCGCCGCGCAACGTCTGGCGATAGCCGGTGCCGAAGGCCGTGATGCAGACGAGCACGGCCACGGCGAGGGCCACGCCGGCAAGCGTGAGGCCGTGGCGCAACGGGCGGCGCAGGAGATTGTGGAGGACGAGCGTCAGCATTCAGTGGTCGGTCGGGTTGTTCGGCCCGGGCGCGGCCGGCGGCGAGTTGGCGAAGAACAGCACGATGAGCTGGCTGCGCACCCCGTCCGCAATGGCCTGTGCGGAGAAACGCGCCTCCGGCGGCACCTCCGGCAGGTCCAGACCGATGCGCCAGGCCGCCGCCGCGTTTTTTCCGGCGAAGGCCGCGAGGAAATTGGAACCGGTGATGACCCGGGCCACGGCTTCCGGCTCGCGCTGGCTTTGAATCAGCACGCCGCGCACGAGGCCGTTGCTGGCGATGCCGGTGACGAGTTCGAGGCCGCCGTGTTCGGCCTTGATTCTTGTCACGAGAACGGAGCCGGTCGTCTGGTCTCCGTGGCGCACGCGATGGATGCGGAGGGGATTTTCATCCGGCGTCATCTGGCGGCCGAGGTGGCGGCGCAGTTCGGCCGTGTGTTCGCTGAGGATGCGTGTCTCCAGGACGTAATTCGTGGCGGGCGGAAAGAGTCTGGCCAGATCGGCGAGTGGATCGCGCCACGGGCAGACGGGCGAGGCCTCGAGGACGGAGGAGGGTTTGGCCGGCGGCGGTTCGCTCTCGGAGGGGCTGCAACCACTGAGGACAAGACACGCCGCCAGCAGAAGGCCGGAAGAATTCACACGGCGCCGCAGGTCATGCCAGATTTCTGTGAAGTTCGGTGGATTCATGGGAACTGGACGCGCTGTTTCCCTCCCCAGGAACCGGCCCGCCGCATTGGAACGCTGACGGCCGATCTTCTCGGAGATTTGGGATGACTTCCTTCGCCCGAAAAAGAATGAGCCTCCTCACGTCGGCTGCTACGAGGTTGAGGGCTTGGTTTCAATAGAGGACGCCGGTGGCGTCGATGGACCGCTCCAGGCCGTTGGTGACGACGCGGCCCGCCATGGTGATGACGGTGTTCAACGGCACGTCCACGACCACGAAGCCGGCGTTCTTGGTGTCCACCTTGATCGTGCCGGTGGCGTCTTGCAGCATGAACCAGCAGCCGGCCACCGGACATTTTTTCGTCATGGCGCCCTGAAGGACGACGAGGGATTTCCCGTCGGCATTTGGAACACCGGTGACGGACATGGCCGTTCCTTCCAGTGGTGCGCCGAGAGTTTTGGGCGCGCGGTCCGAGCAACCGGTGAAGATCAGGAGCGCGGCGGCGAGTGGGGCCAGGCACTTCATGGGACCGGGCGATAGCCGCCGGCGTAGGAGGCGTCCGGTTGGGCGGGGGGCGAGCATTGCTTGGCGATGTTGAGGTCGGCGGTCAGTTCGGAATGGCCATCCACGAAGTAGGCGGCGCGGCGTTTGCCCGGGCTGTGCCAGGACCAGACCTCGGCGCCCATGAAGGCGTCACTGGGCTGGATGACGGCTTCCGGCGAGCCGAGGCGGGTCAGCACGGCGTTGTAGCAATAGCTGGTCTGATCAACTTGCAGGACGCTCTTGGTGGCGATGCTCGGATCGTTGGCGAAGGACGCGGCGGGCACGCCGTTGTCGCTGGGACAGGCGAAGGATTTGGTGGAGCCGGCCATGCCATCGATCACGTAAACCAGCCAGTTGGTCGTGCGGCAGGGTTTGCAGGAGATCGCCCCGGCGCCCGGCGCGGGAAACCTGGGGGGATATTTGTTTTCGTTGTCATCCCCGTACATGAACGCGGCGAGGGCGATCTGTTTCATGTTGGAGATGCAGGTGGTTTGCTTGGCCTTGGCCTTGGCCCGGGCCAGCGCGGGCAGGAGCAGCCCGGCGAGAATGGCGATGATGGCGATGACGACAAGCAGTTCGATGAGGGTGAACGCGGCCCGGTGCATGATTCGTGGGTGCATGGTGTTGGTTGCTTGGGGGAGAGACTGCCTGATTTCGCGCCGAGGGAAACGCCGCTGGGACGAATTGCCGGAAACGGGTGGCGAAATGGAGAAAACCGGGCTGTTTTCCGCAGTTCACCCTCGCCCGGCAGCCATTCACCCCATGAGATTTGTCGGCCGCCCGTTGGCCGACGATGCTCGCACCATGAAAACCCGCTTGATGGTGCCGGTCATGTTGTTGTTCGTTTTGGCGTTCTCTTCGTGCGGCAAAAAAGCGCCCGCGACCAAGCCCCTCACCGGCCCGCCGCAGGTCGGCGTGCTCTACAGCCTGAGCGACAATGAGGGCGGATTTCGCGCGGGCAAAGTCATCGCGCTGGAGGAGGAGGTGTTCTTTGTCCACCTGTATTCGGATCGTTGGACCAAGCGCCCCTCGCTGGAGGAGGCGCGCAAAGCCAGGACGCCCGTCGCGCTGGCTTTCACGGCGGTGACCTTCACGGGGATGCAGCCGGTGGCGCTGGAGACGGGCCAGGTCACGGCGGAGGAGTTGGAAGATTTCGATACCTGGCAGAAGGGCAAGCGGGAAGTTTTTTAGGCGAGCGATGGAGTGAAACCACGAATGGACACCAATGGAAACCAATATGAATTGGTCCGGCCAGGTCGTGTTGCGAACGCCGGGCCGACCCGACCCGACCAAGGGCGGCGAGCGGATGCCGCCACGCCTTCGATCGTCTTTCCCATTCGTGTGCATTCGTGGTTTGGACCGCCTGGCTCTCGTGAAGTTTCGCGGCGCGCAGTTTGAGCTTCGTCGCTAGGCGGCAGCCGATTATTCTGACTAAACAAAATGACTCAAGCAACAGACAGCGCGAACGCTCCCGCCGGCGGATCACCGCCGCGCAAGAAATACGTGCGCGCCGTCGGGCCGCGGCTGCGACTGCTGCTCTATTTTATTTTCGGGCTGGTCGCGCTGCTCGGCGCGAACTCGGCCTACCTGGCCAGTATCACGTTCCTCGAATGGTTTCAGGGCCTCGCCTACCAGAATTATTTTTACATGGTGATGTTCGGCGCGCATCTCGCGCTGGGCCTGCTGCTGCTCGTGCCGTTCGTGGTCTTCGGCGCGATCCACATCAAGAACGCGCATGACCGCACCAATCGCCGCGCGGTGCGTGTCGGCTATCTGCTTTTCTTCGTCAGCCTAGTGCTGCTCTTCACGGGCGTGGCGCTGATGCGGTTTGATTTTTTCGCCATCAAGAATCCCAGCCTGCGTTCACCGATCTACTGGGCGCATGTCATCACGCCGGTGCTGGCCGTGTGGCTTTACGTGCTGCACCGCCTGGCCGGGCCGCGCATCCACTGGCAGGCCGGGGCGCGGTGGGCGGGCGTGGTCGGGTTGGTGGTGGTCGCGATGGTTTTCCTGCACTCCAAGCATCCTCAGAAAAACCAGGCCGGGTCGCCGGAGGGGAAAAAATATTTCGAGCCATCGCTGGCCCGCACCGCCTCGGGCAATTTCATTCCGGCGAAGACGCTGATGATGGACGACTACTGCCTCAAGTGCCACGCCGATGCCTACAAGGGGTGGTTCCACAGCGCGCACCATTTCAGCTCGTTCAACAACCAGCCCTATTTGTTCAGCGTGAAAGAGACACGCGAAGTCTCGCTCAAGCGTGATGGCAACGTGAAGGCCTCGCGCTGGTGCGCCGGCTGCCACGACGTGGTGCCGTTTTTCAGCGGCGCGTTTGATGATCCAAACTTTGACATGGAGAAGCATCCGACCTCGCAGGCCGGCATCACCTGCACCGCCTGCCATGCGATCACGCATGTGAACAGCACCAAGGGCAATGCGGACTACACGATTGATGAGCCGGTGCATTATCCGTTTGCCTACAGCTCGAATGCGGCCCTGCAGTTCATCAATCAGCAGCTCGTCAAGGCCAAGCCGGACTTCCACAAGCAGACCTTCCTCAAGCCGCTGCATAAGACCGCCGAGTTCTGCTCCACCTGCCACAAGGTTTCGCTGCCCTACGAGCTGAACAAGTACAAGGAATTTTTGCGCGGCCAGAACCATTACGACACGTTTCTCCTGAGCGGCGTTTCCGGCCACAATGCGCGCAGCTTTTATTATCCCGAAAAGGCGCAGATCAACTGCAACGGCTGCCACATGCCGCTGAAACCGTCCGCTGATTTTGGTGCGCAATTTTTCAATCCGACCAACCGCACCCTCAGCATCCACGACCATCTTTTCCCGGCGGCGAACACCGGGATCGCGCATCTGCGCGGGCAGCCGGAAATCGTGAAGGCGCACCAGGAGTTTCTCAAAGGCTCGGTGCGCGTCGATTTCTTCGGACTCAAGGAAGGCGGCGCGGTGGACAGCCCGCTCACGGCGCCGTTGCGTCCGCAGGTGCCGGTGCTGAAGCGCGGGAAAAATTATCTACTGGAAGTCGTCATCCGCACCGTGCGGCTGGGTCATCCGTTCACGCAGGGAACGGTGGACTCGAATGAAGTCTGGGTGGACGCGAAGGTGACGGGCGCCGGGCGCGTCGTGGGCCGCAACGGCGCGCTGGGCGTGCTCAACGAAGTCGATCCGTGGTCGCATTTCATCAACGTCTTCATGCTCGACCGCGACGGCAACCGCATCGACCGCCGCAATCCGCAGGACATTTTCACGCCGCTCTACAACCACCAGATTCCGCCCGGCGCGGCGCAGGTCGTGCATTACAGTTTCACCGTGCCAGAAAATCTCGACGCGTCGCTGACCGTGGAAATCAAGCTGCATTACCGCAAGTTCGACACGAAATACATGCAGCATGTGTTCGGGAAAAATTTTACCAATGACCTCCCCATCACCACCATTGCCGCCGACTCGATCACGTTTCCCGTCGAGGGCGTGGACGCCGCGCCGACGAACGCGCCGTCGCCGATCATTCCGTGGCAACGGTGGAATGACTACGGCATCGGCCTGCTGCTCGAAGGCGACAAGGGCAGCGAGAAGGGCGAGTTGATCCAGGCCGCGCAGGCGTTCGAGCAGGTCGAGAAAATGGGCCGGCCCGACGGCCCGCTCAACCTGGCGCGGGTTTATCTGAAGGAAGGCCGGCTGGAAGACGCGGTGGGCGCATTGCAGCGCGCGGCCAAGACCGATCCGCCCGCGCCGCGCTGGACGATCGCGTGGCTGAACGGACTGGCGAACAAACAAAACGGGTTTCTTGACCAGGCCATCACCGAATTCCGCAGCATTCTCGACGACAAATATCCGGAGCTGGACCGGCGCGGCTTTGATTTCAGCAAGGACTACGAGGTCATCAATGAACTCGGCCAGACGCTCTTCGAGCGCGCCAAGCTGGAGCGCGGCGAGGAGAACGCGGCGCGGCGGCGGGAATTTTTGCAGCAGGCCGTGGCGCAGTTTCAAAAGACGCTCGCGCTCGATTCGGAGAACGTGACCGCGCATTACAACCTCGCCCTGATTCACGCGCAGCTTGGTGATGAGAAGCTCGCGGCGGAGCATCGCAAGCTGCACGAGCGGTACCGGCCCGACGACAACGCGCGCGACCGCGCCGTGGCCATCGCGCGGCGTGCAAATCCCGCCGCCGATCACGCGGCCCAGGCGGTCATCATTTATCAGTTGCAACGTCCGGGCGCGCCTGGACTGCCCGCCGACGCGCGGCCCGCTCCACGACCATGAACACCGACCCGACTGACAAGAACAAATACACCGCGCCGCCGCCGGAGGAAGAAGTGGCCCAACTCGACGACGCGGTGATCGGCCGCGCGTTCCGCTGGTCGGCGGTGGCGTTCGTCATCCTCGCCGGTGCGGTGGCGGGCGGGATTTGGTACGCGAAGCGCAAGCCGCCGGTTGCGCCCGTCCAGCAGACGAAACTGACCTCGCCGACGGTGGCCGCCCCGGCGCCGGCGGAAATTCCCATGGTGAAATTCACCGACATCACCGTCGGGTCGGGAATCAAATTCATCCACCACAGCGGCGCGACCGGCGAGAAGCTACTGCCGGAAACGATGGGCGGCGGCGTGGCCTTCCTCGATTTCGACAACGACGGCGCGCAGGATTTGCTGTTCATCAACAGCGGCGACTGGCCGTGGCAGACGGCGAACCGCCAGGCCGACGCGACGATGAAACTTTACCGAAACGACGGGCATGGAAAGTTCACCGACGTGACGGCGGGTTCGGGACTCGACGTGAGCTTTTACGGAATGGGCGTGGCGGTGGGTGATTACGACAACGACGGGCGGCCGGACGTTTTTATCACGGCGGTGGGCGGGAATCGTTTGTTTCACAATCTGGGGAATGGAAAATTCGCCGACGTGACGGCGGAGTCGGGCGTGGGCGGATCGCCCGCGCAGTGGAGCACGGGCGCGGCGTGGCTGGATTACAACAACGACGGGAAGCTCGATTTATTCGTCGCCAATTACGTGAAGTGGTCGCGCCAGATCGACGCCGAGGTCGGCTACAAGATCGACGGCCAGACGCGCGCCTACGGGCAGCCGATGAATTTCGAGGGGACATTTCCGCAGTTGTTTCGCAACATGGGCGGCCGGAAATTCACCGATGTTTCCCAAGCGGCCGGCGTGCAGGTGAAGAACAAGGACACCGGCGTGCCCGTCGCCAAATCGCTCGGCGTCGCGCCGGTGGACATCGACGGGGACGGCTGGATCGACCTGATCGTGGCGAACGACACGGTGCAGAATTTTGTGTTTCACAATCAGAGGGACGGGAAGTTCAAGGAGATCGGCCTGTCGTCGGGCGTGGGCTTCGATGCGAACGGCGCGGCGCGCGGCGCGATGGGCATTGACGCCGCGCAGTACCGGAACGACGGCGCGCTCGGCGTCGCCATCGGGAATTTCGCTAACGAGATGACGGCGCTCTACGTTTCGCAGAAGGAGCCGCTGAACTTCACCGACGAGGCCATCGCGGAGGGCGTCGGCCCGGCCAGCCGGCTGCTGCTGAAGTTCGGCGTGTTCTTCTTTGATTACGACCTGGACGGGCGGCTCGATCTGCTCACGGCCAACGGGCATCTGGAGCAGGAGATTTCCAAAATTCAAAAGAGCCAGAGCTACGCGCAGCCGGCGCAGTTGTTCTGGAACTGCGGCGCGAAGAACGCGGCGAGTTTCGCCGTGGTGCCGGCGGGCAAGGCGGGCGGAGACTTGTTCAAGCCGATGGTCGGGCGGGCGTCGGCCTTTGCGGACATTGACGGCGACGGCGATCTGGACGTGGTGCTGACGCAGGTGAACGGCCCGCCGTTGCTGCTCCGCAACGACCAGCAGCTCGGCCATCACTGGCTGCGGTTGAAGCTGGTCGGAACGAAGTCCAACCGTTCCGCCATCGGCGCGCGCCTTGTGGTGAAGGCTGGCGGACTGACGATGCAGCGCACGGTGATGCCGACGCGCAGCTACCTCGCGCAATCGGAGCTGCCCGTGACCATCGGGCTGGGCCGTGCGGACAAGGTGGAGTCGGTGGAAATTATCTGGCCGGGCGGGGCGAAGCAGGTGGTGACGCCGGTGCGGATCGACACGACCACGGTGATCGTGGAGGCGCGCTGAGGCTGGCTGGCCGGCGGGGCAGATCGACCGGGAATTCGCATTCACGTTGGCGGTGTGCCGGGATGCGGTTTTCTTCGAGCACCAGCCCGTCCGCCCGAAGTTTAATCTTGGCGTTCACGGACTCTTGACGGTTAATTCCGCCCGCAATGAAACAAAAAGCATACGCCGCCGCCGGCGTGGACATCGATCTCGGCAACAAAGTCAAAGCCACGCTCCCGCAACTGCTCGCCTCGACGCACCGCCGCGAAGTGCTCGGCAAAGTTGGCGGCTTCGGCGGTCTCTTCCAGCTCGACCTCAAGAAATATCGCGAGCCGGTCCTGGTCAGCAGCGTGGACGGCGTGGGCACGAAGCTGAAGATCGCCTTCGCCATGGACCAGCACGACACCATCGGCGCGGACCTCGTGAACCATTGCGTGAACGACATCGCCGTGCTCGGCGCGGAACCGCTCTTCTTCCTCGATTACCTCGGCACGGGCAAACTCGAGCCGCACGTCTTCACCGAGATCATCAAAGGCTTCGCTCGCGCCTGCGCGGAGAACAAATGCGCTCTCATTGGCGGCGAAACCGCGCAGATGCCCGGCTTCTACCAGAAGGGTGAATACGACGTGAGCGGCACGATCGTCGGCGTGGTGGAGAAATCTCGGATGCTCAATGGCCGGAAAACTGTGAAGCGCGGCGACGTCGTCATCGGCATCGAATCCAGCGGCCTGCACACGAACGGCTATTCGCTCGGCCGGAAAATATTCTTCGAGCAATTGAAATTAAAAATCTCCAGCCGCATCCCCGGCTCGAAACTCACGCTCGGCGCGGAGTTGCTCAAAGTCCACGTCAGCTACGGCCCGCTTGTCCAAAAGCTCGTGGCGAAGTTCAATCCGGTTCACGCACCACGCACCACGCACCATGTCCGCGCTTTCGCCCACATCACCGGCGGCGGGTTCGTCGATAACATCCCGCGCGTGCTGCCGAAGTCGCTCGACGTCGTCATCCGCAAAGGCTCGTGGGACATGCTGCCCATCTTCAAAATCATTGAGACGCAGAGCGGCGTGCCGGATGAGGAATTGTATCAGGTCTTCAACATGGGCATCGGCATGGTGACCATCGTGTCGGCGGACCAGGCGGAGGCGGTGTTGAAATTCATCCGCGCGCAGAAGCACCAAGCCTGGCTCATCGGCGAAGTGGTGAAGGGCAAGGGCGAGGCGCGGGTGGTTTGAAATTGTCATCATGCCAACCAACCCATCGGACGGCGACGACCGGGATTTTTTCCGTATTGCCTCTGGCGCCTCGGCGCTGGCCTTCGGCCTGCTGGCGGCGATGGTCTATTCCGTGAAACCCGTCGCCTCCGGCGTTTCCTTTCACCTCGGCCCCGGGACGGGGATCGCTTTTGTGGCGGGCGCGGTGGTGGCCTGGCTATACTGGCGGCTGCTGCGGGGACTGGGAAGCAAGGACGGACAAAAGCCGGCCAAGTCCCGGAAATTTTTTATCTGTTCCATCGCGCTGCTGGCCGGCGCGTTTCTCCTCTTTTGTTATCCGCTCAAATTTGTGCCTCCGGCCAAGCGTGGCGATGTTGCGTTTGGGCTGGCGCTGGCCGTGGCCTTCCTCTCCGTGGTGGCCTTCTTGCTCTGGAAGACGGTGAAGTTTCTCAATGCCGATCCGGATCGCACGGACAAGGAAGACAGAGACGGTCCAGCATCATCCCGATGATCGTGAAATTTCTTTCCCGAGCAGGCCGTTCCTGCATCAATTCGCGTGGCAATAAATGAAACTCCTCGCATCGGTTCGGGCGGACGCAAGCACGCGCTGGTTTGGAAACGGCCGCAGTCGCCGCCTGTTGCTTGACTTTCCTGCGAACGCCGACATAATGTCTTACGTGAAAGTTTTCACGGTGAGACAATTGGATCGTGAGCCGGCGGTGGTGCTGGACGCGGCGAACAAGGAAGGCGTCGTCCACGTCAGGTGCCGCGAGGGGCGCGTTTATTCCATCCAGCCGGAAGCGTCCGCCCGCAAGCCCATCACGCTGCCGGATTTCGCCGCACGTCGCCGGGCAATTTTTCCAAAGATGATTCCGTCCGCCCAGGTTCGCAAGGTGGACAAACGCATTCGCGGTGAATGATTCCCTACGCTGATACCAATTTCTTCACCCGCACCTATCTGGAACTGCCGGACAGTTCCGAGGCTGACCGGCTGGCGGCGCGGGCGGAGCGCGGTGAGGCCCGTCCGTTGCCGGTGACCTGGCTGCACCGCCTGGAAGTCGTCAACGCCTTCCAGCTTCATGTTTTTTTCGCGCGTTCGCCTGGGCAGCATTTTGTCACGCCGGAGCAGGCGGCATTGGCCCACGCAAACTTCCTGGACGATCTGACCAAGGAGAGTTTCATTCGCAATGCGGTTGTGCCCGTTGGCGATCTGGAGCGGCAATTCGAGGAGCTTGCGATGCGTCACACCGCCAAACATCGCTTCCGCACGTATGATCTGCGGCACGTTGCTTCGGCGCTCGCGCTCAAGTGCGACACGTTCTGAAGTTTTGATTCCAAAGCGTCAAAGCTGGCCGCGCTGGAGGGTTTGAAGATTCGTCGTTGATGCAATGAAACTCCTCGTCATCGGTTCCGGCGGACGCGAGCACGCGCTGGTTTGGAAGCTGGCGCAGTCGCCGCACGTCACGCAGATGTGGTGCGCGCCGTGCAACGCGGGCATCGCCGGAGAGCGGCTTGTGAAAAATTCTTCGCTGGTCGAGTGCGTGAGCATCGGCGCGGAGGATTTGCCGGGACTGCTGGCGTTCGCGCAGGAGAAGAAGGCGGATCTCACCGTGGTCGGGCCGGACAATCCGCTCGCGCTCGGCATCGTGGATTTGTTTCAGAAGCACGGGCTGCGGATTTGGGGGGTGAACCAGAAGGCGGCGCAGTTCGAGTCTTCGAAAGTTTTTTCGCAGCAGTTCATGGAGAAGTACGGCATCCCCACCGCGGCGGCGGGAACTTTTGACGACGCGGCGGCGGCGAAGAGGTTCTGCGCGTCGCTCGGCGGGCGTTGCGTGGTGAAGGCGGACGGACTCGCGCTGGGCAAGGGGGTTTTGCTCTGCACGAACCAGGCCGAGGCGGAGCAGGCGGTGGATGAAATCATGGTGGGCCGGGCCTTCGGCGCGGCAGGCGCGCGGGTGGTGGTGCAGGAATTTCTCGAAGGCGTCGAGGTGTCGCTGCACGCGCTGTGCGACGGCCGGACGGCGAAAATTTTTCCGACCTCGCAGGACCACAAGCGCGCGCTCGCCGGCGATCTCGGCCTGAACACCGGCGGCATGGGGACGTATTCGCCGACGCCGTTCCTGACCGACGCGCAGCTCGCCGAGACCGCGCGCCAGGTTCTCGAACCGTTCATGCGCGGCTGCGTGGCGGAGGGGATTGACTATCGCGGCATCCTGTATCCGGGCGTGATGCTGACGAAAAACGGGCCGAAGATTTTGGAATTCAACGCGCGCTTCGGCGATCCGGAGACGCAGGTGTATCTGACGCGCCTCGAAAGTGATCTGGTCGAACTGCTCAATGCCAGCGTGGAGGGAACGCTCGACAAGATGGAGCTCAAGTGGAGTCCGCTGGCCTCGGTCTGCGTGGTGATGGCGTCGGGCGGCTATCCGGGAAATTACGCGAAGGGCAAAGTCATCAGCGGCCTCGACGCCGCCGCGCGGTTGGCGAACACGAAAGTTTTTCACGCCGGCACGGCACCGCATGGAAATCACATCGTCACCAACGGCGGCCGGGTGCTCGGCGTGACGGCGTGGGCGAAGGATTTGCCGGCCGCCCAGGCCGCCGCCTACGCCGCCGTGGAGAAAATCCATTTCGACGACGCGCAGTTCCGGCGGGACATTGCGGCGAAGGCGCTGAACGGGATTAGAATCACGGTGATAAAATCCGCTCCGCCAGGTCCGGGGCCAGCGCGATAAAGTGGCGGCGGTTGAGCGTGTAAATTTTTTCCGCCTTCACTTTGCGGGCGCAGGCCATGAGCAAGAGATCGTAAATCGCGCCGCCGCGCGCGCCGGCCGGCCCGGCCATCTCCACCAGTTTCATCTGTTCCGGGGCGGAGAGCGTGACCAGCGTGAGGCGGTCGTGGACATTATGACGGATGAGGCTGGCGGCCTCACCGGGCGCGAGTTGGATTTTCAAACGTCCACCGGTGAGCGTGGCGAAACATTCCGCCAAGGAATGCGCCCCGGCGTGGCCGTCCCTGACCGACTCCAAAATTTGGGCGCAGTCTTCGTGCCGGGCTTCGTCCTCGACCATTGCCGCCACCAGCACGGTGGTGTCAAAAAACTCAATCATAACCGGTCGGCGCGGGTTTCCGACAGGGCCTTGACCGCATCCGCCGCGACGCCCTGCTTGGGCACGACGAGGAGCTTTCCTTTGCGGCGCAGGCGGGTTGGCTCCGGTTCGGCCAGTGTCAATTCCACGCGGTTGCCCAGCACCTGCACCTCAAACCGGGCGGCGGACGGCGTGTTCAGCGACTGGCGAATATTTTTGGGAAGAACCAGTCGTCCCGATTGATCCATCGCAATGGTTGTTTTCATGGGGCGATCATCGGTCATGGAATGGTAAATGGCAATTCTTATGGTAATCCTTATGGTAAAACACTGGCCAGCCGGGCACAGCCCGTGGCGCAGGCGTTCCCACCGGCGAGTTCCGGCTGTTTCTCGCGGCCACGCCCAGATCACGGGGCGGGGACGCCCCTCGAACTTGCAGCCGGGGACGGCTGCGCTACAGGTGCGGGGGCCTGTTGCCCCCATCGCTGGCGAGTTTCTTGACGGGACTTTACTTTCCATCAGGCCTGCCCCACTTTTCCCGCGCATGACACAGTACAGAAATCTTCTTCGCGCGGTGGTGCTGCTCGGTTTGTTTAGCGGCGCCGCGCCCGCCCGCGCCGGCGAAAAAATTTCGCCGCCCTCCTTCCAGGAAGTCTATGACCTGCTCCGCACGAACCTCATCGGGGCCGATGACGCGACGCTGAACCGCGCGGCGGTCGAGGGGCTGATCGCACGGCTTGGTTCGCGGGTCTCGCTGGACGCGGTCGCCGGCACGAACACCGGCCAACCGGCACTGGCGGGCTCGGCGGTGTTTGACGGGGCGTTTGGTTATCTGCGGGTGGCGCGCGTGGGCGGCGGACTGGCGAAGGAAACCGGTGACGCGCTGCGCCTGCTCGGCATGACGAACAAACTACAGGGGCTGGTGCTGGATCTGCGGTTTGCGGGTGGGCTGGACTATGCGGCGGCGGGCGCGGTGGCGGACAAGTTTTTCGCCTCGGAGCAACTGCTGCTCGACTGGGGGCAGGGGACGGCGCGGTCCACCGAGAAGGCGGACGCGATTAAAATGCCGGTCACGATCCTCGTGAATCACCAAACGGCCGGCGCGGCGGAGGCGCTGGCGGCGGTGTTGCGGAATGGGGAAGTGGCGTTGCTGATCGGCACGAACACGGCCGGGCAGGCGAGCATCATTAAGGAGTTTGTTTTGAAAAACGGCCAGCGGCTGCGCGTCGCCGTCGCATCGGTCAAGCTGGGGAGCGGGGAAACGGTGCCGGCGGGCGGGTTGAAGGCGGACATCCAGGTGGAGGTCAGCCCGGAGGATGAGAAACAATTTTTTGCCGACGCCTACAAAATTTTGCCCAAGTCCACGACCGGAGGCGTCGCGAATCTTTCCGTGACGAACCGGCCGCCGCGCCATCGGCTCAACGAGGCGGAGTTGGTGCGCCTGGCCCGGGAGCGGCTGGATCCGGATGACGAGTCGAGCCTTCCGGAAGTGAAGCCCGCCGCGGTGGAAAAGCCGGTCATCACCGATCCGGTGCTGGCGCGGGCGCTGGATTTGTTGAAGGGGCTGGCGGTGGTGCGGGCCAGGCGGGCGGAGTGACGAGAGGGGCGCGCGGCCGCCGGAGCATTGAACACCAGCCCGGCCTTTTCCGCGCCACGCCGATTTCCAAGTTGATTATTCCGCCGCCCGCCGCAAACTTGCTGCCAGATTTTTGATGAAGACGATTTTGTTTGTTTGCACGGGAAACATTTGCCGCAGTCCGATGGCCGAGGGGTTGTTCCGCCACGAGACGCGCGGGCGCAAGGATTACCGGGTGCTGTCCGCCGGGGTGGGCGCGCTCGACGGGCAGACGCCGAGCGAATACGCGGTGCGGGCGCTGCGCGAACTGGGCATCGACATCAGCAAACAGCGCAGCCGGCTGCTCACGGCGGAACTGATCCAGCAGGCCGACTACATTTTCGGGATGACCCACAGCCACGTCGATGCCATCACGCTCCTTTATCCGCAGGCGACGGAGAAAACTTTTTTGCTGCGCGAGTTTGACGAGACGCTGGACATTTATGAAAATGACATCAGCGACCCGATTGGCGGGTCGTATGACGTTTATCTAAACTGCCGCGACCAGATCGAGCAGGGCATTGTCACCATGTTGAAATTCATCGAACAGACCACCACACCGACCACGCCCCCCGGTCCGGGCGTCAACTCCATTGCGCTCGGCGCCGATCACGGCGGGTTCGAGTTGAAAGAGGCACTCAAGCAGCATCTGCAGGCGCAGGGCTGGACGGTCAGCGATTTCGGCACGCATTCGAAGGAATCCACTGATTATCCGGACTTCGCCCAGGCCGTGGCCCACAATGTCGCGGGCCATCAGAGCGGTTTCGGGCTCTTGGTCTGTACCAGCGGCGTGGGCATGAGCATCGCGGCCAACAAGGTCGCCGGCGTGCGCGCCGCGCTGGTCTTTGACGAGGAGATGGCCGCCCTTTCCCGCCGGCACAACAACGCAAACGTTCTCTGCCTCGGCAACCGCGCCACCACGCCCGAGCAGGCCAAAAAAATGATCGACGCCTTTCTCGCCACCCAGTTCGAGGGCGGCCGGCACGAGCGGCGCGTCGAAAAAATGGAACCCAGCATGAGCAGTCCTGACCTGAAATTAAAAACCGTGGACCCGGAAATCGCCGAGACCATTGACCACGAACGCCAGCGCCAGCAGGAAAACATCGAGCTGATAGCCAGTGAAAATTTCACCAGCCTCGCCGTGATGGAGGCGCAAGGCTCGGTGCTGACGAACAAATACGCCGAGGGCTACCCTAAGAAACGCTGGTACGGCGGCTGTGAAAACGTCGATGTCGTCGAGCAACTGGCCATCGACCGTGCGAAGAAACTTTTCGGCGCCGAGCACGCGAACGTCCAACCGCATTCCGGCAGCGGCGCGAACATGGCGGTCTATTTCGCCTTCCTCAAGCCGGGCGACAAGATGCTGACCATGGACCTGAGCCACGGCGGGCATCTGACCCACGGCAACAAGGCGAACTTCTCCGGAAAATTTTTCGAGATCGTCCACTACGGCGTGCGCAAGGAGGACGAACGGATCGACTACGACCAACTCGCGGCGATGGCGCGCGAGCACCGGCCGAAGATGATCACCGTCGGCGCGAGCGCCTATTCGCGGGTCATTGATTTCAAGCGGATGGGCGAGATCGCGCGCGAGGTCGGCGCGATGCTGCTGGCGGACATCGCGCACATCGCCGGGTTGGTGGCGGCGGGCGAGCATCCCAGCCCCGTCGGGCACGCGGATTTTGTGACGACGACCACGCACAAGACGTTGCGCGGGCCGCGCGGCGGCTTGATTTTGTGCGGGGAAAAACACGCGAAGGAAATTGATTCGCAGGCGTTCCCCGGCATCCAGGGCGGGCCGCTGATGCACGTCATCGCGGCGAAGGCGGTTTGTTTTCACGAGGCGTTGCAGCCGGGGTTCCAGGCGTATCAACAGCAGATCGTCAAGAATGCCCGCGCCCTGGCCGAGGGGATGAAGCGAAACAGCTTCCGGCTGGTCAGCGGCGG
This sequence comes from Pedosphaera sp., assembly GCA_009695285.1. Taxonomy (GTDB): domain Bacteria; phylum Verrucomicrobiota; class Verrucomicrobiia; order Limisphaerales; family SIBH01; genus SIBH01. The sequence goes on from SIBH01000004.1 coordinate 33,894, forward strand.
CACGGATAACCACCTGATGCTGTTGGATGTCGGCGCGCGCGACCTGACCGGGAAGGAATGCCAGATCGTGCTCGACGAGGCCGGCATCACGGTCAACAAAAACACCATTCCGTTCGAGACCCGCTCGCCGTTCCAGGCCAGCGGCATCCGGTTGGGCACGCCGGCGGTGACGACGCGCGGGATGCGGGAGTCGGAGATGGCGGCCATCGCAGACATGATCAGCGAAGTGTTAATGGACATTAAGAACCTTGACGCCGCGCGTTCCGTCCGGCAACGTGTCACGGAATTGACCGCAAAATTTCCCTTGCCGTATTGAGTGATGAAGACCTGCCAAGCGCCCCACCGATGCGCGATCCGATTTGAATAGATCCAGACAGTAAGAGATACAGCAGCCAGTGTTTGTCCCATTCCTTAGCCGCGAACCGCGGCCCATTTTAACCAAAAAATCATTAAATTATGACACGAATTCCAAAAGCGAGAAACGTCCGCCCCAAGGGGCCGCGCGGTCCTAAGCGTAAAGCCCCCGCGCCGCCGCCCTTCGACATTGAAAGCGAAGTCGCCGCCTCGGCTGCACCGTCCGACGACATGGAACTGCGTCCGCCGACGCACGCCGTGGAAACACCGGACGCAACCGCCGCCCAGTCCGAGCCTTCCGCCGACGTCCTGCCCGCGCTGAAGATCAACATCGCCAAACTCCAAGCCATGTCGATGACCGACCTGAACACCATGGCCAAGGAGATGGGCATCGAGAATTTCGGCACCATGCGCAAGCACGAGGTGATTTTCCATATCCTCCAGAAAAACGCCGAGCGAAGCGGTGTGCTCTTCAGCGAAGGCGTACTCGAAGTCTTGAGCGAGGGCTTTGGCTTCCTCCGTTCCCAGGCATTCAACTACCTCTCGTGCCCGGAGGACATTTACGTTTCGCCCTCCCAGATCCGCCGTTTCGATTTGCAGACCGGCAACCTGGTTGCCGGACAGATTCGTCCGCCGAAGGAGAAGGAACGATTCTTCGCGCTGCTCAAGGTCGAGGCCGTCGATACCGAGGACCCGGACAAGGCGAAGGACAAGACTCATTTTGACAACCTCACGCCGCTCTTCCCGACCAAGCGTTTCATCCTGGAAACGACCGGAGACGAACTCTCCACGCGCGTGCTCGATCTCGTCAGCCCCATCGGCAAAGGCTCGCGCGGCCTCATCGTCGCGCCGCCCCGCACTGGCAAGACGGTGCTGATGCAGAAGCTGGCCAATGCGATTCTAAAAAACAATCCCGAGGCCTACCTCTTCATCCTGCTCATCGACGAGCGGCCCGAGGAAGTCACCGACATGGAACGTTCCTGCCGCCCGGCGGAAGTGATCTCCTCGACCTTCGACGAACCGCCCGAGCGCCACGTGCAGGTGGCCGAGATGGTCATTGAAAAAGCCAAGCGCATGGTCGAGCACAAACGCGATGTTGTGATTCTGCTCGACTCCATCACGCGTCTGGCCCGCGCCTACAACACCGTTCAGCCACATTCCGGCAAGATTCTCTCCGGCGGTGTCGATGCCAATGCGCTGCACAAGCCGAAGCGTTTCTTCGGCGCAGCGCGCAACATCGAGGAGGGCGGTTCGCTGACCATCATCGCCACCGCGCTCGTCGATACCGGCAGCCGCATGGACGAGGTTATTTTTGAAGAGTTCAAAGGCACCGGCAACATGGAAGTCCATCTGGACCGTCATCTGGTGGACCGCCGTATTTTCCCGTCGATCAACATCGAGCTTTCCGGCACGCGCAAAGAGGAGCTGCTCTACCATCCGCAGGAGTATGCGAAGGTGGTCATGCTGCGTCGCGCGCTTACCGGCGTGCCGCCGGTCGAGGCGATGGAACTGGTGTTGAATAAGCTCAAAAAGACGAAGAACAATATCGAATTCCTGCTCGGAGTGACGGCGGGTTGAGCTGCAGAACAGGGCCGGTTGTGATTGATTAGTCGGAAATCAAAGTTGTCGGGAAAAGAAAACCGCCGACCGCTCCCGTCGACTGTTTGCGCCGGGCGCATGATCTGCAACGATACGCCGAGCAATTGTGTCCTTATCCGCGCCCGCGCGGTTTTGTATTCAAGGCCCGCACTTGGGAGGAATACGAGCGCTGGCGGCGCAGCCAGACCAATCCCCGTCTTTGGTGAGACGCTATGCCCGCGTCCAATCCACTGATTCGCATTTGGACCTTGTTGAACTCTGTGGGTGCTCGATATCTGGTGATGGGCGGGCAGGCCTGCATTCTCCACGGCGTCATTCATACGACTGAGCACGTGGCATTCTAATCGAGGCGACCGAGGAGAACGGACAAAAAGTCCTCAACGCCCTCGCCCAAATGAAGGATGGCGCCGCCGCCGAACTGACGCCACGCGATTTGCTCGACAACGTCGTGGTGAAAATCGCCGACGAAGTGGAGGTCGATGTGAGCACGCACGCCTGGAAAGTTTCCTACCCGGACGCCATTGGCCCCGCGCTGGAAGTGGTGGTGGATGGAGTGCGGATTCCCTACCTCGGACTCGACAGCCTTATCGCCAGCAAGGAGACCGATCGCGAGCAGGATCGGCTGGACATTCTGCGCCTGCGCGCGCAGAAAAAACTTCCTTAAGCCGTTTCAATTTCCTTCGTGGCGAACCCCCTCGGCCAAAGGCAGTGTCCTGATTTGAATGGAGCGCGGCTGTGTCGAAGACCAGCCGCAGCGCACTCGCAAACACTGGCGCTTTGAATTATCCAAGAACCTTTCCGTTCGCCACCTGCTGCGGTTGGTCGAGGACGACACAGCCGCGCTCCGGCAAATCAGGGCACAACGAAGCCAAAGCAGGGCTTGCTCTGGCCTGTGTTGGAAAGTAAAACTAACCAATGTTTTTTTGCATCCCGGTGAAATTTGTTCCGCTGCGCGCGCGGTGGCCGCTGTTGCTGGCCGCGTTGCTCGCGGGCTGCGGGCCGGAGGAGATCAAAACTTATCGTGTCCCCAAGGAGCGTGCGCCGGTGCGCCGGGTGGCGGAACCTTCCGAAAATTCCCCGCGGCCTCAGCTTCGTTGGAAGCTGCCGGCGGGCTGGGAGGAACTGCCGCCGAGCGAGATTCGCGTCGGAAATTTTCAGGTCAGCGGCGCGGACGGCGCGAAGGCCCAGATCACGATCATCCCGCTGCCCGGCGCGGCGGGGCGCGAACTGGACAACGTCAACCGCTGGCGCGGGCAGGTCGGCCTGGGGCCGGTCGCCCAGGAGGAGCTGGCCGGGCAATCCACGCCGGTCGAGGTCGCCGGCCAGCCCGCGCGGTTGTATAACCTGGCCGGGACGCCGCCGGAGGAAAAAGAAAAGGGCCGTATCCTGGCGGTGATTTTTCAGCGCGGAGACCTCTCGTGGTTTTTCAAAATGACCGGGCCGGACGCGCTGGTGCAGCAGCAGAAGGCGGCCTTCACGGGATTTCTAAAAAACATTTCCTTCGAGGACGGGACGGAGCACGCGGCGGAAGCAGGGAACGTCAAACCGCCCGCCGACCCCCGCCAGCCGGCCTGGAAAGTGCCGGCCGGCTGGCAGGAACAGCCGGCCGGGCCGATGCAGTCCGCGAAGTTCACCGTGCCCGGCAAAGCCGAAGTTAGCGTCTCGGTTTTTCCCGGCGACGTCGGCGGAGTGCCGGCCAACGTCAACCGCTGGCGCGGCCAACTCGGCCTGCCGCCGGTGGACGCCGCCGAGCTGCTAAAGATCATCACGCCCCTTGACCTCGGCGGCGTGTCCGCCACATTGGTCGATATGACGAACAAACCGCGACGCATGGTCGGCGTGATTGTGCCGCGCGGCGGCCAGACGTGGTTTTTCAAGCTGCTGGGCGACGAGGCGGCGGTGGCGGGGGCGAAGGACGCCTTGGTCGAGTTCGTGAAATCGGCGAAATAACATGCTCCAGCGCCTCATCAACTTTTTCTGCTCGCTCCGGCTCACGGTCGTGTTCCTTTGCCTCGCGGGGCTGCTCGTTTTCATCGGCACGGTGGCGCAGGTGGACGAAGGGCTTTACCAGGCGCAGAACCGCTACTTCCGCAGCCTGCTGATCTGGTGGACGCCCAAAGGCACGGACTGGAAGCTGCCGATTTTCCCGGGCGGCTACTTCATCGGCGGCGTGCTGCTGGTCAACCTGCTCTCGGCGCACGTCCAGCGGTTCAAATTCACGCCCAAGAAAATCCCCATCTTCGTCATTCACGCCGGCATCATCCTGCTGCTCGTCGGGCAGTTCACCACCGACCTCGGCCAGGTCGAGAGCCACCTGCGGCTGACCGAGGGCGAGGCGAAAAACTTTTCCGAAAACGGGCGCGACAGCGAACTGGCCGTGATCGATGCCAGCAGCATCGAGTTCGACGAAGTGGTGGTCATTCCCGAATCGCGGCTCGCGGCGGACAAGGAAATCCGCCACGAGAAACTGCCCTTCACCATCCGCGTGAAAAAATACCTGCCCAATTCGCGCCTCGCCCGCCGCGCGCCGATGGCCGAGACGGAGCCGCCGCCGGCCACGCAGGGGGTCGGCCAGAGGCTGACCTTGAGCGCGATGCCGCTCACCGCGAAAATGGACGAGCGCAACGTCCCCTCCGCCGTCCTCGAGATCATGAACGGATCGGAGTCGCTCGGCACCTGGCTGGTTTCCGACCTGCTTGATGAAACCCAGCCTGTGACCGTGGGCGGAAAAACCTTACAGATCGCGCTGCGTTTGACCCGCTACTACAAGCCGTATTCCGTCGAGCTGCTGAAATTTACCCATGAAAAATACAAGGGGACCGACACGCCGAAAAATTTCGCCAGCCGCGTCCGCCTGCAGCGGCTCGACTCCAAGGAGGACCGCCCGGTGGATATTTCCATGAACAATCCGCTGCGCTATGGAGGCGAGACCTATTATCAAGCGGGCTTCGATGACAAGAATTCCCGCGTCACCATCCTGCAGGTCGTGCGGAACCCAAGCTGGCTCATTCCCTACATTTCCTGCGTGCTGGTCGGGCTGGGATTGACCGGGCAATTTCTGATGCACTTGATCGGCTTCGCCCTGAAACGGAGGACGAAATGAAGAAGTGGCTGCCCTGGATGCTCACCGCCGTCTTCGCCGCGTGGATTCTTTCCGCGCTGGCTCCGAAGAAGGAGAAGGAATTTCACACGCGCGAATTCGGCAAGCTGCCCGTGCTGCTGAACGGGCGCATCCAGCCGTTTGATTCCGTCGCGCGCAACTCGCTCCTGCAACTGCGCGCCAAGCAGAGCATCGCGCTTGACGGCGGGAAGACATTGACCGCGATCGAGTGGCTGCTCGAAGTGATGATGAAGCCCGAGGCGGCCGACGCCCGGAAAAGTTTCCGCATCGATCATCCGGAACTGCTCGGCCTGCTCAAGCTGCCGGAGAATGAAAAGCATTTTTCCTTCAACCAGCTCAAGCCGGGCTTCCAGGAAATGGAGAAGCAGGGCCGCCGCATCGGGGCCATCGATCCGGCCCATCGTACCCCGTTCGAGAAGCAACTGACGAAGCTCCATGCCGGCCTCACGATCTACAACCGGCTCAAGAACAGCCTGCGCCCGGAATCCTCGGACGACTACGCGCGCGATCTGGCGAAATACCAGAAGGCCATCGGTCCCGGCGTGGTGGCGGTCCGGGCGCAGTCCGCCAAGGAGGAATACGACAAGCCGGCGTTCGATCTGCTGCTCGGTTTTCTGGAACAATATAATTTCGTGAAGGAGGTCGCCCTGCCGCTGGTCGTGCCGCCGGCCGATCCGGAAAAATCCCGCGATGACTGGGTGAACGCGGGCCTGAGCCTGATGGATGCGGCGCGCAACGAAAGCGGGATCAGCCCGGCCATGACCCACTACGCGGCCATGACCAGCGCCTACCGGCAGAACAAGCCGGCGGAGTTCAATGCCGCCGTGGAAGAATACCGCCAATGGCTGCGGCAGAAATTTCTGCCCGAACTCAGCAAGGGAAAATGGGAATTTTTCTTCAACGACTTCGCGCCGTTTTACAAGACGACGGTCATCTACGTCTTCGCGCTGGTGCTGGTGCTGGTTTCGCTGCTCACGTTCTCGGAATGGCTGCGCCGCTCCACCTGGAACCTGGTCATGCTCGCGTGGATGATTCACACCTTCGGACTGATTTTTCGCATGGTGCTGGAGGGGCGTCCGCCGGTGACGAATCTGTACTCCTCGGCGATTTTCATCGGCTGGGGCGCGGTGCTGCTCGGCCTGATTTTGGAGAAGGTTTATCCCATCGGCATCGGCCTGCTGACGGCGACGGTGGCCGGATTCACCACCCAGATCATCGCCCACAATCTCGCAATCGACGGCGACACGATGGAGATGATGCGCGCGGTGCTGGACACGAATTTCTGGCTGGCAACGCACGTCGTCGTGGTCACGCTGGGCTACGCCGCGACGTTTGTGGCCGGACTGCTGGCGATCATTTACGTCTTTCTCGGAGTGTTCACGCCGCTGCTTGCTCAAAAACTGACTCGGCGGGGAGCAGCGGCAATCAGTGCGACGGTTGGCCTGGCCGTGGGACCGGGCGCGAGCATTGCAGATGCTAAAAAATTATCACCGGATGTGGGGCAGACGGAAGTCGGCAAGGCACTGGGTAAAATGGTTTACGGCATCATTTGCTTCGCCACGCTCTTCAGCTTCGTCGGCACGGTGCTGGGCGGCATCTGGGCCGATCAATCCTGGGGCCGCTTCTGGGGCTGGGATCCGAAGGAGAACGGCGCGCTCCTCATCGTCATCTGGAACGTCGCCATCCTGCACGCGCGCTGGGGCGGGATGATTAAGGAGCGCGGCCTGATGAACATGGCTATCTTCGGCAACATCGTGACCGCCTTCTCCTGGTTCGGCGTGAACATGCTCGGCATCGGGTTGCACAGCTACGGCTTCATGGACTCGGCCTTCAAATGGCTGATGCTTTTCGCCGGCAGCCAACTGCTCGTCATCGCCCTCGGCCTGCTGCCGCTTTCGCTGTGGAAAAGTTTTCGCGGCGGCGGCGGCGCGGCTCCGAAACCTTCTGGCGACGCGAAACCCAAGCCTGGCCCGCCGGTTCGCAGCGCCGCCGGGGTTTAATTCTTTGACGCTCCCCCCGCGTTCCCGTAGGTTCCCGGCACTATTTTTCTAAGGTCTGCATGATTCAATTTATCGTAAAAAAAGTCTTCGGCTCGAAGAACGAGCGCGAGGTCAGGAAGCTCCGCCCGCGCGTGGCGAAGATCAACGAGTTCGAGGCGGAGTTGCAAAACGTGTCCGATGACGCGCTGCGCCAGAAGACCGCCGCCTGGAAGGAGCGGTTCTCCAAGATCGAGGACGCCGCCGAACGGACCGCCGCGCTGGATGAAATCCTCCCCGAAGCCTTCGCCGTGGTGAAGAACGCCTGCCGCCGCCTCTGCGGGAAGGACGTGATCGTGCGCGGCCATCCGTTGAAATGGGAGATGGTCCCCTTCGACGTGCAGTTGATCGGCGGCATGTCGCTGCACAGCGGGAAGATTTCCGAAATGGCCACCGGCGAAGGCAAGACGCTCGTCGCCACGCTCCCGGTGTATCTCAACGCGCTGACCGGGCGTGGCGTCCATGTCGTCACGGTCAACGACTATCTCGCGGCCCGCGACGGCGAATGGATGGGCGCGGTCTATCAGTTTCTCGGCCTGACCGTCGGCATCATTTTGCACGACCAGTCCCCGACCGTCCGGCGCGAGCAATACAACTGCGACATTACCTACGGCACGAACGCCGAGTTCGGCTTCGATTATCTGCGCGACAACGGCATGGCCGAGCGCGCCGAATTGCAGGTGCAGCGCGGGCATTTCTACGCCATCGTCGATGAAGTGGACTCGATCCTGATCGACGAGGCCCGCACCCCGCTCATCATCAGCGGCCCGTCCGTGGTCAACGCGGACAACAACCAGTACGACAAATTCAAGCCGGCCATCCAGTCGCTGGTCAGCGCGCAGGAAAAACTCTGCAACCGGTTCATCTCGGAGGCGGAGGCGCTGATCAAAAAGAAAAATCCCGAGGACGGCGGCAACGTGGCCAATCCCGCCGAGGTGGACCGGGAGATCGGCCTGCTACTTTACCGCGTGAAGTCGGGCTGCCCGCGTTCCGAAGGTCTGGCCAAGGTACTCGAGGAACCGGAGAATTTGAAGCTGATGAACAAGGCGGAGCTGGAGCTGCACGCCGACCAGACCAAGAAGGACCTTTACGCGCAGAAGGAGGAGCTGTTCTACGCGATGGACGAGAAGAGCCACGACGCCGATCTCACCGAGAAGGGCCGCACTTTTCTCAGCCCGAAGGACCCGGACGCGTTCATGATGCCCGATTTGATCTCCGCGTTTCACGACATCGACGCCGGGCCGGAGGCCGACGCGCATCTGCGGCTCGAAAAGAAGGCGAAGCTCCAGGCCGAGTTCGAGGCCAAGGCGCAGCAGATTCATTCCATCTCGCAACTGCTCAAGGCCTACAGCCTTTATCAGAAGGACGTGCAGTACGTCGTCCAGGAAAACAAGGTCATCATCGTCGATGAAAATACTGGACGCCTGATGACCGGACGCCGCTGGAGCGACGGCCTGCACCAGGCGGTCGAGGCCAAGGAAGGCGTCGAGATCGAGCGCGAGACGCAGACCTACGCCACAATCACGATTCAAAATTATTTCCGCCTCTACAAAAAGCTCGCCGGCATGACCGGCACGGCCATGACCGAGGCGCAGGAGTTTTTTGACATTTACAAGCTGGGCGTGCTCGAGATTCCGACCAACCGTCCGCTCGTCCGCAAGGACGCCAACGACTCGGTCTATAAAACGCGGCGCGAGAAGTTCAACGCCGTGCTCAAGGAAATCCAGACCATCCACGCGCAGGGCCGGCCCATCCTCGTGGGCACGGTGTCCGTCGAGACCAGCGAGCTGGTTTCCAAGATGCTCAAGAAGGCCGGGATCATTCACTCCGTCCTGAACGCGAAGTATCACCAGCAGGAGGCCGAGATCGTGGCGCGCGCCGGGCAGAAGGGCGGCGTCACCATCGCCACGAACATGGCCGGACGCGGCACCGACATCAAACTCGGCGCGGGCGTTCAGGATCTGGGCGGGTTGCACGTCATCGGCACCGAGCGCCATGAGGCGCGGCGCATCGACCGGCAGTTGCGCGGACGCTGCGCGCGGCAGGGCGATCCGGGTTCCTCGCACTTTTTCATTTCGCTGGAGGACGACCTGATGCGCCTCTTCGGCTCGGACAAGATCGTCAAAGTGATGGAGCGCGTCGGTCTGGAGGAAGGTCAGGAGCTGGAGCACTTCATGTTGAACCGCTCCATCGAGACGGCGCAGAAACGCGTCGAGCAGCACAACTTCCAGCAGCGCAAACGCACGCTCGAATACGACGACGTGATGAACAAGCAGCGCGAAGTCATCTACGGCTTCCGCAACGAAATCATCCATTCCGACGACGTGCGCGACCGGCTCATGGACATCATGGAGGAGGTGGTCATCTCGAAGGTGGACCAGTTCACCACGGCGGGCGCGGACGTGACCGACTGGAGCCTGCGCGGCCTGGCCGACTGGGTGAATTTGAACTTCCCCATCGGCATGTCCGAGCAGGACATTCACAAGATCGCGGAGGCCGGCGGCGACGCACCGGTGTCCGGCTCGGTCTTTGACGGACTCAGCCCGGCGCAGTTTGCCGTCTGCACGCACATCGCCGAGACGGTGCGCAAGGCGTATGAACTCAAGGTGAGCTTCGAGCAGGCGGACGCGCTCAAGTCCATCGAACGCTTCACCATCCTCAGCGCCATCGACAAGCTGTGGCAGGAGCATCTCTACAACATGGACAGCCTGCGCAACAGCATCGGGCTGCGCGCCTATGGCCAGCGTGATCCGCTCATCGAATACAAGGCCGAGGCGTTCAAGATTTTTGGCGAACTGATGGTCAACGTGAAGACCGAGGTCTGCCACAACATCTTCCGCAGCGCCTCGAGCATGATGGCCTTCGAGAACTTCATGCGGAACCTGCCCAAGAACACCGAGCACCAGACGACCAGCGCTTACGGTGGTGGCACCACCACCGAGTCCGGTGGCCAACCGAGCGACATCGTCAGCGAAGCCAACGAAGCCGTGGCCAAGGCCAAACCCATTCGCACCGGCCCGAAAGTCGGGCGCAACGATCCGTGCCCCTGCGGCAGTGGAAAAAAATACAAGCAGTGCTGCGGGAAGAACGGCTGAGATGGTCGAGTGGCGGTTGCGTTGAGTGAGACCGCCTCGCCGTGGTGGCCCGCGGGCAGGTCAGCCGGGTTGTCCTCTCCAGCAGTTGCGTAGCAACTGGCAGTTCTCGGTTGCATCAGTGCGGTGCAGCACCCGGATTTTTTTTCACAATTCCTTTGCAAATTTCGGCCGGTTAGTCCTTCGTCTGTCTGACCCGACTAATTTTTCCAACCAAATCGTCATCGCATGAAAAGACTGATTCTCACTCTGACGGCAGCAGCAGCCTGTTTCACCTTCTCTGCCGAAGCCGCCATGTCCGTCAGTATCAGCGGGGTTGGGCCCTTCGCCTTTGGCACCACTCCCACCGTGGCTGACGGTTGGTCCACCGGGGTCATTGGGGTGAACAACACCACCTACGGCACCGTGGCCAGCATAGACGCCCAAGCGCAGGTCCTAGATCCGACTACCGGCGGAGCTCTGGGAGTCAATGGCACCGTCCCGCCCGCCGTGGCGGCCGGATTCCAGCATAATTCAACGGGCCTTTACCTCCAGAGCCGGTCAACGGGTGGCGGAGCGAACGTGCTGCTGCTCACGCTCACCAACACCTCCGGGTCGGTGATTACCTCCATGACGGTTTACTACACCTTCAACGAACTGGTCGGCACTCTGGGCGAGGAACTGCCAGGTTGGCACGCGTATTACAGCCTGTCCGGTGCGGCCAACAGTTGGACAAAGATCCCGGCGTTCTCGACGGCCACGCCCGGGACGAACAGCGCAACCCTGGCTTTGGGGAGTTGGACGGCCAACACCCGGATGTATCTGATGTGGTTCGATGATAATGCCAACAACCAGGGTGGAACGCTCGAGGGCGCCTACACGATGGACAATTTTGTCATTACCAATGTCTCGGCGATCCTCACCCTGGTCGCGATTACCAACGGGCCTGCCCCCACCAATTTGACGGTCACCGCGAGTGAGTCGGCCACCTTCACGGTCGGCGTTTCCGGCACCGCGCCGCATTACCGATGGTACCGGGGTGCCACCCCGGTGGGAGTGGACAGTCCCACGCTTACCATTCCGAGCACGGTGCCAGGCGATGCCGGCGTGTACACCGTGGTGGTTTCCAACTCCCTGAACACCGTGACCAGCACGGTGGCTAACTTGACCGTGGTGGTGGACACGTTCCCGCCGACCTTGGTCAGCGCCGTGGGCCGGCCGAGCGGCACTCATATGTTGGTCACTTTTTCCGAACCGGTCACGACCGGATCGGCCCAGGAATTGATTTACTACTCCATCACCAATCTGGCGGGCGACGAACTAACCATCAACTCAGCCGTCCTCGTGAACCCGACCACCGTGGACCTGACGACGAGCCTTCAGGTGCCGGAAACGGCCTACGTGGTGGTCGTGAGCTTCGTGGAGGACGTCTCTCCGCTGCACAACGTGATTCTGCCCGGCAGCACCATCGGCTTCACTTCCTCCGCACCCGGGGGAGAGATC
>SIBH01000005.1 GCA_009695285.1 Pedosphaera sp.
TCGAAATTCGTGCGCCACATCATGCCGGTGGCCGTTTCCTGGGCGGTGAGCGCGCACTCGGTCCGCAGCTCATGCGCGCCGACATAGACTTTGATGACCGGTAAATTAGTCTGGGCGTATGGTAGATAAGACATCGCGTTCGTGATGGGCGGGACGTTGGTGGTGGCCGGCACGACCGGAGCAGGCTTCGTGCAGCCGGCCACCGCCAGCACGAAGCCCAGTGAAAGCATCCAGAGAAATTTCATGACGGAAAGGTGCGGGAGTTTCGGCTCATTTTCAACTGTCATCGCGCGTCAGGTCAAATCCAAGTTGCCGCGAACGATGCGGCCCAGCAACCAGCGGATCCCGAAACCGCACGCCATACAGAGGACGAAGACGACCAAGGCACGGTTGCGTGTCTCGCGCACGGCCCAACCGGTCGCAGCCGGATCATCCGAGCCGGCTTCGCCGTCCTCGCGGTTCGCCACGGAAGGATGATTTTCAGCGGTGGCCTCCGGGATCGCGGCCAAGTGAATCGTAAATTCATTCCGGACCCGATCCACCGTGATTGGATCACAACACATCGTGGTGATGCCAGCCCAGAGAACAGGCCGCGCCGCCCAACGCGCGCCGAAGAACAGCAACCCAAGCCACAGCGCCATGCCGACAATAATATGCCGCGCGCTCATGAGGAATCATCTCCCGAAAATCCACCCCATGATCTGCGGTCCGGCGAACATCCAGATCACCGCCGCCAGCGCGATGTACGGGCCGTAGGGCAGCTTACTCGACCATTCCTGGCGCTTCATCGCGATCAACGTCACGCCCACCGCCGCGCCGATGACCGAACTGGCCATCAGCGAAAACAGCGTCGCCTGCCAGCCCAGAAACGCGCCGATCGCCGCCATGAATTTCACATCGCCGAAACCCATCGCCTCACGCGGCACCACGATCTGGTCGGTGACCACTTCCATGTGGTGCGTGTCCTCGGGGTTGAAAACGTCCTCTCCGATCATCAGCTTGTCCTGGCTGAGGCGCACGCTGGCGTTGGCATAGCACCGGTCCACCAACTCCACCGTCTTCGCCTCGAGACAGATCGTGTCGGACTTGCGGTAAAAAAATTCGTCGTAGGGCATCTCCCGATCCGGCAGCAGCACGCTGTTCTCCGTGAAGACGACCCGACTGCCGGGCGCCAACTCGATCTTCTGCCGGCCAAAGAACAGTTTCCCGGCGCGCAGAATCGCATAAACCGTCCCGCCGCCGACGAGGATGCCGAGGAAGCTCTCCCCCAGCGACGCCACCGCCGTGGCTTGGCCGTGCAGCGCCGGAAAAAAAAACGAGCAGATGAATCCCACCACGATCCCGCCGATGGTGATTTCGTCCGGGATGATGAAATGCTCGAAGTCGATGAACGTGGCCGCGATCAATCCCGCCAGCACCAGGCAGTCGACCAGCGCCACTCCGGCGGACTGCTTGCCGAACACCAGCCAGCAGGCGAGAAACGCAAAGCCGGTCAGCAGCTCGACGAGAAAATAGCGGGCAGAAATCGGGGCCGCGCAGTTTTTGCACCGGCCGCGCAGCGCCAGCCAGGTGACGAGCGGGATGTTGAGAAACCACGGGATGGAATACTTGCACTTTGGACAATGCGACGGCGGCGAGACGACGCTCAAGCCGAGCGGCATCCGGTAAATGACCACGTTCAGGAAGCTGCCAACCAGGCAGCCGAAGGTGAAGAAGACGAGCGCCCAGAATTGAAACGGGACCTTGGCCCAGACGCCGGGATCAAACATGGGCGCGCTCCCCGCCGTAAATGTTTTTCTCCAGCGCCGCACGCATGACCGCGACGGGCGCGGGCCGGCCGCTCCAAATTTCCAGCGCCTTTGCGCCCTGATGGAGCAACATACCGAGACCGTTGGCCGTGCGGCACCCGGCCTGTTTCGCCGCCTGCAGCAACGGCGTTTCCGCCGGGCGATAGATCATGTCATAGACCGCCTTCGCCTGGGCGAAGGAAAAATGCTTTTCATCGAGCGGCGAGACGTCCCCCGCTTTCAAGCCGAGCGAGGTGGCGTTGAGCAGCAGATCGACGGTGAGATTGCCCGGATAGGCGGCGACGGCGGTGACCTTCGGAAAGCGCAGTTGAATTTCCTCGGCCAGTTCCACCGCCTTGCGATGCGTGCGGTTGGCGAGAAAGAGCGCGCCGACGCCGGCGGCGGCGAGCTTGAGCGCGGCCGTCCGGCCCGCGCCGCCCGCGCCGAGCAGCAGGACTTTCGCGCCGTCCACGTCGAGCTTCAGATCCTCGTGGAGCGAACGCATGATTGCGTCGGCATCGGTGTTGAAACCGTGCGAGCGGATTTCGCCGGAAACTTCACCGGGGAAATGATCGAGTGGCCGCCAGTTTCCATCATCATCCCGCGCCTCGAAGCGGATGGTGTTGACCGCGCCCCAGATTTCGGCGGACTCGTCGAACACATCCACCATTTCCAGGGCGAGCAGCTTGTGTGGGACGGTGAGATTGAGGCCGATGAACTTCATCGCCTTCGCGCCGGCGATGGCCTCGCGGAGATTGTCCGGGTGGACGGCAAAGGCGAGGTAACGCCAGTTCAGGCCCAGCGCGGCCAGGCCGGCGTTCTGCATCGCCGGCGAGGCGGAATGTTTGATAGGATGGCCGTAAACCGCGCAGTACCGCGTCGTCGCAGTGATCGGGTTGGCGAAGAGTTCAGGCACGGGCTGTTTATAGGCGGGGGGGCGTCAAAGTTCAAAGGGCAAAGTTGGCCGGGGCGAACCGGCGGAAGGTCATCTCAGATTCTTGCAGCCCGGTTGGCGCTCGTGGCCGCTCAGAGCTTGGACTGGCGCACCGGCGGTGCCGTGGAGGATTTTATCTTCTCGTATTCGGCGGTGAGCTTTTCGAGATGCTTCTGTTCGGAGGCGATGTCCTTGGCCAGCTTCTCGGCGGCTTTCTTGTCTTTCTTCTCGTCGCTCGCGGAGAGTTTTTCCTGCTCGCGCTTCTTGACGGCGATGGATTCGCGGACACGATAGACACCGGAATAAAATTGGGCCGCCTTGAGCCGGGCGACCGTGGCCCGGGCCGCCGCCAGTTCCGCCGCCGGATCAATTGCTTTGACCGGCACCGCGCGCTCCAGTTCATTCGCCCGCCGGGTCTTGATCGCCAGCACTTCGGTGGCGTTGGTCACTTGCAGGCGGAGTTTGTTCCGGACTTCCCGCTGGGCGGTGACCTTGGCCTGCAGCTCGTCGGTGGTGTTTTTGGCGAGGTTGGCCTTGAGTTTTTCCACCTCAGCCTCCTTCGCCACGACCGACGCCTGAAGCTGCTTCAACTCGGCCGTGGCCTTGTCCATTTCCGCACGGGCCTTGTCTTTTTCCGCCTTGGCCCGGGCGAGGTCAGCCGGGCTGTTCACGGCGACAGGTTTCGCGACGACCTTCTGAAGTTCGGCGACCCGCTGCTCGGCGGCGACAAGCTGCGCGGCAAGGGTGGGCGGGTTGGCGGAAATCTCGTCCAGAACCTTGATGCTCTCGGCGCTCCAGACGGTGAGCCGGCCGGTCCAGTCCGCTGCGAACACGCGGGTGCCGTCGTGATTGAAAGCGACACGGACCGGCAGTTCATTGGTGAAATCGAAGGAGCGGAGTTTTTTGCCGGTGCCGTCCCACGCGATGACCTGGTTGTCCCGGCCGCAGGTGACGAGTCGCCCGTCGTGCGCGTAGTCCACGGCTAGCGCGCCGCCGGCGTGGGCGATCCAGGTGCCAGCCTGCCTGCCTTCCTGCGTCTCCCAGATTTTCAAAGCGCCGTCCTCGCTCACGGTAGCGAAAACCTTGGAGTCGCCGCGCCACGCAATGGCGGTGACGGCGGACTTGTGCCCGGCGGTGTTGTGCAGTTCCTCGCCGCTCGCCGCCTCCCAGACGAACAGGCCGCCGTTGCGGTCGCCGCTGGCGAGCAGTTTGCCATCCGGGCTGAAGGCGAGGGCCGTCACCCAGTCGGTGTGCTTCTTGATCTTGTGCTCCAGTTCGCCGGTCTTGGTGGAATAAATTTTTACGAGCCGGCCGGGGCCGCCGAGTGCGAGGCGGGTCTGGTCGGCGCTGATGTCGGAGGCGAGCACGGAATCATACTCGTCGCCGATGGTCATGACGCGGTCGCCGGTGGTCACGTTCCAGACGAGCACCCGGCCGGACTTGCCGGCGTGACCGCCGCCGGCCACGAGAAGTTTTCCGCTGGGGCTGAATTTCAAATCGCACGGCTGGCCCTCGGGGAACGGCAGGACGCCGAGCAGTTCGAGCGTCTCGGACTGGTAGAGCAGCACCTGCTTCTGGCCGGCCACGGCGAGGAGCGGCGACCACGGGCTGCCGGCCAGGCCGGTGATGGCTGAGGGGCGCGCGGTGAGGACGGGCGGTTCCAGCAGCAGGTCGCCGGGCATCGGCGGCGGGCCGGAGGGGCGGCCGATGGAGGCGGCGCTGAGGGCGAGGTCCATCGTCGGCTTGTTCGCCGCGATGGCCTTGCTGCCGGAGGATTCGAGCAGTCCGCCCGCGATCCACTTTTTGAAGACGGCCAACTCCTTGTCCGGCAGTTTCGGTTTGTTCGGCGGCATGTTCGGTTCGTCGAGGTGGTTGATGACCTTGTGGAGCTTGCTGCCGTCGGGATCGCCGGAGACGACGATCTTGCCGGAGGCGCCGCCGCTTATCAGCGCGCCGTAGCTGGTCATGTCGAGGTCGCCTTTTTTCTTGTCAGGATTGTGGCACTTGCCGCAGTGGCTCTCGATGACCGGCAGAAGGTGGTCCTGATAGGTGACCTTCTCCTGCGCGCGCGCGGCGGGGGCGAGGAGCAATGCCGCCGTGGTGAGTGACAGCAGGGCCGAGCGGAAAAAGATGACGGGCGAGACGCCCGGGGACACAGCCGGGACGGCTGCGCCACTAACTGGCGGACAGGGCATTTTTGAAACAGAGGGGGACATGGTCGGAGCAAATCGCGGGCCGTTTCAATGGTTGAAAATGAACTCTTTGGAATTCAGCAGCGCCCAAAAGACATCGTTGAGGACTGCCTCCTGGTTTTTGCCGTCCTTGAGAAAGCCGTTCAGTTTGCCCGTTTCTTTCGCGGTCGGCTTGCGGGCCAGGCAGCGCAGATACAGATCCTCGATGATTTCCGCGCTGGTCTTTTTCTCGGCCAGCAGTTTTTTCACGATGCCGCCCTCGGCGATCTTGCCCTGGGTGGTGTCACCGTTCAGGAGGTGCAGGGCCTGGGAAAGATTCGGCTCCACGCGCACTTCGCAGGAGCAGACGGTGCCGCGCGTGGCCCGGCCGAAGGTGGTGAGGAAATAATTGTTCACGGCACCGTCGGCGATCTCGACGGAACGCGAGCCGCGGGGCAGGCCCTGAAACTTGTCCTTGGTGGCCGTGACTTCGGTGATGCAGTCGAGCATCACCTCGGCGCGCATCCGGCGAATGGCGGCGTGAGAAAAATTCCGGTCGTCCAGCGCGTTGCTTTCGTTGACCTGCGACGACAACTGATAGGTGCGCGAGTTGCAAATGTCGCGGACGAGCTTCTTGAAGTCGTATTTGTATTCGGTGAATTTCGCGCCGAGCGTTTCGAGCAGTTCGGGGTTCGACGCCGGATTGCTCACGCGCACGTCGTCCACCGGCTCGATGATGCCCTTGCCCAGAAAATGCGCCCAGACAATGTTCGCCAGATTCTTCGCGAAGTACGGATTCTCCGGCGAGGCGATCCATTTGGCCAAGACTTCGCGGCGGTTCTGGCCCTTGGCGATTTCCGGCACGGCGCCGCCGAGAAATTTCGGGGCCATCGTCCGGCCGCCGAGTGGATGCTTCACGTCGCCGTCGGCCTTGTCGTAAATGACCGTCTCGCGCGGATCCTCGGCGGGCTTGCGGCCGACCTGCGGGAAAAACGCGGCGAAGCTGTAGTAGTCGTTCATCGTCCAGCGGTCGAATGGATGGTTGTGGCACTGCGAGCACTGGATGCGCATGCCCATGAAAACCTGGGCGACGTTTTCCGAGGTCTTGAGCGTGTCCTTCTCGATCTGGAAGTAGCTCGCCGAGGGATTTTTGAAGTTGCTCCCAGAAGCGGTCAGCAGTTCCTGCACGATCTTGTCGATCGGCACGTTGTTGACAAATTTGTCCTGGAGCCAGTTGTAGTAGAGCAGCGCCGCCTTCGGGCTGAACTGGTCGTTGTTGGAACGGATTTGCAGCAACTCGGCGAACTTCATCACCCAGAGGTCGGCGAATTCCTCGCGGCCGAGCAGTTCGTCAATCACGGCTGCGCGCTTGCCGGCGCTCTGGCTCTCCGAGAATTCCCGCACCTGCCGCGGGGTGGGCAGCGTGCCGGTGATGTCGATGTAAACGCGGCGGATGAACGTGGCGTCGTCGCAAAGTTCCGACGGGGTCATGCGCAGCTTCTTGAGCTTGTTGTGCACGAGGCCGTCGATGTAGTTGTTCTCCGGCGTCTCCGGGAAATCAAAGCGCAGATTTTTCGGAATCACGATCACCTGCGCGCCGACGGTGAAGGTGTCGAACCGCGCCGTGACGAAGGCCTCGCCGCGCTGACCGGCCTTGACCGTGCCGTCATCCGCGACTTTCGCACTCGGCTCGTTGTTGCTGAAAAACGCCGCCAGGGTGGTGACATCGCGATCGGTACCGTCGGAATAGGCCGCGCGGACGGTCAGGCGCTGGGTGTTGTTGCTGCCTTCGAGCACGGCCTGGCGCGGATGGATCTCAAGGCCGGTGACGCGGGCGACGTTCGTGCCGTCCTTGGGCACGCCCGCCTCGATCCAGCGCAGCAGCGTGCGGCTCAGTTCACTGTCGGCCTTGAAGCGTTCGCCGCCGGTGTGTGGGACACGGCCCAGGCCTTTTTCCATGAGCAGGCTTTCCGCCGGCAGCGCGAGGTTCACGCGACGCCCGATGCTCTCCCGCGTCAGTCGGAAATAATCGCCGTCCGGATCGTAGCCAAAGAGCGAGAGGTGGAAGCCGTCCTTGCCGCGCGACGAGCCGTGGCAGCCGCCGGAGTTGCAGCCGGCCTTCATGAAGACCGGCATCACGTCGAGGCGGAAGCTGATCTGTCGTTCCACCTTGGACTGCTCCACCTTCACCGGCACCTTCAGAACTTGGCCGCCATATTTCACGGTTAGTTCCGTGCTGCCGTCGGCGGCGGGATGGGCCACCTGCTTTTCAAAACGAATGATGGATTTGTCAGCAAAAGAATAGCTCGCGTCCTCCGTGACATCACGCGTGAGTCCGTCGGGATAAATCGCCTGGACCACCAGGGACTGCCGGTCGCCCTTTGTGGAAAGATTGATGCTCGTCGGGAAAATTTTCACTTCGCTGGGCGGGGGGCCGGTGACAAACGACAAGATGCCGCCGGATTTTCCGCGCGTCAGAAACCAGCCGCCGACCGCGAGCAAGGCGAGCAGCACGGCGGCCATCGCCAGCACCGGCACACGGCGGCGGGCCGGAGCGGGCCGGGCGGCGGGCGCGGGCATCGGAATGGGAACCGCTGCCACGGGGGCCGCAGCAGACGTTTGGGGAACGACCACCGGCGCGACCACTGCGACCGCCAGAACGGTGATCGTTGTGGCGCAGGCCGGGCAGCCGATCTGACGCCCCACCATGTCGGCCTCGGCGGAGAGGCGCTGACCGCAGTTGGGACAGGCAAACTTCATGGGCTACTTCTTCACTTTGGGTTCCGCCTTGGACGCGACGGTTTTCGGTCCCGCACCTTTTTTCGGCGCGGTGATGCGGAGAATGCCGCCGCTGCCCAAGTTGTGCGGGATAATTTGGGAGCTGGTTTTAATATCAACGCTGCAAAACAAGGTCTTGCTGGAACCGGGCGCGGCCTGCGGCTCGACGGTCACGTTGAAGACCACCTCCTGATCCGCCGAGGAAATTTGCAGGTCCGGCGCGGTGACATGATCCGGCAGGCCGAGTAGCTTAACGGTGGCCTTGCCTTCAAATGGTTTTTTCTGTTCGAGCTTGCAGACGACTTTGACCGGCTGGCCCGGCTCGGTCGAGGCGGGTTCAATTTTGCCAACGATAAACGGCTCGGCGATTTCAATCGCGGCGAGCTGCGAGGAGACGAAGAGCGGGCCGCCTTGCACCGTGGCCGATCCGAGCACGGCGATCTTCCACTTGCGCGCCTCGGACAGGCCGCTGGCGTTGAGCTGATAGATCGCGCTCTTCGCCCCTTTCGGAATCGTGATGTCCGGCTGCGAGCCGACGCCGGGCGGGTTCCACATCATCTTCACGGTGATCGGCTCGTCGAAGCCCGGCTTGCGCTCGGCGGTGACCTGCAAATCCATCACGCCGAACTGCACGAGCGGAACCTTGGGTTCGACGATGGAAATTTTGAAGGGCGCGGCCTCAGTCACAGCCACGTAGAGTTTGCCGACCTCGGTGGAGTAGTAAAAAGTCTGACCCGGCGCATCAATGTATTCGGCGCGTTGCCGGAAGGAGCCTCGCACTTTCTTTGACGGGTCGGCCGAGCTGGCGTAGAAGTCGAGCATCTTGCCGCCGATGGGCGCGTCGGCCGCCGCCTCGAAGACGAGCGGTTCCAGATCCACCTTGGCGGGCAGCGTGTCAGCCTGGAGCGTCACGCCCCTGGGCAGACCGTCGCCGCTGAACACCAGGTCGCCGGTGAAATTGGCGCGCTTGGCGAGCATCATGGTCGCGAAACGGTTGCCGCGCGGCACGGTGATGTATTGCCGGTCCTGTGAATTGTTGCGCGCCACCTGCGGGATGGACACGGCCACGGCCGGCTCCTGCGGCGTGATCTCGACGCGATAGACGTAGTCCGGCCCGCCCTGGTGGATCTGGTCGGAAATCTTGAGCAGATATTCGCCGTCGGCGGCCGGGGCGAATTTCACGACGCTGTCCACGCCGGCGCCGTCGTCGTTGGCGGCCACGCTGACGCCCTTCGCGTCGAATATTTCCAGGACCGAGTCGAGCGGGGAACGCAGCCGGCGCGCATAAACATTCACGTCCAGCGGCTCGCTTTTTTTCGCGAGGAACTTGAACCAGGCGGCGTCGCCGTCCTTGGCGATGATGCCATTCAAGGCGACCGGTAGTTCCGCGTAGGTGGAGGTGGCGTGATCCTTGTCGGTGTTCTGGCCGGAGGCGAGGACGTTCGGGAAGGAGGAGACGCGCATCCGGTTCGGCGACGGCGCGAACAGGCCGTTCTGCTCGACGAACGCGCCGAATTTTTCCTGCGGCGCGTCGGGCAGCTTGATCTCCTGCATGAATTCGCCGGTGGCGTCGCCGATGAATTTCACCTTTAACAATTCCCCCGCTTTGCCGCCCGCCGGGTAAACGGCCGTGGGCCGCGGGAAATTTCCAATGTGCAGACGGTAGGCCGATTCGGAACCGCCATAGGAGGCGTCGCGGATCTGGACGTAAAAAAATCCGTCAGTCGGCGCGAGCAGCGTGATCAGCGAGTCCTGCTGGAGCAGCGCGGTGTCGTCCGAACTGGCGAGCTCCTTGCCGGTCCGGTCAAGCACGGCCAGCCGGGTGTCGAGCATCGCGCGGCCCAGTCGGATGGCCTCGACTTCGGCCGAGAGCCGGTCGCCCTTTTTCAAAACGACCCGGAACCAATCGACCTGCTCGCCGCCGCAGGAGCCGTTGACGGTGACGTTGAGCGGAATGGTCATCGCCTTTTCGAGCGTGTTGTTGGTCTTGCCGACGATCAGGTTCGGATACGGACTGACGTAAAACGTCCGCAGATCAGAAACCCCCGTGGCGGTGCGGAGGCGCAACGGGTGTTCGCCTAGCCGGCAGTCGGGGGCGATGCGGACTATGGCGCGGATGTTGTTGGTCTTGCTGGTGTCGAGCTTCACCACCTCGAGGCCCGGCGAATAGAAGATGACTTCCTGGGCGTCCTCGAGCCGCAGGCCGTTGAAACGAATTTCCAGTTCTCGGCCGCGCTGGCCGCCGGCGGGCGACGTGGAGGTCAGCTTGGGCGAAACCGCCCCGGCCGAAACCGCCAACGCGAGCAGCAGCCCGGTGAACGTGGTGGCTTTCATAGGCCGGGTTCTCATCAAGCGAGCAGTTCTTTGACGACGTTGCCGTCCTTGACGATGACAATCGGCCGCGGGCCGGGCGCGTAGAGCACCTTGTTCGAGTCGATGCCGAGCTGGTTATAGACCGTGGCCGCCAGGTCCGCGACGGAGAGCGGGTCGCGATCCGGTTCGCCGCCGGTCGCATCGGAACTGCCATGCACGAGGCCGCGCTTGATGCCGCCGCCCGCGAGCGCGATGCTGAAGACTTTCGGATAATGATCGCGGCCCGCCGTGCCGTTGATCTTCGGCGTGCGCCCGAATTCGGTCGTCACCATGACGAGGGTGGAGTCGAGCATCCCGCGCTGTTCGAGGTCGCGGATGAGCGCGGCGAAGGCCTGGTCGAACCTCGGCATCTGGCCAGTCATCGCGGTCTTGATGTTGTCGTGATGATCCCAGCCGCCATAGGTGAGCGAGGTGAAACGCACGCCCGCCTCGACGAGCCGGCGCGCGAGCAGCATCCGCTGGCCGGCCTCGTTGCGCCCGTATTCATCGCGCAGCTTCTCCGGTTCGTCACCGATGGAGAAGGCCGCGCGGGCCTTCTCCGAACTGACCATCGCGTAGGCGCGCCGATAGAAGGCGTCCATGCCGTCGAGCGCGTCAGATTTTTCCAGCGCGCTGAAATGCTCGTCCACCGCCGCGCGCATCGACTTGCGCTGCTCGAAGCGGGCCGCGTCCACGCCGCCGGGTAGGGTCAGATCACGGACCTTGAAATCCTTGCTCGCCGGATCGCCACCGAGGCTGAACGGCCCGTAGGCCGAGCCGAGATAGCCGGTGCCGGCAAAACTATTCGGCATCGAGGGAATGCAGACGTAGGGCGGCAGATCGTTGCGCGAGCCAAGCTCGTGGGAGACGACGCTGCCGAAGCTCGGAAAATGAATCGCCGGACTCGGACGGTAGCCGGTGAACATGTTGTGCGTGCCGCGGTCGTGGTCGGCCTCGCCGTGGGTCATGGAGCGGACGACGCAAATCTTGTCGGCGATCGCGGCCGTCTGGGGCATCGTCTCGGAGAAATGGACGCCCGGCAGCCTGGTCTTCACCGTCCCCATCGGTCCGCGATATTCGATGGGCGAAAAAACTTTCGGGTCGAACGATTCCTGAGCGGACATGCCGCCGGGCAGATAAATGTTGATGATGGATTTGGCGGCGGGGCCTTTGCTGGCGGCGGCGAGTTTGGCGGCCGGTGCGGCCTCGAGCCGGAGCAGGTTGCCGAGCGAAAGGCCGAGGCTGCCGACGACTCCGACGTAGAGAAACTCGCGCCGGGACGGACGCCAGATGTGATCAGGGCTGTTGCACCAGGAGGATTTGTTTTTGTTGCTCATAATCAGTTCATGGTTCGCGGTTAAAACTTTTCAGGGTGCAATGTCACCAAAATGCCTGGCTGACCGATAAAATCAACATCGTTGTCGAATTATCTTGGGCGCCTGATGGGACGATTTGAGCCAGTAGTCCTACCCAGCAACTCAACGGCGCAATTCGTCCGGCGCTCGAGTTCGAGTCACATCTCGAAAACAAAAACCGGCGCGGACTTGCGTCCGCGCCGGGGTGTTTAGTTTCTGGATCTCTGTTGTCAGGGAAGACTATTTCTTCCCGGACTTCTTAATCGGCACAGCCGCGATAGTCTGCAGGATGCGGCTCGCGATCTGGTAGGGGTCGCCTTGAGAGTTCGGACGGCGGTCTTCCAGGTAGCCACGATAGTTGTTGTTCACGAAGCTATGCGGCACGCGGACGGAGGCGCCGCGGTTGGCCACGCCGTAGTTGAACTTGTCGATGGACTGCGTTTCGTGGAGGCCGGTCAGGCGGAGGTGATTGTCCGGGCCATAGACGGCGATGTGCTCGTTCTTGTATTTGTCGAACGCGGCCATCAGGGTCTCGAAGTAATCCTTGCCGCCGACTTCGCGCAGGTGGGTGGTGGAGAAATTCGAGTGCATGCCGGAGCCGTTCCAGTCCACGTCCTTGCCCAGCGGTTTGCAGTGAAAGTTCACGTCCACGCCGTACTTCTCGCACAGGCGCATCAACAGGTAGCGCGCCATCCACATCTGGTCCGCGGCGTTCTTCGAACCTTTGCCGAAGATTTGGAATTCCCACTGGCCCTTGGCCACTTCGGCGTTGATGCCTTCGTGGTTGATGCCGGCGTCCAGGCAGAGGTCGAGGTGGGCATCGACAATCTCGCGGGCGATGCAGCCCACGTTCTTGTAGCCCACGCCGGTGTAGTATTCGCCCTGCGGAGGCGGGAAACCGCCGCCCTTGGGGAAGCCCAGCGGCACGCCGTCCTTGTAGAGGAAATATTCCTGCTCGAAACCGAACCACGCGCCGGGGTCATCGTGGATGGTCGCGCGGGCGTTACTCGGATGCGGCGTCTTGCAATCCGGCATCATGACTTCGCACATGACGAGCACGCCGTTTTTCTTGGTGCTGTCCGGGAAGACGGCCACGGGCTTGAGCATGCAGTCCGAGGTTCGGCCTTCCGCCTGCCGGGTCGAGCTGCCGTCGAAGCCCCACATCGGGAGTTCTTCGAGCTTGGGAAACTTGGCGAATTCTTTGACCTGGGTTTTGCCGCGCAGGTTGGGGACGGGTTCGTAACCGTCGAGCCAGATGTATTCTAGTTTGTATTTTGCCATGGACGTGGGGGTTGGTGTGTTTTGCGTTTAATTATTTTTTGATCAAGCAAAGCGACGCTCCGATTTTTCTCGAAGGTCATTTTTGAATTTTTAGCAGGGTGAATGCCACGCCGCAAGAGAATTGCTGGGCCGACGGCAGGAACGCGTTCTAGCCCGCTCTGGCCGGTGGTTTTCGGGGGTCACAGTTTTTGTTCCGCCTCGGCCCGGCCGGAAATTTGCCTGTGATTTTTTGTTCAGCCTGCGCGAATCCGCTCGCCCCGATGTGGAATCGGCCGACGAGCGCCCTGGCCGTCGGCGCACTGGAGAAATTCCAAAAGCATTGAAGCGGCGGGGCGTCCTCCCCTACCCTGCGAGGCCGTGCGGTGGTTTGCTTATGTTGAAAATCAAAGACACGCTCCGGGCGACGGTGAACCTGACCTTCGATGGCCGGGTGGTGAAGGTTTACCACGGGCCGGATGCCCTGGCGCGGTTCGCCAGCGAGGTGCGCGTCCTGCGCTATCTCGAAATGCGCGACTGCCCGTTTGTCCCGCGTCTGCTCGACGCCGACGCGGAAAAAGTTCGCATCATCACGACTAATTGCGGCAGCCGCGTGGAGCATCTGGATGCAGCGCGCACCAAGGAGTTGTTCGCCGAGTTGGAAAAGTTCGGCGTGCGCCACGATGATCCGGACATCCGCAACGTCACCTATCGCCCCAAGGACGGGCGGTTTTGTCTGATCGATTTTGAGTTTGCCGCCATTCTGCCCGACGCGCCCATGAAACCACGCCCGGAAATTTCCAATACTCTCACCTGGTCCGGACTCTCGGATGTCGGCCGGGTGCGGCAGAACAACGAGGATTCCTTTGTCGGAATGCGTTTTGACGCGCATGAGATTCACCGCCTGGGCAAACACGGCGACGCCACGACCGGCGCGGCGAATTTTGTCTTCGCCGTGAGCGACGGCATGGGCGGCGCGAAGGCCGGCGAGTTTGCCAGCAACATCGCCGTCGAGAAAATCACCACCCTCCTGCCGAAATCATTTCGCAAAAACACGGCCGGCGGCGATGACGCGGTGGCGAAGGTGTTGACAAAGTTGTTTCGCGAGATTCACGGCCAGTTGGTTTATCTCGGCAATTCCTACGACGAATGCCACGGCATGGAGGCCACGATGAGCCTGTGCTGGTTCTCGCCGGGTCGCGTCTTCTTCGGCCACGTCGGCGACAGCCGCATCTATCATCTGCCGGCCGGCGCGGCTGAAATCAAACAACTCACGCAGGACGACACCCACGTGGGCTGGCTCTTGCACCACGGTCAGATCACGGAATACGAGGCCCGCACGCACCCGCGCCGGAACGTGCTGCAAAAGTCGCTCGGCGGCGGGAATCAATTTGTTGATCCGCAGGTCGGCGCCGTCGCCTGCGAATCCGGCGACATCTTTCTCCTCTGCACGGACGGACTGACCGAAGGGCTATTCAACGGACACCTAGCGGAAATGCTCCAAGCGAAGGATCAGAACATTGCCCGAACCCTCGTCGAGACGGCGGTGAAAAACGACGGCCGCGACAACACCACGGCGCTGGTGATTCAAGTTGTATGATCTTGGACCGCTCCTGTCATGGCGAAAGCGCCCCCTGCACCCGGCACGTTGACAGCACCCGGCCTGGTGCGAATGGTGCCTCTGGCAAAACTGACGGCCCGGCCGTGCAGACGAAGATTCAAAAATCATCACTGCTGATGTACGTTTCGTTCCTCACATGAACAAACTGTTTTTGTCCGTCATCGTCGCGCTGTTGAGTTTTTCGGCCGCCGCCCGGGCCGACTGGCTCGCGTTCATCGATCAGATGCGCGGCCCGGCCACGAGCAACCACGTCACCGCGTTAGATCTGGTCGTGGCCGACGGCGCCCGGCTGACCAATGTGCTGACCGGCACCGCGCTGACGGCGGGGTTCAGCGTGGCCCGCGCCGGGACGGTCAGCTATTCGACCGTCATGAGCGATCCCGACGCCGGCACCCCGGCGCACCAGGCCTTCAACGGCTTTATCGACTTCACCGGCAGTCCGTCCGGCCAGAACGGGTTCCGCTTGTACAACTCGCTCGGCGCCGTCTGCACGCTGACGTTCACCAATCTTGATCCGGCCCGGCGCTACCACTTCGCCGCCACCTCGGTGCGCGGCGCGCTTTATCCCATCCGCTGGACCGCGTGCGTGCTCCAGGGCGCGGACGCGTTCATCGAGGCGCACACCTCGGGCTGCATCACCAACGGCGATCCGCGCATCGCGCCGGGCACGATCACGAACGGCCAGGTCGCCTTCAACACGGGCAGCAACTCGGTGAACGGCGATCTCATCCAGTGGCGGCAAATCAATCCCGGCGCGGACGGGCGGTTCTCTGTGCAGACGGAGCAGTGGCTCGGGGCCATTCCCGGCGGCACGGCGGGAGACAGTTACTCGTACGGGCTGACCGCGATCCGAATCGAGGAGATCACCGTGAACAGCCCGCCCACCGTTTTCCTCACCAGCCCCGACAACAATTCCAGCGTCAACGTCACCTCGAACGTCGTCATCACCGCCGTGGCCACCGACCCCGGCGGCACCGTCACCAACCTCGCCTTCTACACAAACAACGTCCTCCTCGCGGACGACTCCGCCAGTCCCTACAGCGTGACCGTCTCGAACCTGCCCGCCGGGATTCACCTGCTCACCGCCGTGGCCGCCGACAACACCGGTCTGCTCGCCACCTCCGCGCCGGTGCGTCTCGTGGTCCTGCCGCCCGGCAACCTCGTCGGCGCGGCCGGCTATACGAATGCCTTCAGCACCCTGCCCGCCGCCACCGCGTGGTCCACGATCACCAACGGCGGCAGCGCCGGCACGATCACCACCCCGGCCGGCCTCGACAGCACGGTGCAAACGAATCTCGCCGCCGCCATTCGCGGCGGCCTGGTTTCCGGCTCCGGAAATCCCGCCGCCCAGGGCGTCGCCGCCGTCTGGAGCAGTTCGGGTTTTCTCCAGACCAGCCCGCTCACCATCGGCTATGTCAGTCTCCTAGGCACCTTCGTGAACAACTCCGGCGCCGACGCGGCGGCGGTCCGGGTCAGCTACAGCTTCTTCACCAATGCCATCGTCGAAACCCTGCCCACGCAGGGCGTCTATTACAGCCTCACCGGCGCGACCGGCAGTTGGACCCGCCTGCCCGCGCTGTCCTTTCAGCCGGGCGGCACGCCGGACGCGGTCGTCACGCTCTCGTCGCCCTGGGCCTACGGCAGTCGGCTTTACCTGCTCTGGGCCGACGCGAACTTCTCGAACACCGACATGATCTGCCAGCTCGACAACTTCTCGCTCACCCTGGTCAACTCCCTCGCCTGCTCGATCACCAATCCGCCCGGCGGCGCTTCCTTCGAGCAGCCGGCGAACATCCCGCTCGGCGCAGCCGCCGGCGGCCTGGCCGCGATCACCAACGTCAGTTTCCTCACCAACGGCTTCACGGTCGGCCAGGTCATCGCCAGTCCCTACACGCTCGTCTGGAGCAATGCCCCCCTCGGCGGTCATGCGCTCACCGCCATCGCCACCGACCTCACGGGCGCGCGCGCCACTTCCGCGGTCGTCAACATCACGGTCACGCCGCCGGTCACGAACACCGTTCCACCCGTCCTCGCCACCGTTGTTCCGACGCGCGGCGTCGTCCTCGCCAGCCTCACTTCCATCCAAATCATCTTCAGTAAGCCCGTCTCCAACGTGGATGCCGCCGACCTGCTCGTGAACGGCGTGCCCGCCACCGGCCTCAGCGGGGGCGGATCGAACTACACCTTCACCTTCCCCCAGCCGCCGATCGGCGCGGTCGCCATCACCTGGCCGACCGGCCACGGCATCCTCGACCGCGGCAATCCTCCCCTGCCCTTCAATGAAACCGCCACCAACGCCACATGGACTTATTCGCTGGTGGACAGCACGCCGCCCGTCGTCGTCGCCCAGTTGCCCGCCACCGGCGCCACGCTTTCGAATCTCACGTCCCTTCAAGTCACCTTCAGCGAGAGCATGGCGAACGTGGACGCCGCCGACCTCCTGGTGAACGGCGCGCCCGCCGTCGGACTCGGCGGCGGCGGATCGAGCTACACGTTCGCCTTCTCACCGCCCGCGCCCGGCCTGGTCAACATCACTTGGGCCGGCGGACACGGCCTCACCGACGTTTCCGGCAATCCCTTCAACAGCGTCGGCGCAGGCGCGACGTGGAGCTACTCGCTGCAGTCGCCGGTCGTCACGCTCATCGCCAGCAACAGCGTCTGGCGTTACTTCAAGGGACTCAGCGAAGCCTCCTCGCCCGCCACCGCCTGGCGCGCCACCGCCTTCAACGCCGCCGCGTGGCCCACTGGGCCGGCAGCCTTCTTCTACGGCGCCGACCCTTACACCGGCACCGTGCTCAACGACATGGTCAACAATTACACGACCGTCTTCCTGCGCCAGCAGTTCATCGTCAACTCGCCCTCCGCCCTCTCGAACCTGGTGGTGAACGTGCAGGTCGATGACGGCGCAATCGTGTGGATCAACAACACCGAAGTCGTCCGGCTCCGAGTCGGGGCCGGCGAGATTCCGTTCAATGAACTTGCCAGCCAGAACGCTCCCGAGCAATTCGCCGGCGGCGCGGTTTGGTCAACATTCAACCTCGCCAATCCGCAGGCCTTCCTCGTTGCCGGCACCAACACCATCGCCATCCAGGCGCTCAACGTCTCCCTCGCCGGCAGCAGCGATTTCGGCATCGACGCCTTCGTCACCGCCGAACTCTCCGACCCTGGCACGCTGCCACCCACCATTCTCACCCTGAATCCCCCGGCCGGGACGGTCTTCGCGCTCACCAATATCACCGTCACCTTCAGCAAGCCCGTCGCGAACGTGGATGCCGCCGACCTGCTCGTGAACGGCGTGCCCGCCACCGGCCGGGCCGGCGGCGGCGCGAGCCACACCTTCAGCTTCGCGTCGCCCGCCTACGGCAACGTCGCCCTCACCTGGACTGCGGGCCACGGCATCACCGACACCAACGCCGCGCCGCTCGCCTTCAACGCCACCGCGCCCGGCGCGACCTGGCAATACACGCTCCTCAACCCGAGCACGCCCGCGGTCAGTTCGCAGACGCCGCCCGCCAGCAGCACGATCAACGCGCTCACGCAGATTCAAGTCACCTTCAGCGAACCCGTGACGAACGTGAACGCCGCCGACCTCCTCATCAACGGCGTGCCCGCCGGCGGCCTCGCCGGCACGAACGCGAATTACAACTTCACCTTCCCGCCGCCCGCCTTCGGCAACGTCGCTGTCACCTGGGCCGTCAGCCACGGCATCACCGATCTCGAAATTCCAGCCAACGCCTTCGCCTCATCGGCCGCCGGCTCGACCTGGTCCTACACGCTCGCGGATCAGATGCCGCCCGGCGTCGCCGCGCAGAATCCGCCCGCGGGCGCGAGTGTGACCAACCTTACTTCGCTCTCCGTGACCTTCAGCGAACTCGTGACCGGGGTGAACGCCGCCGACTTCCTCATCAACGGCGTGGCCGCGACGGGACTGGGCGGCAGCGGCTCGAATTACACCTTCACCTTCGCCCAGCCCAACACCTCCGTGCTCAACGTCGGCTGGGCCGCTGGCCACGGCATCGCCGACGCCGCCGCGAATCCTTTCAATGCCGGTGGCGTCGGCGCGACCTGGCAATACTTCACGCCAGACAATCTCCCGCCCGCCGTCAGCACCATCAGCCCGCCGCCCGGCGCGACCGTGCGCGACCTCACCCAGGTGCAGGTGACCTTCAACGAGCCGGTCCTCGGCGTGAACGCCGCCGACCTGCTCATCAACAGTGTCCCGGCCACGAACGTGACCGGCTCGGCGGCCGGCCCATACACCTTCCTCTTCAGCCAACCCGTGACCGGCGCGGTGGAAATCATCTGGGCCGCCGCCCCGGGGATCACGGACCTCGCCTTGCCGGGGAACGCCTTCGAGGGCGGCGCGTGGAGCTACGTGCTGAATCCCGACGCCGTCTTCGCGGCCAAGGTGCTGATCAGCGAAATCATGTACCTGCCGCCGACCAAGGGCACGAATGACGAATGGATCGAGTTGCGGAACATCGACACGGTGCCGGTGAACCTGAACGGCTGGCGCTTCAGCAAGGGCGTGGTTTTCACCTTCCCGAAAGTGACCATTCCGGCGGGCGGCCATCTCGTCATCGCGGCCAGCACCAATTCGTTCCGCGCCAAATATCCGGCCGTGACGAATTACGTCGGGCCGTGGCTCGGCAGCCTGGCTAACAACGGCGAGAGCATCCGGCTGGAAACCGCGCTGGGCGAGATCGTGAACGAGGTGAGCTTCGCCTCGGAAGGTGACTGGGCGGTGCGCCAGCGCGGACTGCCCGACGGCGGCTTCCGCGGCTGGGTCTGGGCGAGCGCGGCCGACGGCTTCGGGCCGACGCTGGAGATGATCAACCCGGCCCTGCCCAACCAGCATGGGCAGAACTGGCGCGTGAGCACAGCGCCTAACGGCACGCCCGGCGCGGCCAATTCCATCGCCAGCACGAATGTCCCGCCGCTCGTTCTCGAGGTGGCGCACTTCCCCGTGGTGCCGCGCTCGACTAATCCGGTGACGGTCACGGCCAAGATTCTGGACGAGCGCACCAATGGACTGGCGGTCACGCTTTTCTATCGCAACGCCTCCACCGTCACTCCGCCCGCCTTCTCCGAGTTGGCGATGTTCGACGACGGCGCGCACAACGACGGGGTGAGCAACGACCAAGTCTGGGCCGCGACCATCCCGGTGCAGGCGGACAAGACGATCCTCGAGTTCTACGTGCGGGCCGTGGACGCGGACAACAACACCAATCACTGGCCGGCCGTGGCGTACGCCGCGCCGGACCAGGGCGGCGCGCGGCTCACTCCCGAGACCAGCGCCAACGCGGTCTTCCAAGTGGACGACACGGTCTATGTTTTCTCGCAGCCGCAGTACCGGTTGACCATGACGGAGCAGGAGCGGCAGGAGCGTTTTGTCAGCACCGGCAACGCGGAGTTCAACGGCACATTCATCTCCAGCGACGGCACGGGCATCGAGGCCCGCTACAACGCCAGCTTTCGCGAGCGCGGCAACGGTTCGCGCGGCGCGGAGCCGGCCAATCAGCGGGTCAACATCCCGACGGACCGCCTCTGGAAGGGCCAGCGCGAGTTCAACCTCAACACGCGTTACACCCACGCCCAATACGCCGCCTACCTCCTTTCGCGGAAAGCCGGGATGGACGCGGAATGGGCGCAGATCGTGCGCGTTTACATCAACGGCACCAACAGCGCGAGCAGCGGCCTGCCGCAGTTTGGTTGCTACATCCATGTCGAGGCGCCGGGCAGTGAAATGGCCGCCGCGCACTGGCCCCTCGACAGTGACGGCAATGTCTATCGCATCTCCAGCGGCGGTCATGCGGCGACCCTGGCCGCGCACCAGCCGCCCACGGCCGCGAACTACATCAACCTCGGCTACGTCAAGGCCTCCAATTCCGCCGAGAACGACTACTCGGACCTGACCAACCTGACCTACGTGTTGAACGTGGTGCCCAACGCGACCTACGAGGCGGAGGTGCGTGCCATCGTCAACGTGGACGCCTGGCTCACCTACTTCGCCGTCAACTCCCTCCTCGAAAACAGCGAGACTTCCATCGGCAGCGGCGTCGGGGACGACTCCGGCCTCTATCATGCCTTCGGGGAAAACAAGTGGTACTTCATCGCGCATGACCTGGACACGGTGCTGGGCCAAGGCGACTCGGCCGGCAACACCAGCGAGAACATTTTCATCGCGGCCAATCTCGCCTCGATCAACCGCTTCCTGCACTGGCCGGCCTTCGAGGCGGCGTACTACGCCAAGCTCCGGCAGCTTTGCACGACGGTGTTCTCCCCCGGCGAAGTGGCGAAGACGCTGGACGAAGGACTGGGTTCCTTCACGGCCACGGGAAACATTCAAGCCATGAAGCAGTTCAACACCAACCGCGTCGCCTACATTCTCTCGCAACTGCCGCCAGACCCGAACGCGCTCTACGTGGCGGCCACGAACCTCGGCGGCGGCCTCGGTGCGAACACCGTGCTCGCCTCGTCCAACGTGAATTACTTCATCACCAGCAGCCTCACCATCTCGAACGGGGCCACACTCACCATCCAGCCCGGCGTCAACGTGCGGCTCGCCGCCGGTGCGAACCTCACCGTGGCCAGCGGCGGACGGCTCCTCGCCGAAGGCACGGCCGCGCAGCCCATCCTCTTCACCCGGAGCGGCGGCGCCAACTGGGGCCGCATCATCATCAACGGCGCCGTCGGCTCGCCCGAAAGCCGCCTCGCCTACGCGCGCCTCGAGTTCAACGCCACGAGCACGACCACCCCGGCCATCGAGGTCGCAGCGGGGACGGCGGTCCTGGACCACCTGACTTTCGGCAACACCGCGTCGCCCTACATCCGCGTCGATGGCGCGTCCTTCGTGATCAGTCATTGCGAGTTTCCGACGACGACCGCGTCCTTCGAGCCGGTGCATGGCACGGGCGGCATCAAGACGGGCGGGCGCGGCATTTTTTATCGCAACTGGTTTGGCCGGCCTAACGGTAACAACGACGTGGTGGACTTCACCGGCGGCAACCGCCCCGGCTCGCCCATCGTGCAGTTCCTCGACAATGTTTTCACGGGCAGCGACGACGACCTCCTCGACCTCGA
The DNA here is from genome assembly GCA_009695285.1 of Pedosphaera sp. GTDB lineage: Bacteria > Verrucomicrobiota > Verrucomicrobiia > Limisphaerales > SIBH01 > SIBH01. The sequence continues at coordinate 21,339 of SIBH01000005.1, forward strand.
CGGCACCGACGCCTGGGTCGAGGGCAACATTTTCCTGCACGCGCATCGCAACGGCTCGCCCAATTCCGCGAGCGCCGTCAGCGGCGGCAACGACAGCGGAAACACTTCTGAGATCACGATCATCGGCAACATCTTCTACGACGTGGACCAGGCGGCGACGGCCAAGCAGGGAAATTTCTACACCTTCCTGAACAACACCGTGGTGCATCAGAGCGGCTCGGGTTTCGGCGACGCGGGCGTGACGGCGGTGCTGAACTTCGCCGACGATGATATCGCACCGGCGCGGGGCATGTTGGTCGAAGGCAACATTCTTTACGACCTCGAGCGGCTCACGCGCCATGTGACCAACGGCACGACCGTGGCCAGCAACACCACGTTCATCGGCAACTTGATGCCGCTCGCGTGGGCCGGCCCCGGCGCCTCGAACTCGACCAACCCGCCGGTCTTCCAGTATGTGCCCGCGCTGGCCGAGACGACCAACTTCACCAACTGGGCCTCGGCGCAGATTCTCCGCCAGTGGCTCAGTCTCCAGCCCGGCTCGCCCGGCCTCGGCGACGGCCCGAACGGCTGCGATCAGGGCGTCATTCCCATCGGAGCCACCGTGGCCGTGGGCGCGGGCGCGACGACGAATGACGCGACGTTCACCGTGGGCCTCCACCGCACCGGCGGCGTCATCACCGCCTCGGGCGGATTCCCGAACGGCTCGGGCTACACGCATTACAGGTGGCGGCTCGACGGCGGGGCGTGGAGCGCGGAGACGGCGGCGGGCACGGTACTGAACCTTCCCGGTTTCCGCAGCGGCCCGCACCGGCTCGACCTCAGCGGCCGGCGCGACACCGGCACCTGGCAGGACGACGCGGACTCCGGCGAACTGGCGCTGGTCACCTCGGTGTTCAACGGAAGCGCGCAGCAGGTGCGGATCAACGAGGTGCTGGCCAGCAACGGCTCGTCCATTCCACACGAGGGCACCCACCCGGACGTGATCGAACTCCACAACCCCGGCGGCGCGGCGGTGGACATTTCGGGACTGCGCCTCACGGACAACTTCAGCAACCCGGACCGGTTCAGCTTCCCCACCGGGACGATGATTCCGGCGGGCGGTTACCTCCTGGTCTATGCGAACAACGAGGACGGCACCTCGGGCCTCCACACCGGTTTCACGTTGAACAAGGACGGGCAGTCGCTCCATCTCTACGACGCGGTGGCGCGCGGCGGGGTGCTGCTCGACACGGTGACGTTCGGGTTGCAGTTGACAGATTTTTCGGTGGGCCGCTTCGGGACGAACTGGGCGCTCTGCACGCCCACGGCGGGCGGGCCGAATCTGCCGGCGGCGACGGGGCCGGCGCAGGGGTTGGTGATCAATGAAATCCTCGCCGCGGAGCTGACGGCGTTCCCGGATGATTTTGTCGAGCTGTTCAATCCAGGTGCGTGGCCGGTGGCGCTGGCGGGTTTGTTCTTCACGGATAATCCGGCGCACTGGCCGGATCGCAGCCCGGTGCCAGCGCTGACCTACCTGGGCGCGGGCGGCTATCTCGCGTTTCGCGCGGATGGCCGCACCAACCTGGGCGCGGACCATCTGAACTTCTCCCTCGAAGCGGAGCGCGGCCTAGTCGCGCTGTTGCACCCGGATTATTCGGTAATTGATTGCGTCCTCTACGGCCCGCAACGGACGGACGTCTCGCAGGGCCGGGTAGTGAACAATGTTTACGACAACAACTTCTTCACCACGCCGACGCCGGGCGCGCCGAATCCGGGAATCATCTCGACGAACTCCGGCGTGGTGCTGAACGAAATTCTCGCCGCCAACAGCACCATCACCGAACTGGACGGAAGCACGCCGGACTGGATCGAGCTCTACAACCTGGGCGCGACCAACTTTGGCCTTGGCGACTACAGCCTGTCGGATGATTCGCTGCTGCCGCACAAGTATGTCTTCGCGCCGGGCACCATCATCGCGGGCCACAGCTACCTGCGGCTGCGCTGTGACGGTTCGCTGCCGCCTTCGTCCACGAATACCGGGTTCAACCTCAAGGCGGAGGGCGGGAGCGTTTACCTGTTCGACCGCCCAGTCGGCGGCGGCGCGCTGCTCAACGCGGTGACGTATGGCTTGCAGGCGGTGGACTTCTCGATCAGCCGCGTACCCAACGGAACCGGCGTCTGGGCGCTGACCTTGCCGACACCAGGCGGCGCGAGCCTGCTCGCGGCGACGGCGAACACCGCCTTGGTGAAGGTGAACGAGTGGATGGCCAATCCGGACGCAGGCGAAGATTGGTTCGAGCTGTGGAATCCCAACAACCAACCGGTGGCCGTCGGCGGCTATTTCACGACGGATGATTTGAACAACCGCACCAAGTCGCCCATCCCTGCGCTCTCCTTTCTCGGCGCGAGCACGAACGGCTACCAGCGTTTCTGGGCGGACAGCCTGCCGGCCAGCGGCGCCAACCACGCGAGCTTCAAGTTGAACAACGGCCCGGCAGGCGAGTCGGTCGGATTCGCGAACCCGTCCGGCACCCTGGTTGATTCCATATCTTACGTGGCGCCGGCGGCGGGCGTGTCCGAGGGACGCTTCCCGGATGGCAGCGCGACCATCGCGCTCTTCCCCGGCACCGGCTCGCCGGGCGACGCCAATTACCTGCTCCTCACCAGCGTCGTCATCAACGAGGCGCTGTCGCACACCGACCCGCCGCTGGAGGACGCCATCGAATTGCGCAACCTGACGGCGGCGCCGGTGGACATCAGCCACTGGTGGTTGAGCGATGCGAAAAACTCCCTGCGGAAATACCGGATCACGAACGGCGTGACCATTCCGCCCCACGGCTACGTGGTCTTCTACGAGCACCAGTTCAACAGCGACCCGTCGAACAACGTGCGGGCCTTCTCGCTCAACTCGGCGAAGGACGACGACATCTTCCTCTCGACCGGCGGCACGAACGGCAACCTGACCGGCTACCGCACCACCGTGGATTTCGGCGCGGGGGCCAACGGCGTCTCCTTCGGCCGCCACGTCACCAGCGACCAGCGGCAGGAATTCGTGGCCCTGAGCACGCGCTCCTTCGGCCAGGATGATCCCGGCACGCTGGCCGAATTCCGCACCGGCACCGGCCTGGCGAATCCCTACCCGAAAGTCGGCCCGGTCGTCATCTCGCGCATCATGTATCACCCGCCCGACGTCGGCACGAACGACAACACGCTCGACGAATACCTCGAGTTGAAAAACATCACCGGCGCGACCGTGCCGCTCTTCGATCCGGCGGCGGCCACCAACACCTGGCGTTTGCGCGACGCCGTGGACTTCAACTTCCCGCCGGGCGTGTCGCTCCCCGCCGGCGGCCAGCTCGTGCTGGTCAGCTTTGATCCGGTCAACAATCCCGGCCAGCTCGCCGCCTTCCGCGGCCTTTACGACCTCGCCACCGGCGTGCCCGTCCACGGCCCCTACAACGGCAAGCTCGCCAACAACGACGACCGGGTGGAACTCTCCCGGCCCGACAGCCCGAACCTGGGCGACGTGCCCTACCTCCTCGTGGACCGCGCGCATTACCGCGACCTGCCGCCCTGGCCATCCGCGGCGGACGGCACGGGCCTGGCCCTCCAGCGCGTCAGCCTCACTGGCTTTGGCAACGACCCGACCAACTGGCTCGCGGTGGCGGCCACCTTTGGCGGCGTGGTGGACACCGACGGCGACGGCCTGCCCAACGCCTGGGAACTCGCCTACAACCTGAACCCGAACAGCGCCCTCGACGCGAACCTCGACGGCGACGGCGACGGGTTGACGAACTTGCAGGAATACTTCGCCGGCACCAGCCCGCTCGATCCGTCGAGCACGCTCCGCGTCCAGGCGGCCTCCACCGGCCTGGCCGGCGCCACCAACGCCGTGCTTCACTTCGAGGGCGTGGCTGGGAAATCCTACACGATCCAGTTCACCCCCGCGCTGCCCGGCGGTTGGTCGAACCTCGCCAGCACCGGCCCGCTCCCCGCGTCCGGCCCGAGGTGGTTCACGAACCAGTTGCCGCCCGGCACGCCGCAGCGGTTCTACCGCGTCCTCACGCCGTAGCTGGCGGCCTTTTTGCATTTCTCACCGGAGCAGCCGACGTCAGGAGGCTCTGATCGACCCGAACTCCAGAGTGAAATCGTGGAGCGCGAAGGCAGCGCGGCATTCATGCCGCTTCAACGTGGATAACTATTTGGTGTTCGACGCTGGCTGGTCATACGGACGGTGAAGCGGCGTGAACGCCGCGCTCCTGCGGCCTGGCTTTGGTCTCGCACTTTTTCCACTTCGGAGTCCGGCCCGAACTGCGAACGCTGGCGCTCGCGGCCAACAAAAAAGCCGCGCCCGGTTTGCACCGGGCGCGGCGTGAATTCAGAACGGCGGCTTAACCGTGGTAGCCTTCTTCGCCGTGTTCGGCCACGTCTAGACCAGTGGTCTCGACTTCCTCGCTGACCCGCAGACCAGTGACGGCCTTCACGATGTAGGCGATGACGGCCGTGCCCACGACGGCCAGCACTAGGGTGATGCCGATGGCCTTCACCTGCTCCATCCACAGGCCGTTGCCGACCAGTTGGAAGAGTCCGTTGGCTTTGGCGTAGGTGTTGGCGTCGGTGAGGTTGGAGTTCACGCTGCTCGTGGCCAGGAAGCCCGTCATCAGCGCGCCGAGGGTTCCGCCGACGGCATGGACGCCGAAGGTGTCGAGCGCGTCGTCATAGCCGAACCACGCCTTGAGCTTGAGCACGGCGAAGAACGGAATGATGCCCGCCGCCACGCCGATGATCATCGCCCCCGTGGCGTCCACGAAACCGGCCGCCGGGGTGATCACCACCAGGCCGGCGACCGCGCCGGAGCAGAAACCGAGGATGCTGGGCTTGCCACGGAAGATGTATTCCGCCATGGCCCACACGAAGGCCGCCACCGCCGCCGCCAGCGTGGTCGTCATGAAGGCGTTCGCCGCCACGCCGTCCGCCGCCACTGCGCTGCCCGCGTTGAAGCCGTACCAGCCGACCCACAACATGCCGGTGCCGATCATGCACATCACCATGCTGTGCGGCTGCATCGATTCCTTGCCGAAGCCCAGGCGCTTGCCGAGGATGATGCAGAGGATCAAGGCCGACCAACCCGAGGACATGTGGACCACCGTGCCGCCCGCGAAATCAATCGCCTTGATCTTCGCGTCACCATTCCAGACGCCGTTCATCAGGCCGTCCACGCCCCACACCATGTGCGCGAGCGGGAAATAAACCACGAACATCCAGAGCGTGACGAAGAGCAGGATGGCCGAGAACTTCATGCGCTCGGCAATCGCGCCAATGATCAGCGCGGGCGTGATGATCGCGAACATCATCTGATACATCGCGAAGACGTTCTGCGAGACCCATCCCGCGTAGTCCGTGTTGGGCATGGAGTCCACGCCCTTGAGGAACGCAAATTTCAGGCTGCCCAGATAGGGACTGCCGCTGGCAAAGACTAGGCTGTAGCCCACGAGATACCAGAGAATCGTCACCAGGCCGGCGATGCCGAGGCATTGCGCGAGCACGGAGAGGATGTTTTTCTTGCGCACTAGGCCGCCGTAGAACAGCGCCAGGCCGGGCAGGGTCATGAACAGCACCAGCGCGGCGCAGATCATCATGAAGCCGTTGTGGCCGGGGCCGGGGCCCGCGATCTTGGACGGCGCATTGGTGTTGCCACCGCGCGCGCCGTTGTTCATGTAGGCTTCGAGGTCTTCGATGCGCTCACGGTCGGACCGATCCGGAGGCGCGGCCGGGGCCGCCGGGGCGGCGGGAGCGGCCGGCGCGTCAGCGGCGCGGACGGTCAAGACACCCGCGACCAGCACGGCCAGCAGGGAGAGGGAGAGGAATAGTTTTTTCATTTTTTGGTTCAATTAAGGTTTGAGTGGTTGCGGTGGGTTAAACAGCCTGATCGCCTTTTTCCTCGGTGCGGATGCGGATGGCTTCTTCCACGGGCGAGACGAAAATCTTGCCATCGCCGATCTTGCCCGTCTTGGCCGCGCCAACAATGGCGGTGATGGCGGCCTCGACGCGGTTGTCAGGCAGCACCAGTTCCAGTTTGATTTTGGGCAGGAAATCGACCGTGTATTCGCTGCCGCGGTAGATTTCGGTGTGGCCCTTCTGCCGGCCAAATCCCTTGACCTCGGTGACGGTCATGCCTTCGATGCCGACCTCGCCGAGCGCGTCCTTCACTTCTTCCAGCTTGAATGGTTTGATGATCGCTTCAATTTTTTTCATGGTGTTTTACGGTTGGTTAACTGCGGTTACGGAACGGGCTTCTCGAACAACGAAAAGTCCCCACTGCGGACGGAATGCAAAGTGGCTGCGACCGGCGGCCGCATGATGATTGTGACAATAACGTTTCAACGAATCGGCTTTTAGCAACACCCTTGCCATGCTTTTATATTTTTCTGCGATGCGGGTGAAACTGTTGATTTCAGGGACGATTGCGCAGGTATGAATTTTTTGGTGGCGGGAGGTGTGTCTGTTGCATTTTGACCGCACCGGTTCTATTTAGCCATGACGACGTTCACAAATCGCCATTTGATCGTGGAGAATGGCCAGAGGCTGAAGTATGAACGCAGCACGCCTGAAGCCGAGCCAGCCGGCCGGGTGCGGCAAACGACCCGCTGGGTGCGAGGAATTGAACCTACTTTTCGAATTCGAGCCCGCCCCCGTTTTCAAGCGGGTCGATGAGATCCTGCTCGGGCTTCTGCTTGTCTAGGTTGAACTGGATGGAGGAGAAGGCGGCCGGTGAGAACCTGGCCTTGCCGAAATTCAAGCTGCTGCCGGTCACCTGCTGGTCATCCCATCGCTCCAGTTGGAAGGTGACGCTGCCACGATCGCCGAAAGACACTCTCACATCATTCGCACCGGACGCCGCTTTCTCAGCCTTCTCGCCCGCCAGGTCAATCTGATCAATGCGGTCCAGCGGCACGCTCAACGGGGCGAACGCCGTCTCGAAATTCATCTTGCCGTCCTTGATGGATTTGAGCGTGCCGGAAATTTTGTCGTTGTTCACCAACCGCACCAGGTCGTCCTTGCTCTTGGCGGTCTTGCCGGTGCTCTCCTCAAACTTGCCATCCCAGGTGGTCACGCGAATGTTGCTCACCCGGACAAATCCCTGCCCTTGCTGGTTAAAAAGCAGGCCAGTGCCGCTGCCCGCAAAGTCCCCGCGGTCGGTCCACTGCTTGATGAGCGCGCCGTCCATCAGCAGTGCAATCGTTTTCTGCTCCTTGTTCACGCGGAGGGAAAAATGCGCCTTCGTCTTCTGGTTCAAGGACGGGACTTCCGCCTGCCCAAAACTGCCGGAATCTCCGGTGCGGCTCATGCGCTGCAAGTTCAGCGAGGTGTAATTCATCGAGAGCAGATAGCAGTTGCCGGCGTAACCATCGAGAGTGTCGGTATAGAAGGCGAGGTTCAACTGGAGGTAGCCGCGCCAGCTCATGTCAAATTCGATGTTCGACATCGCCGGCAGTTTCACATCGCGGCCGACTGATCCCTGGCCCACGCTGGTAAATCCGCCATTGCTGAACTTCCACGATCCGCCCTCGCGACCGGGTCGCATGGCGCGAAATCCTCCTCCGCCGGTGCCTTTGATTGTCCAGCCTTCCGGACCGGTCGGGCCTTCAAACACGCTGGAGAGCCGCGACAGGCCCGGCGACAGCGACTGCACCATTTTTCGCGGCAGGGTTAACGTGCCGGCGTACCAGGTTTCAAGAATGAGTTTGTCGTCATCCAGCATGACCAGTTCTCCCACCAGTTCGTCGCCGTTGGTCAGGCGCGCGGCGCAGGTCTGGCGCGGCGCGGCATTGGTGGATTTCGGCCTGTCCAGCTTGATCCGGCCGATGCCGGCAGGATTCAACTCCATCACCTGCTTGACCGAGGGATGCTGCCAGCGCGCCCCATTTTTCGAGTCGAGCGAGATGAATGTGCCGTGAAGAACATCGCCGTTGAGCAGTTCGAGCGTATCACCGCGTGCCGCCTCAGGGTTGCTCGCGGGCGGTGGGACGTCGATGCCGGGCGCGTCCGGGGTTTTGCCCGGCCCGTCCTTGAGGATGACGATTTCCGCGCAGGCGAAACCGGCGAGAGCCACGGCCAGGCCAGGGAGAAGAATGATTTTTTTCATGCAGTTAGAGTTGGGAAGATTTCAGTTCAACGTTCGTAGATCGGAAGGTAGCGGTAGTTCAGCGCCATTGAGAGCAGGGCGGAGGCTGTGCAAAAAGTCGTGCCGTTGCTCCCATCCCAGCCGCCGTCGCCGCGCTGGCTGGTTTTGAGCGTGGCCACATTGGCGGCGTTCCATTCCGTCCAGGCCGCGACCGAGGCGTGAAAATAAGCCTGGGAGGCGTAGTAGAGATAATAGTGATAGTAGCCGCCGTCCGACTGGTTGCCGCCCCGGTTCAAAAACTGGAACGCGCCCTTGAACGTGGAGGAATCCTTCTGCTTGGCCAGTCCGAAGACGAGCGCGCCGATCGCGGTGCGCGGGCCGTTCGAACCTTCCGGGCCGGTGTAGCCGAAGCCGCCGTCCTGTGAACGGCACCGGCCGTAAAATTGCAGCGCCTTGCGCACCGCCTCCTCCGGCACCCCGAGGCCAGCGTTGCGCGCGGCAAAGAGCGCGACCAGATTCGCGCCACTCACGGTGGTGTCCGCGTCGGAGCTTTCCGGGGAATAACGCCACGCGCCGTAGCTGTTCCGCACCTGGGAATTGAGGATCAGTTTCACCGCCTCCTGCAACGCCAGGCCGAGCCGCGGATCGTTCACCGTTCCGTAGGCCTCCGCCAGCGCCAGGGTCGCGAAGCCGTGGTTGTACATCGAACTACCGATGTAGCCAGTCTCCTTGCTCTGCGCGCCTAGAATGAAATTCAACCCGCGCTTGATGCTCGGCGCGTAGGGGCCGTTGTTCGGATCCTCGCCATGCGCCAGCATGCTCAGGATCGCCAGCCCGACGACGGCCGGCTGCGAGCCCATGCCGTCACTCCAGCTTCCCTGCGCGTTCTGCGACTGCACGAGAAATTGCAGGCCCTTCACATACATCCGGTCAACCTCGAAGGGCACTCCCTCGCCGGTTCCTTCAAACAACTCCTGCGCGCCGGCGCGCCCGGCGAAAACGCCCGCCAGCAGCACCAGCACCAGTTGGAAACAGCGTTTCATAAAAAGTTCGCTCACGGTTTCGGCTGATCCACAGCCTTGTAATAGTTTTGCAGCGCGTCGCGGAATTCCGCCGGCACCACCCGCGTGGCCCGGCCGGCGGTTTTGCTCGTCGTGCGGGCCTCATCACCGGCACCGCGCGTTGCACCGGTGATGGGCGTGTTCCGCTTGTCCGTCGTGCCGCCCATCATGCTTTGGCCGGGCGACGATCCTGCGCCCATGCCCATCATCTGCGAGAGCATGCCCATCATGGCGGAACCTTTGCCTTTGCCCGACTTCATCATTGCCTTGATCTCGGCGTCGATCAGGTTGATCGCGTCAGTCTCGGCATCATAAGTCGGCTTGTCGGTGCGTGGCTTGCTCAGCAGTTTATCCGCCTCGGTCATTGCTTCGTGCGCCTTCGGCAAAAACTCGCTCGGTCCCGTGTCAACCAGCCGTTGGAGATCATCGGCCACGAAACTTTGAAACACCGAGAGCAGCTTGCTGTCCTCGCGGTAGCTGAACCGGCCTTCCTTCAACTCTTCGAGCGCGGTGGTGTTTTCGCGCACGTTCTCCTCCGCCTGCCGCAACCGCAGTAGGGCCAGCAACCGGCGCAACGCCGCCTCGGACATCTGGCCCGACTCGCCTTGCGAATCGGAAGTCTCCGGGTCGTCCTTTTGCGCGTCCTCGATGACCGCGGCCCACTCGTTGAATTTTTTGGAAAACCCGTCGGCCTGGGCCGAGGCCCGGACGGCGACGTAACGCCGAAGCAGGTCGATGTTCTTTCCAATCTCCTCAATCACCTTCGTCTCCTTCATCTGCAGCACGACGTGCCCGTAGTTCGTGATGCTCGTGCGGTCGAAGAACCGGCTGATCTCGTCCTGCAAACTCTGCGATTCCTGGCCGCTCTTCTCCTGGCCGGACACCAACCGCGAGGCGGTGGCCTTGTGCGGCGCGGGCAACTGGTCCGCCGCCAGGCCGATGGTTTCGGGCAGCATTTTGCGGAGCGTCTCGCCGATCTCTTTTTCGAAACCGGCCACCTTGCGCAGCCGGGCCGCGAGTGTTGAAGCCTGCATCCTGTCGAGCGTTGAACCGATTTTCTTCTGCAGTTCCTGGAGCGCGGCCACAATCTTGTTTTCCTGCTCGACGGCCTTGGCGACCTCCTCGGAGCGCTGGCCGGGATTCTGTTGCGCGCTGGAGAGCGACTGCGCCGCCGGTGGCATCTGTTCGCCGGCGAGGCTCTGCATCACCTCCAGGTGCCGCGCCCATTGCTGTATCATCGAGTTGGGAATCGACTTGTTTCGCATCGCCTCGCGCATCGTCTCCGCGGCCTTCTGCGCCAGTGCCTCGGTCTTGCGGGCGATGGCCGACTGCTCGGCGGCCTGGTCACCGAGTTTTTTCGCGGCGGCCTCGGCGGCGAGTTTTTCGGCGGGAAGATTTTTCGTCTCGCGCCCAGCCTCGGCCAGCGACTCCTCGCGGCGCGTGACCTCCTCCAGCTCGGCGGCGATTTTTTCAAACTGCTGCTGCACCAGCCGCGCATGCTCCTCGCGGCTGAGGATGTAAATGCGGTGCAGCGCCGATTCCGCGCGGCGGCGGCCCGGCAGATAATCCGTGGCGTAGGCCCGCAGCGTCACCACCGTGTCCTCCGGCAAATGGAGCAGCGTGGGCGAAAAGCGGAAGCCTGACGCCAGCGATCGGGACTGCGGCGCGCCCGGCTTCAGCACGGTGTCGGCTCGCGCCACGAGGTTCGTCTCCTGCCGCCGCACACATTCCCAGGTCACGCCCAGTTCGCGCAGGCCGTAGTCATCCTCGGCGGCGGTTTTGATTTCCAAAACTTCCTCCGCCAGCATCGCCACCGACGCGGCCTGGTCGGGACAATTCGGCTCCGGGGACCCGTCTTTTTTGCTGAGCAAGCCCAGCGCCCACGCGGCCGGCGCGGCGAGGCCGAGTTGGTCGCGCCAGTCGAAGGTCGCGCGCGTCAGGCCGTCGAGCGGGAGCTGCCGTGTTTGAAATTCCGCGCCGCGCACCGTCAACTCGTCGGGCTTGGCCGGGCCGGCCTCGAGCCGCGTCAGGCCCACCGTGGCCGTGGCGAGGGCGCGGCTGGCCTGGCCTTTGAAAATCACCTGGCTCCCTTCGAGAAACGAGAACGCGCCGTTGCGCACCGGCTCGTCGGCGTCCGGGTGCTGCAGGTACTCGGGAAAATGAATTCGCGCCGCGAGCTGCTTGAGCGCGGGACGAAACGTCGGCTCGACGCCGATGCGTTTGGTGACATCGCCGATCTTCACCGTCAGCAGCCCGGCCTTGGTCTGCGCGGGGATTTTGAAGAGCGCCTGGCCGCCGACAATGGGCGCGGCGACGGCCGTCTGCCGGTCATACTGGCCGGTGGCGCGCGGGCTTTTCCAAAACGGATGCAGCCGCACGCGGCAAAGAATTTCAAACGGCTCGCCGTGCGGCACGACTAGGCTCGACGGCAGTTGTTCGAGGCTGACGAACGTGTAGCGCTCGACCGATTTTCCCGGCCACGCCCAGCGGGCGAAGGCGTTCCAGCTCGCGCCCGGCACGAAACACCACGGCGCTAGGAGCAGCGCCAGGAGCAGCATCGCGACGAGGAAATACATCTTGGGCTTGCGCGTCGCGACCGCCGCGCCGAAGTCGAAGCTCACCGCCTCGGTGGAAACCTGGTCGATGGCGGCGCGGCACAGCTCGGCCGAGACGTTGGCCGGGCGCTTTCCCTCGTCAGCCAACTCCACGATGCCCAGCAGGCGGTCGCCGAGGCGGCGATGTTTCCGCTGAACGACATTGGCCAGCGCGCGGGAATCACGCCGCTGCCAGACCCAGTGCTGGAGCCAGCCCCACGCGAACCACGCCGAGACGCCCAGCCCGGCCAGCGTGCAGACCGCGCGCAAGACCGGGGGCGTGTCCCAGAACCGGTCGGAAATAAAAATCAGCGCGTAGGAAGTGATCAGCCCGCTCAACGCGCCGCAGACCGCGATGGTCGTGTCCACGCACCAGAGCCGCCGCTCCAGGGCCTGGAACTTGAGACGCAGATTCTCCGGCAGTTGGGTTGGATAGCTGGTTTGATGTTTCATAATCCAGGTGCGTTAAATCATCCCTGCAACTTTCCGCGCCGTCCAGTAAATGCCCAGCAGTAAAAGGATGAGTCCGCCCCACCAAGGATTCGACCACAGCCGGAGCCGCCGCTCGACCGGCTCGGTCTCTGGGAGCGCCGAGATTTTCTTCACCAGCTCGTCCAGACTGCCCGTCGTGACGCTGGCACCGCGCGTCAGGTCGGCTAGTTCGCGCAGCACGGCGGCGTTGGCCGGCTGGCCGATTTTTTCGCGCTGCGGCTGATCGACGAGGATTTCCGTTTCGAGCCGGCGTCCGCCCTTTTCGCCGGCGACGGTCAGCTTGTATTTGCCACCCTCGCGCGGGGTGAAGCCGCTTTTGTAAACTCCCCAGCCGCCCGTGACCGGCGCGAACTCCAGCCGCTCGGACTTGCCGGATGGGGAGACGATTTTCGCCGTCACCGTCTCGCGCTCCGACGCACTGTCCAGATCGAGCAGGGTCGCCTGGAAGAAAACCCCTTCGCCGACGCGCGGATTTTCCGGGCTGAACGAAAGGCGGATCCCCTCGCCCTGCGCCATGTGCCGCTTGTGCGACATCCAGCGCACGACCTGTCCCCAAAAACGGTAGTGATACTTGTCCTCGACCCCGCGCCGCCAGCGCCACGCGCTGTCCGTGCCCATGAAGAGCACCTCGCCGCTGCCGAAGGGCCGGGTCACGAGCAAGGGCACCCTGCCTCCGGCGTTGCGCATCGCCGAGTGGACGGCCAGCACTTCCGAGCCGGGCCGGCTGCGCTGCACGGCGGCGCTCCAGTAAAAGCCCGGCAGATTTTTCCAGATGGCTTCATTGCGGTTTTCGTCCGACGCCAGCAGGGTCAGGAAATGGCCCCGGCCCGCCGGAGTCAGGACGAGATTAGACTCATTCGCCGCCGCGATGCCCTCGGATTTTTTGTCGTCAAAGACCACCGGCAGCAGCTCGCTGATCGGGTCGGAAGCGAACGTCAGTTGCCGCCCGCGCGCGCCGGGCAGGAAGACCAACCCGCTGCCCTGCTGCTCGACGAGGCCCTTGATCAACTCGGTGTCGCGGCTGGTCAACTCGTTGCCGCCGAGGCCGACATCGCCCAGAAAAACTACGTCGTATTTGGCGAGCGCCTCCTTGCTCTCCGGAAACGCGCTGAGGTAATTGCTCCCCGAGCCGACGGCCATGCCCGGATGAAAGAGCAGGCAGCGCATGTCCACGCCCGGATCCCGCGCGAGAGCGTTGCGGAGGAAACGATATTCCCAGCGCGGCAGCGATTCGACGACCAGCACGTTGAGCTTCTCGGTGCGGATGGCGATGCGGAAATCCTGCTCGTTGTTGTCGGGCAGCGCCTCCTCCGGCTGCACCGGCAGCTTGAGGTTGAAGGTGAACTCGCCGAGCGCGCGCGGCGCCATTACCAGCGAATCCTGCAACTGCCCCCAGGCCGGGATGGTGATCTCCTTCCGCACCTCCACGCCGTTGCCGCCCTTGAGCGTCACGGTGGTTTTGACTTCGCGCGGCAAATAACTTTGCACCTTGAACGGAATGGAAATCTGTTCGCCCAGCAGCCCGTAGGACGGCGCGGCCACCGGCAGCAGCACCAGGTCGGGCAGCGGCGTCTCGCTGCCAATCGCCACCGAATAGACCGGCACGTTGCGCGCGCGAAAACGGGTCGCGGCCCCGAGCGGCGACTGGCCCAAGTTCCAGTCGCCGTCCGAGAGGATCAGCACGGCCTTGAGATTTTTCTGCCGTTGCAACAGCGCCTCAAGCGCGGCATTCAGGTCGGTGCCCTCGTCGAAACGCGCCGGCCCGGCGTTGGTGGACGACTTGGAAAAATCTTCGACGATCACCCGCGCATTCTTCTCCAGCGGCCTCCAGAAATTTGTCGCGCGCCGTTCGGCCAGCCACTCGTCGCGGCGCAGCACGTTCCCCTCACCGACTACTACGTCGCGCGTCACCATGCTGCCGGAGGCGTCGCCCAGGATGACGATCTCCGGCTGCTCAGTGATGATAATTTTCCTGACGAACTCCGGCCGCAGCAGGGTGAGGCCGATCATCGTCATCACCAGCAGGCGCAATCCTTCGAGCGCGAGAATTTTTCCGCTGCCGCCGCGCCGCCGCCAGTTTGCCCAGCACAGCCAGGCCGAGACGAGCCAGACCAGCGCCGCCAGCGCGAGGATCAGGAACGGCGCGGAGAATGACCAGTGGCCCGTCATGTCGCGACACTCCTGGCGGTTTTCAAATCCGTGCGCTCCTCGCGGCCGGGCAGGATCAGCACCGCCTCGACGATCAGGAACAACGCCACGCCGAACAGAAACAGCCGCCACAATTCCGACTGCGTCCGGCCTTCGCCGCTGCGCTGTTCCTCGAATAACTGCACCGGCAGCGGGCCGAATAGCGCCTTCGCCTTGGCCGCCTCCAGAATCTCCCGATCGTCCTCGCGCGCCGGACGGTTCACCGCGACCAACCGCCCGCCGCCGCGATACACTCCGGCGCGCAGGCGAATCTCCTTCGGCGCGGTGGTGTCAACCGGCGTCCAGCGTTCCCCGCCCAACGTCACCGCGTCGCCGCACTCCAGAAAGACGGCCCGCGCGAACCGCCGCCCGCCGTCCTGGAGCAAGCGTTGCAGCATCGGCACCAGCACCGCGCCGTCGTTGAGGTCCGACCACTCGGCGTTCGGCAACGACGCGCAAAAAAGAATCTGCCCCTGGCCCGCCGCGCGCCGCGTCAGAAACGCCGAGCCGTCGCCGAAGGTGGCGAGGGCGGTTTTTTCCCCGACGATGGCCTGCCTTTTTTGCACCACGAGTTCGGCCAGCGGCAGCGCCAGCCCTTCCTCGGTTTTGGCGAGCGGCCCATCGGTTTCCTCCCACTTTGAAATTTGAAACGGCTGGTCGGCGGGCGCGGTTTGCAGTTCGTCCCAGCCGGCAGCTTCAAATTTTCCGGCGGCGCCCGGCGGAAAGAAAACCAGCATCCCGCCCGCCACGGCGAAGGCCTGCAGCCGCGCCGCCACCGGGCCGGTTGGTGGCGCGCCCTGCCAGACGACCATCGCGTAGTCCCCCCAGTTCGCGCTCTCGACCGCAGCGGGCGCGATGACCTCGCAAATCTGGTTGGTGTTTTTCGGATCGGGCGCGGCGGCCAGTTGCAGGAAGCGGCGGCTGGGCGCGTCCGTCGCGACCACCGCCGAACGCAGGACCGGCGGCGCGCCATAAACGAAGAAACTTTTGTTGTCCGCGAGGTTCGCATCCGCCGGCAGTTCGACAAAGCCCCAGCCTTCCGCGTCCCGGCCGGCGAGCGGCACGGTGTGGCGGTAGCGGAGCGACTGGCCGTCCATTTTCAATTCCACCTGCGAACGCGCGCCGTCCACCGTCATCGCCAGCGGCAGCGTGGCCGCGCCGGTGGCGTTGCGTTCGAGGTCGAGGACAATTTCCAGCGCGGCCTGGCCGTCGCGCTGGCGGCGGTTCACTTCCAGAATCGCGACCGAGGCGTTGGCCTCCGGCTCCTTGTTGAGCGCGAGCAGTCGTATGCGGACACGCTGCGGCAACGCGGCGAGACCGGCGGCCAGCGCAGGCCAGCGGTCGCTCTCGGGCCGCCAGTTGGCGCGCTGCAAATCGGACGCGATCCAGATTTCACCGGAACCGGGACGGTTTTGCGCGAACCAGTCGAGCGCGGTCTGGAGCAACGCCGGGAGGTCGGCGGCGGTGTCGGTCGCGGCGGTCGCCGACAATTCCGGGAGCGTGGCCGCGCCGGCGATTTCCTGCGGGGCGCGGACCGCGCTTTCGAGGAGAACGAACCGGCTCGATTCCTCAAACCCCTGCGCCGCGTCGGAAAAAAGTTTCAGCGCCGTGCCGCGCCGGGTCAGCGTGTTCCCGGCGTCGCGCACCTCCATGCTGGCGGAGCGGTCCTGCACGAGCAGGATCACGTCCGGCGCGGTGGCCATCATCCAGCCGAGCCAACCGCCGGAGAGTGGACGGCTCAGGGCGAGGATCAGCACCAGCACGGCGAGAACACGAAAGAGCAGCACGAGAAACTGCCGCAGCCGCGCGTAACGGGTGGATTTGCGCGTGGCCGAGCGGAGGAACATCATCGCCGCCCACGGCATCGGGCGGTGCCGGAGGCGGTTGAAAAGATGAATGAGAATCGGTAGCAGCAGCAGCGGCAGTCCCCACAAAATGAATGGCTGGAGGAACGTCATGCTATTGGCCCGTCATCCGCCCGGTGCGCGCCGCGTCGCGTTGCAGTTGCGGCCAGGGGGCCTTGCCGGAATTTTTCGGCCCCTTAATCGCATACAACTTCCGGTCGCCGGAGCCAACGTAGATGGTGCCACCCGCGCCAATCGCCGGCGAGGACTGCACCCAGAAGCCGGTGGTGAATTCCCAGCGCGGCTTCCCGTCCGGCCCGCAGGCGCGCAGCTTGCGATCCTTCGAGCCGATGTAGATCACGCCGTCGCGATCGAGCGCCGCCGAGGAATGAATGGAGTTGGCCGTGGCGGCCGCCCATTTTTTGGAGCCGTCCGGATTGAGCGCGTAGAGGTTGAAATCATCCGAGCCGAAATAGATCACGCCGTCCACGCCGAGGGCCGGCGACGAGCTGATCTCGCTGCGGGTCTCGAAGGCCCATTTCTGGGAGCCGTCCGGGTTGAGCGCGTAGAACTTCGCGTCGCGCGAGCCGAAATAGATCGTCCCGTCCGCGCCGATCGCCGCCGAACCACTCACGGCGTCGCCGGTG
>SIBH01000006.1 GCA_009695285.1 Pedosphaera sp.
TTGCTGGCTGCTGTTTCCTTTGCCGTTCGGCAACACGAGAATGTTCTCCACTCGGAACCCAAGCTGCTCGGCCATTTCCGAAAGGATGATGTCCACGGGAACACAGGCTCCGGCATACCGCACATTGTCGTTGACCATGATGAGGGGGGGCATCGCGTTTCAGCACTCGCGCACACTCAGCAATAACGCAGGCCATCTCATAAAAATATCCCCGAACCATGCGGGGAATGCCGTCATTGTTCAGCAAATCCCTCTCCTTGAGGTTTTCGAGGTAGGCGAGAATTTTTTGCAGAAGTTGCTGCTGATCGGCAGCGGTGATGGCGTTCTGCCAAGCCGGGTTGATGGCCAACAGGTCTTTGGCGCGGTTTTCGACAGTGCAACTCAGCATAGCCTGCCGGAGGCCGACGAGTTCATCTTCCGTCACACCGAGCAGAGCCAGCTCGAGCGCATACGTCCGCGTGTAATCGTAGCGATTGCAGTATGGGGGGGAGGTTACGACGCAATCGTATGCTTCAGTCTTTAGCTTTGGCAGAAGATCAAGACATGAACCTCGGTGCAGGAGAACCTCCGGCGGACGCCGAACACCGGAGAAGAGACCTTCAGGTAATTCCGATGTTTTGAGATCTTCGACGATTTGTTGAAGTTTGTCCCGGATTGCCATCTCAAAATTCAGGATGGGGCCTTTGTTGAAAACCTTTTTCCCCCTGTCGTCGCCCGGAGCGATGATCCCAGCGAAGGTATTGCCCGTCCTTTCGCGTGTAGCTGATTGTTTCCAAGATGCAAAGCAATGCGAACTGTAGAACTGCTTGAACCCGCTTGTTCTCGCGTTCCGCAGCCGCCAAATACTTACCGAGGGAAACCACCGTGTCAGGCGGGTACGCGCCTTTTGTGATACGAAGCTCATGGAGTTGGCGACACTCAGTAGAGTCTTTCCATGGAGCCGTCGCCGCCCAAACGCTGATCGCTTCGACATCGGCCCGCTCCAGTTCCCAATCAATGATTTGTTTGGTGTCGATGATGGTCTGTCCGATGGGGAGAAGTTCTATTCCTTCTGCTTCCATGCCTTGGGTGCCAGCCGCGAACATCGCCGTGCCACTCCCGGCGAATGGGTCGAGCAGCAGTCCCTTGCCGTTGGTGTGTTTGCCGAGAAGAACTTCAACAAGACCGGCGGAGAAAGCTTCCTTGTATTTGTACCACCGGTAAATCGCCCGGCTCTTGTTTGCCTGAAAACTCACGAGCGAGCGCGTGAGGGAAGCATCGACCTTGAGCTTGTCTTTCCATCGCTGCTCTGCTTCCGCATTCAGCGCGTCCAGTTCTTGCAACGCTGCTGATTCAGGAACGATTTCCTCGTTCGAAACCACTGCTCCGCCAAGAGCAGTGTCGGCCAGTTCAAGAATCGCATTGTTTTGGTTCGCTTCAGCAAGACATGTACACGGTGGACTTTCTTGGAGCGAGACAGAAATGAGCCAAGATTGCGAATCCGGCTGGGAACGATGCAGCGTGTAAAAAACTTCGGTTTCACCGCCCGTTTCTGGCAGTCTCCGCGCATGAAACAGAAAGAACCGATTCCCGTCACCGTGCTCACCGGCTACCTCGGCGCGGGCAAGACGACGCTGCTCAACCATCTGCTCACCCAACCGCACGGCCACAAGTGCGCCATCATCATCAACGAATTCGGCGCGATCAGCATCGACCACCAACTCGTCGTCGGGGCGGACGAGGAAATCCTGGAGTTGAACAACGGCTGCCTCTGCTGCCGCGTGCGCGGCGATCTCATCAAAAGTTTGAACGGCCTTTTCCAAAAGCAGAAGCGCTTCGACTACGTGGTCATCGAGACCACCGGCCTGGCCGACCCCAGCCCCATCGCGCACACCTTCATGGCCTCGGAGCTGGCGGGGAAACTGCGGCTCGACGCCATCGTGACGGTGGTGGACGCGCGCCATCTGGAAAAGGAGCTGAAGGACGGCACCGAGGCCCGGGCCCAGATTGCTTTCGCCGACGTCATCCTGCTCAACAAATCCGATCTCGCCACGCCGGAGGAACTGGCGCGGGTCGAGACGCGGCTCCGCAGCATGAACGCCCTCGCGCAAATCCACCGCACGCAGCGCTCGCAGATTGATTTCGGAAAAATTCTCAACGTGAAGGCGCGCGAACTGGCCGCGCCGTTCATCGCGCCTGGAAAATTTTCCACGAAGCTGACACTCACGCCCGTCGCCACCGACGCGCCGACGCATCATCACCACGACGAAAGCGTGCGCTCATTTTATCTGGAGGAGGAGCGGCCGCTCGACTTGAAGAAGCTGGAGGCGTGGTTCGGTGAGTTGCTCAACTCGCTCGGCGAGGACATTTACCGCAGCAAGGGCGTGCTGCACATCCAGGGGCAGCCCAAGCGCGTCGTGTTTCAAGGCGTCCAAATGCTGTTTGATTCCGCGCCGGAACGGTTTTGGAAAACAGATGAAAAACGCCTGAGCCAGCTTGTCTTCATCGGGCGCGAACTGGACGAGGCAAAAATCCGTGCGGGGTTTGAGCAATGCCTGGCGAACTGAGCAAGTAATTTGAAACCGCAGATGAACGCAGATTTTTAGTTTAAAGCTTCGCGTTGACGCAGACCGGGGTCTTCAGAGCACCCTAACGCGTAAACGCGGAACTCCCAACGAAGATGCGCAGACGCTCCCAGCGTCACTGACCGATGAAAGCCCAACCCGAAACCGCCGGCGAATCGAAACCCTGTTACCAGCCACGCGCACAACTTTGCACCGTGCTGGCGTGGCTCTGGATTTTTCCGGCGCTGGGCGCGGTTTGGATTTTACTGACGAGCGGGAGCGAGTGGCGGCACGCGGGCGGCTGGAGGGATGGTTTGCGCGCGGTGTGGTTCGAGCAATGGATCGCGCTCGGCCTGCTCGCGCTGCATGGATTTTTCCTGGTCATGGCGCGGTGGCTGCGGCGCACGGAGCCGTTCCGAGAAGCCCCGACGGATAATAAGAACGATTTGAACGAGACCAGTTGATTTCCGGTCTGAGATGCGGGTTAATCGACACAACTTATGCCGCTTTACGAATACGAACTGTGCGAGGGCGATTGCGTGGCCTGTGGCGGCAAGTTCACTTTACGCCGCCCGCTCTCCGCCAAACCTCTGACCAATTGCCCGGCCTGCCGGAGGCCGGTCCGCAAAATCCTCTCGAACTTCAGCTCGCCCCACAAACTGAAGCCGCTCTCCATCACCGACGCGAAGAAGGCCGGCTTCACCGTCCTCAAGCGCGTGAACAAGGGCGAATACGAGCGGCAATGAAGGCCAATTAAATCTCGCCAAAACTGCGCGCCGGGCGCACCTTCCCACCACCGTGAACGAGTTGCAAACCATCCAATCGGCGCTCGACCAGGCGTCGCGCCGCCGTCGCTCAGACCGCGCGCTGCGGGGTTTCTGGCGCGGGCTGTTCGTCGGCGCGATCCTCTGGCTGCTCACCCTCGCCGCTTACAAACTGTTTCCCATCCCCGGCTGGTCGCTCGCCGCCGCCGCCGCCGCCGCGGGCCTCGCGATGCTGGCCGGACTCGTCATCGGCGGCTGGCACAAACCCACCGTCGGCGAAACCGCGCGGTGGATCGATGCCCGCCAGCATTTGCAGGAACGTCTCGGCACGGCGCTCGAAGTCGCGCAATCGCCCGCGTCCGCCGAGTGGAAAACCCTGCTCCTCGCCGACGCCTCGCGGCACGCGCAGGGACTCGACGCGCGCCGCCTGCTCCCGTTCCATCTGCCGACGGTGGCGCGCTGGTCGGTGCTGGTGCTGGCGATCGGCGCGGGACTCGGCTTCGCCCCGGAACGCCGGAGCGCGCAGTTCTTCCAGAAGGAAATTGACAAGGCGAACATCAAGGAGACCGGCAAGCAGCTCGCGGAACTGACCAAGCACAGCCTGGAGCAGCGCGCGCCCGCGCTCGAGCCGACCAAAGAGGCGCTCGGCACCGTCGCCGAGCTGGCCCAGCAGCTCATGCAGCAGCCGTTGACGCGCGTCGAGGCGCTGAAAGACCTGGCCAACGCCACCGAGAAATTGAAGGAGGAGGCCAGGGACCTCGCGAAAAATCCCGCGTTGAAGCCGCTCGAAAAAGCCGCGCGCGACAGTGGCAGCCGCGGCGGGCCGAATCCCGAGGCGCTGAAAAAGCAGATCGACACGCTGCAAAAATCGCTCGGCAAAGGCGACGGCGCGGACGTTGAGAAATTGCAGAAGATGGAAAACGCCCTCGCGAAGGCCAAGGCCGCCGCGTCGAAGCTGCCCGACAAGGACACGCCCGAAGGCAAGGCCGCGCGCGAACAGCTCGCCCAATCCCTCAGCCAGCTCGCCCAGCACGCCCGCGACGCCGGCCTGCCGATGGACAATCTCGAGGACGCCATCCAGGCGCTGCAAAACGGGAACGTCGATCAGTTCCTGAAAGATCTCACCGCCGCCGGGGCCGATCTTGGAAAACTTCAGAACATGGCCCAGGCGATGCAGAACGCGCAGCAGCAGATGGCGCAACTCGGCAAGGACCTGGCTGAGCAGTTGAAGAACGGCCAGACCGACGCCGCGCAGCAGACGCTGCAAAAGATGACCGAGCAGTTGAAGACCGGGCAGCTTACGCAGGAGCAGTTGAAAAAAATGCTGGCGGAAGTTTCCAAGGCGGTGGATCCGGCGGGCGATTACGGCAAGGTCGCCGAGCATTTGAAGAACGCCGTGCAGCAGATGCAGGCCGCGAAGCAGGCCGGTTCGGACGCGCAAAAAGCGCAGGCCAATCAGCCGGCCGCGCAAGCGCTGGCCGACGCCCGCGCGGAACTCGACAAGCTCGCCCAGCAACTCGCCGACGCGCAGCAGCTTTCCGACACCATCGCCGCGCTCGAACGCGCGCAGCAGGCCATCGCCACCGGTCAGGGCTGGGGCCAGTGCAAGAATCCGGGCAATGGTTTCAACCCCAAGCCGGGCCAGCGCGGCACCGGCGCTTCCGGCGTCGGCACTTGGACCGAGGACGAGACCGGCTGGACTTATTATCCCGACAAAGTTCCGCAGGACCCGGTGGACAACTCCGGCGTGCAGCGTCCCGACATGGCCGGTAAAGGCCAGAGCGAGCGCGATGAATCGCTGAACAGCGCGCTCAAGCCGACGAAGGTGAAAGGCCAGATGGCTCCCGGCGGCCCGATGCCGAACATCACGCTCAAGGGCGTTTCGATCAAAGGGACGAGCAAGGTGGATTTCCAGGAAGCCGCCACCGCCGCGCAGACCGAGGCGCAGAGCGCGCTCAACCAGGACCAGGTGCCGCGCGCCTATCGCGGCGCGGTGCGCGACTACTTTGACGATTTGAAGAAGTGATTAGGGTTATGCACCAGACTCCCCTTGCCCCAGCGGACACACTAAAGCGTGAACTCCAACGCCGCGCGCGGGCCGTTTTCGTTGAAGTTCAACCTTTAGGTTGTCCCTGTCGGCTGAAAAGGGAATCAAGTGCACAGTTCCAGACGTGATTTTCAAACCAAGGAAGAATGAAACCTGGCCGGGAGCAGCTTTATCTACTCCGAACCCCGCAATCGCCGCCGCCCAGTGGGGCAGCCGTCCCGGCTGTGTCCCCGGCCATCTCGCCCGTAAAACTTTTCGTCCGAATTTCTCGTCCTCTCCCTCCCTGATTATTTTATGACCACCGAACAACAAATCGCCTCCTTCCGCGACTCCTGGTCCGCCCTCCGCGCCGAAATCGGCAAGGTCATCGTCGGGCACGATGAAATTGTCGAGGGCACGCTCACCGCCATTCTCGCCGGCGGGCACGTCCTGCTCGAAGGCGTCCCCGGCCTCGGCAAGACGCTGCTCGTCCGCACGCTCAGCGAGGTGCTCGATTTGCCGTTCAACCGTATTCAGTTCACCCCCGACCTCATGCCGGCGGACATTCTCGGCACCAACCTCGTCGTCGAGTCGCCGGCCGGCCGCCGCGAGTTTCAGTTTCAGAAAGGCCCCATCTTCGCGCAGATCATTCTCGCCGACGAAATCAACCGCGCCACGCCCAAGACGCAGTCGGCCATGCTCGAAGCCATGCAGGAAAAAAGCGTCACCGCCGGTGGCGAAATCCGCAAACTCGCCGAGCCATTCTTCGTGCTCGCCACGCAAAACCCGATCGACCAGGAAGGCACCTACCCGCTGCCCGAGGCCCAACTCGACCGCTTTTTCTTCAAGCTCGTCGTCGGCTACCCTTCGCGCGCTGAACTGACCGAAGTCCTCACCCGCACCACGGAGAACACGAAAGCCGAAGTCAAAAAAGTGCTGAACCACGACGCCGTGACGGAACTGCAAAAGCTCGTGCGCCAGGTGCCGGTCGCGTCGCACGTCAAGGACTACGCCGTGCGACTCGTCCTTGCGACGCATCCGAAGACCGACACCGCCGCGCCCATCGCCAACCAATACCTGCGGTTTGGCAGCAGCCCGCGCGGCGGCCAGTGCCTGATCCTCGCCGGCAAGGTTCGCGCGCTCACCCAAGGCCGCTTCAACGTGAGCTTCGATGACATTCAGGCCGTGGCCACGGCGGCGCTGCGGCACCGGCTGATTTTGAATTTTGAGGCCGAAGCCGAGGGCGTCACCACCGATCTGATCATCGCGAAGATTCTTTCGGAGGTGCCAAAGGATGCGGCGGCCGTCGCCGCCTGATTTTCATGCCCGCCTTTGAAGAACATCACCTCCTCGAAATTTCCCTAGCGTTTCAAATCTACGGGGAAATTCTCCACGCCGAGCCGTGCAAGATCGGCCACATCAACGAGACCTACATCGCCACCTACAATCAGGGCGGCGTGCCGGTGCGTTACATTCACCAAAAAATCAACACGACGGTCTTCAAGGACCCGGACGGCGTGATGAACAATGTCCTCCGCGTCACCGCGCATCTGCGCGCCAAGCTGCAGGCCGCCGGTGCCGCCGATATCACGCGGCGGTCGCTCACCGTCATTCCCACGCGCGACGGGCGTCCGTTTCACCGCACGAAAACGGGCGAATGCTGGCGCACCTTTGTCTTCATCGAGGGCCTGCGAACGTTCGAAGCGGTGGAGACGGCGAAACAGGCGTTCGAAGCGGGCCGTGCCTTTGGCGAGTTTCAGCAACTGCTCGTCGATCTGCCTGGCAAACGGCTCGTCGAAACCATTCCCCATTTCCACAACACCCGGAGACGCTTCGCCGCGCTGCAAAAAGCCGCCGCCGAGGACCGCTGTAACCGCGCCGCGTCGGCGAAAGCGGAAATCGAATTCGCCCTAACCAGGGAGAAAATCACCGGCGTCATTCTGGACGCACTCGCCAAAAAGAAAGTCCCGGAGCGCATCACCCACAACGACACGAAATTCAACAACGTGATGCTCGACGTGAAGACCGGCCGGGCCTGCTGCGTGGTGGACCTCGACACGGTGATGCCCGGCTGTGCGCTCTACGATTTCGGCGACATGGTCCGCACCACCACCAGCCCGACGTTGGAGGACGAGTTGGACCTGTCGAAGGTGAAGATGGGGATGCCGATGTTCCAGGCGCTGGCGCGCGGTTATCTCGAGGCGGCGGGATCGTTCCTCACCAAAAACGAACGCGCCCTGATCGCGTTTTCCGGCAAGCTCATCACCTTCACCATCGGGCTGCGATTCCTCACCGACTACCTCAATGGCGACACCTATTTTCGCGTGCATCGCTCCGGCCACAACCTCGACCGCTGCCGCACGCAGTTCAAACTGGTCGAAAGCATCGAACGGCAGGAAGAGGCGATGCAAAAATTTGTGAACGGACTCTAGCGCGCGACAAGGCTGAATCTGCCATCAACCATGAATGCGCTGCTCCCTCCCGAACTCCTCCGCCGGCTGGAACAGTTTCAACTGCTCGCCGCGCGCCGCGCGAAAAGTTCCGCCAAGGGCGAGCGCCGCAGCAAGGCGCGAGGGCAGTCCGTCGAATTCGCCGACTACCGCAACTACGTCGCTGGGGACGACCTGCGCTATCTCGACTGGAACTTGTTCGGCCGGCTCGACCGGCTGTTTCTGAAACTCTACGAGGAGGAGCGCGAGTTGCCCGTCCGCATTTTTCTCGACGCCAGCGAGTCGATGACTTTCGGCGAGCCGCGCAAGTTTGATTTTGCGCGGCAGGTGGCGGCGGCCATCGGCTACGTCGCGCTCTGCGGCTTCGACCGCGTGACCATCGTGCCGTTCCCGGAGAAAGCGGCGGATTCCACTGCGCGTGGCGCGTTGCGACAGGTGCGCGGTCGCAAATCGTCGCTCACCTATTTTCAAAACCTCTCCGCGCTCACAGCCGGCGGCACCGCGAATCTCAACGAAGCCCTGCGCCGCGGCGCGCTCGAAGCGCGGCAGGCCGGCGTGGCGATGGTGCTGAGTGATTTCCTTGACCCCGCCGGCTACGAAGCCGGCCTCACCGCGCTGGTCGGGCGCGGCTTTCAAGTGAACGCCGTGCAAATCCTCGCGCCCGAGGAACTGTCCCCCGCGACCTTTGGCGATCTGCGGTTGATCGACGCCGAGTCCGGCGCGATGCAGGAGGTAACGTTCGGAAAATTCCGCCTGCACGCCTACCAGCAGACCGTGCAAAACTTCTGCCAGCGTCTGAAAGAATTCTGCTCCAGCCGCGGTGTCAACTTTTTCAGCGTCAGTTCCGCCACTTCGCTCGAGGAACTTTTGCTCAAGCAACTGCGCGCGTCGGAGGTCTGGTCGTGAATTTTCTTTCGCCCGAAGCCTTCGCCTTCGCCGCCGCCATCCCGGTGGTGATCGTGTTCTATCTGCTCAAGCGCAAGCGCGTCGTGAAGCTGATATCGAGCACACTGCTCTGGCAGAAATTTCTCGCCGAAACGCAGGCCAACGCGCCCTTCCAGCGGCTCCGCCACAACTGGCTGCTGATCCTCCAACTCCTCCTGCTCGCGCTTGTCGTCTTCGCGCTCGCCCGCCCGTTCCTCACCGGCAACTCCAGGAACAGCCGGCTGCGCGTGCTCATCCTCGACGGGTCGGCCTCGATGCAAAGCATCGATGAAAAACCGTCGCGCTTCGAGAAGGCCCGCACCGAAGCGCTGAAATGGGTGGACGGCATGGCCGACAACGACCAACTCGCCGTGTTCCTCGTCGGCGCACAGACCGAGGTCAAGCAATCTGCCACCAGCGACAAACAGGCTTTGCGCCGCGTCCTCAAAGCCTGCGAACCCGCTGACTCGCCCACGCGCATCGCCGAGGCGCTGAAACTCGCGCAGACCCTGATCCGAGACCAGGAAAAAAGCGCGAATCCTGAAATCCATCTCTTCAGCGACGGCGCGCTGCCCAATCTTGGCGAGTTTGAAAACCAGACGTTGCCGCTCGTCTATCACCGCGTCGGCCAGCGCGTCTTCAATCTCGGCATCACTTCGCTCGACGTCCGCGCCAATCCCGACAACGCCGCGCAGCGCGCGATTTTCACCAGCGTCGTGAACCCCATGACCAACGAGGCGAAGGCCGAGCTCGAACTGCGCTTCGACAGCCAGGTGCTCGAAGTCCGGTCGATCACCATCCCGCCCACGAACACCTTCAAGGACGTTTTTCTCGCGCCACAAACGCGCGACGGCGTGTTCACTATTCGCCTGACGACGCCCGACGATCTGGCCGCCGACAATCAGGCCAGCATCATCAGCCTCCTGCCCCAACCGGTCAAAGTGCTGCTGGTCACGCGCGGTAACCGGTTTCTCGAAAAGGCGCTGCGCGGCGCACCGCGGGTGCAGTTGACCACCGCCTCACTCCTCGCCGATGCCGCGCCCGGCTACGATCTCGTGGTACTCGACGATGTTACGCCGCTCGCCTGGCCGGCTGGCAACACGCTCGCCATTCACGTCAGCCAGACGAACTGGTTCTCGGAAATCTCCCGGGTCGAATCGCCGGCCATCGTCGATTGGCGCAACACCCATCCGCTGCTGCGCTTCGTCAACTTCGACAACGTGCAGGTCGCCGAAAGTCTCGCCGTGAAATCGCCCGGCTGGGGCGTATCGCTCGTGGACTCGCCGCAGACGCCTCTCATCGTGGCCGGCGAGATCGACCGGCGACGAGTCATCTGGGTCGGATTCGATCCGCTGCAAAGCACCTGGCCGTTGCGCATCTCCTTCCCCATCTTCGTCGCCAACGCCGTCGAGTGGCTCAACCCGTCCGGGGCCAACGCCAGTCAACTCACCGTCAAGGCCGGCGAACCCTTCCGCCTGCGCCTCACCCAGCCGCCCGGCCCGACGCAGATCACCCGGCCCGACGGAACCGTCCGCGAAATCGTGCTCGAAAAAAGTTCGCACGAAATAATCTTCGGCGACACCACCAAGAACGGTCTCTACCGCCTCAAGACCGGCACGAACGAAATCAATTTCTGCGTGAACCTGATGGACGCGGCGGAGAGCGACACTCGCCCGCGCGACGGTCTGCCCTTCGGCAAATACGGCAACGTGACCACCGCCACGGTCAAGCGCGCCAACCTGGAACTCTGGCGCTGGATCGCCGCCGCCGGCCTGCTCGTGCTGATGTTCGAGTGGTGGTGGTATCACAAACGGACGGCGTGACGTTTGGCCTTGTCAGAAGGTGGGGCGCGTCGCTCCGCGCGCGCCGTGACCCGCGAAAATCTATCATGCATCATGCACATCTTCACTGGGCGGCGGCGCGCGCGGAGCGACGCGCCCCACCTTTCTTGCCCTTTGGCATTTGGCCGACAACTCCCTGCAAATCCGTGGGAGCCATGATGAGCATGAAGCTTTGGTGCTGGATCACCGCCGCCGTGTTGCTGCTCATCGGCTGCAACAACAACAGGTCTTCCGTCGTCATCTACATCGCGCAGGACGCGGAATTCGCCGGGCCGATCTTGCGTGAATTTGAAAAGGAAACCGGCATCAAGACGCGCGCGGTCTTCGACAGCGAGGCCGTGAAGACGGTCGGCCTGGCCAACCGACTGCTCGCGGAAAAAAACCACCCGCAGTGCGACGTGTTCTGGGGCAACGAGGAATTCCGCACCCGCCAGCTTGCCGCGCAAAACGTCTTCCGCGCCACGAACGGTTGGGCGGCGTTCGGCGCGCGGAGCCGGCGTGTCGTCGTGAACACGAACGTGGTGCGCGGTGCGTGGTCCGTGACCTCCCTCACGCCCCACGCCCCACGCCCCACGCCCCAACCCATCGCCCCCGCCAGTCTGCTGGAACTCACAAACGCCGCCTGGCGTGGCAAGGTCGCGCTCGCCTATCCGATGTTCGGCACCACCTCCGCCCACTTCCACGCGCTGCGCCAGTTGTGGGGCGACGACGCCTGGCAAAACTGGTGCCGCGCGCTCGCCGCCAATCAGCCGTTTCTCGTCGATGGCAACTCCGCCGTCGTGAAATTTGTCGCGCGCGGCGACGCCTGGATCGGCTTCACGGATTCGGACGACATCGCCGCCGGGCAGCGCGAAGGCGCGCCGGTCGCCGCGCTGCCGCTCGCGGCGGAGAGTTTGCTGATCCCCAACACCGTCGCCGTCGTGCGCGGCGCGCCGCATCCCGAAGCCGCACAGCGCCTCTTCGATTACCTGCAAAGCCGCACGGTGGTGGAACGTCTCGTCAGTGCGCAGGCGCTGGAAAATATCTCGAAAGAGGAAATCACCGCGCCGGTCTTACGGCCGGATTGGGACGCCTTGATCCGCGATGCGGAATCCACCACCGCCCGGTTGAAGGAAATCTTCCTGCGATGAACTGGCCGCTGCTCCAGAACAGCCTGCTGGTCGCTGCGGCGACCACGGTATTCGCAGCGGTCCTCGGCGTGACTGCGGCGCTCGCCCTTGCCGGCTCCGGCAAATCCATTCGCCACGGCGCGCTCGCGCTGGCCGCCGTGGCGCTGGCGCTGCCGCCATTTCTGGTCACCAACTGCTGGCTCGATCTGCTCGGCGGCCACGGCGCGTGGCGCGAGTGGCTCCCGCTGAATATTTTCTCCACCGCCGGCGTGGTCTGGATTCTGACGCTGCTCACCTGGCCGATTTTTCTATTCGCCGCGCTGGGGGCGTGGCGGCGGCTGGAGCCGGGCCAGCTTGAAAGCGATCCCGCGCTCTGTGGCGCGAAACTGTTTCGCTGGCTGCTGTGGCCGATGGCGCGGTCGTCCCTCGGCCTGGCCGGAGCCATCGTGTTCGTGCTCGCGCTGAATCAGTTCGTCGTGCCCGCGATTTTACAGGTCAAAGTGTTCCCGGCGGAAGTGTGGGTGGGGTTCAATACGAACCTGGACAACCTCGCCGCGCTGAAACTCGGCTGGCCGCTCATCATCGCGCCCTTGCTACTCCTGTTTTTGCTGCAACATCGGGACATCCGCTGGCCGCGCGGCGAAGGCGGCGTTTCGGCGGCGCTGTTTCGTCGGCAGCTTGGCGGCGGATGGTTTGTGTTCAGCAGCGTGATGACGTGGCTCGTGCTCGTTTTTTCCGCGGCCGTGCCGCTCGCGCAGCTTGGCGGGAGCCAGCGCACCTGGAGCCAGTTGCTGCCGGCGCTCGAAGCGGGCTGGCCGGCGGTCGGCCACTCGTTCTGGCTCGCGGCGGTCACGGCGACACTGACGGTCGGCGCGGGAATTGTCTGGGGACAGGTAGTCCGCACCCCGAAGGGCGGCGGCACGCTGCTCTGGCTGCTCTTTTTCACACCGGGAATTTTTCTCGGCATCGCGTTGATTTTCATTTTCAACCGGCCCGGCCTCGACTGGTTTTATCGCGGCGCGGGCGTGATGATGTTCGCGCTGGTCACGCGTTACCTCGCGGTGGGCGGAAGCGGGGCGGCGGGCGCGATCCGCCGCGCGGATCGCGAGCTGATCGACGCCGCGCGGCTCGACGGGGCGCGAGGCTGGACCTTGTTCCGCCGCGTGCTCTGGCCGCAGACCGCACCGCAACTGGCCGCCGCGTGGCATGCCGTTTATCTGCTCTGTTTGTGGGACGTGGAAACGCTGCTGCTCGTGCTGCCGCCGGGCGGGGAAACGCTTGCCCTGCGCGTCTTCAACCTGCTTCACTATGGCCACAATTCACAAGTGAACGCCCTCTGCATCTGGTTGCTCGTGCTGGCCGTCGCGCCCTTGGCTGCATGGACCCTGTGGCGTGCGGCGCGGACGCGCTGGAGGGCGGCGATGGTTCTCACCGCAATCTTTTCGGCAACGCTCACCGGCTGCAAACCGTCCGTGCGGCCGTCGGAATTTCCCATCGACAGCAAAATCTTTTCCCGCGTCCAGATCATCGGCGCGCGCGGCACCGGCAGCGGCGAGTTCAACAAGCCCCGTTCCCTCGCGCTCGACACGAATGACAATCTCTTCGTCGTGGACATGACCGGGCGCGTGCAAAAATTTTCTCCGGACGGAAAATTTCTACTCTCGTGGCAGATGCCGCACACCGACCTCGGCAAACCCAAGGGCATGGACTGCGACCGCGACGGAAACATCATCGTCCTCGAGCCGCACTATCAGCGGGTCAACCACTTCACGCCCGCAGGCAGACTGGTCCGGCAATGGGGCGTGCGCGGCACGAACGCACATGAGCTCACCCTGCCCCGCTCCGTCGCGGTGAATTCGCACGGCGACATTTTCCTCAGCGAATACACGCTGGTGGATCGCGTGCATGGCTTCGCGGCGCGCGACCAGCAGTTGCTCGTGGCCTACGGAGTGGCGGGGGAGAAGCCGGGCGAGTTCAACCGCGCCGAGGGATTGGGCATCGACGCGCAGGACCGGGTCTATGTCGCCGACTCGTGCAATCACCGCATCCAGATTTTTTTGCGCGACGGCAAGCTCCTGCGCACGCACGGCCGGGCCGGCAGCGGGCGCGGCGAACTGAGCTATCCCTACGACGTGCGGATCGACCGCGCCGGGCGGCAGTATGTCTGCGAGTTTGGCAACAGCCGCATCCAGATTTTCGACGCGCAGGATGGGCCGGTGGAAATTCTCGGCAGCGCGGGCGCGGGGCCGGGGCAGTTCAGCAATCCGTGGAGCGTCGCGCTGGATTCGCACGGCAATCTTTACGTGGCCGACTCGCAGAATCATCGTGTGCAGAAGTTCATCCGGACTCCGGCGGGTAGCACAGGCCACTGGCCTGTGCCGAGCGGCGACCCGCCGCTCGGAACGGGGAAGGCGCACGATCTTTTCTACACGCTTGTTTCGAGTTCCAACGTCCTTCCCGTTCCGTCCGGCCAGTGGCCGGACGGCACAGGCGGGTCGCCCGTGCTACCCATAGCCCCATGAACCTCCAATTCACCCATCCACTTTACTTGCTCGCGCTGCCACCGGCGCTGGCGTGGGTGATCTGGCTGGCGTGGAAGAGCGACGTGCAGATCGGCGCGTGGCGGCGGTGGACGGCGCTGTTCCTGCGCCTGGTCATCGTCATCGCGCTGGGACTGGCTATCGCGGGCATCCAGTGGCTGCGGCCGCAGGAAGGGATGAATGTCTTTTTCCTGCTCGACCGCTCGGACAGCATTCCCTCGCCGCAACAGGAGGCGGCGCTCAAATTTGTGAATCAGGCGGCGGCGGAGAAAAAGAAGATCGACGCTGCCGGGGTGCTGGTCTTCGGCTCGGAAGCCGCGCTCGAATCGTCGGCGAACGCGGCGGTGAACCTGCTGAAAATCCAGGCCATCGTCGGCACGGAGCGCACGGACATCGCCGGCGCGATCCGACTCGGCACGGCGGCGTTCCCGGAGCGCGGCCAGAAGCGGATCGTGCTGCTTTCCGACGGCAATGAAAATCTCGGCGACGCGCTGGCGGCGGTGCTGGCGGCGCGTCCGCTGGGGGTGACGGTCGATATCCTGCCGCTCGGCAACGAGCGCGGCAACGATGTCGCGATGCAAAAGCTCGGCACGCCGCCGCGCGTAAAAAAAGGCCAGACCTTCGAGGCGAAAATTTTCATCCACGCCGACAAGGCGCAGAAGGCCACGGTGCGTGTTTTCCGCAACAACCAGGATCTGGGGCCGCAGTCGGTCGAGCTTTCCGTCGGGAAAAATCTTTTCACCTTTCCGCAGACGCTGACCGAGCCGGGCTTTTACAATTACACGGCCCAGGTCGAGGCGCCGTTTGACAGCCTGCCGCAGAACAACCGCGCGACCAGCTTCACGAGCGTCAAGGGCGACCCGCGCGTGCTCGTCATCTCGTCCGAGCCGGAGAAGGACACGGCGCTGGTGACGGCGTTGCAGTCCGCCAAGCTCGAAACCCGCGCGGTGGGCGTGGACCGTTTTCCTGCATCGCTGCTGGAGCTGCAAAGTTACGATTCCATTTTCATCAGCAACATCGCGGCGGGCGATCTGGGCGACAGTTTGATGAAGCTGCTGGAAAGCGCGGTGCGCGATTTCGGCGTGGGCCTGGTCTGCGTCGGCGGCGATCAGACGTATCTGGCCGGCGCCTACAAAGGCACGCCGCTCGAAGCGACGCTGCCGCTGGAGATGGAACTGGACAGCAAAAAAGTTTTACCGCCCGGCGCGGTGGTACTGGTGATGCACGGGATGGAATTCGCCAACGGCAACCAGATCGCGCGCGACTGCGCGCAGGGCGTGCTGGCCGCGCTCGGCCCGCAGGACGAGATGGGCGTGGTGCTGTGGGACGGCACGGAGCACTGGCTTTTTCCACTGGCGAAGGTCGGCAACAAAAAGGACATGGCCCGGCAGATCGCCGGCATGAGCCAGGGCGACCTGCCGAGTTTTCAGGGCGTGATGACCATCGGGGCCGAGGGTTTGAAGCGTTCGCACGCGAGTTTGAAACACATGATCGTGTTCAGCGACGGCGATCCCGCCCCGCCATCACAGCCGTTGATGAACGACATCGTCGCCAACAAGATCACGGTTAGCACGGTGTTGATCTCCGGTCACGCCGGGCCGCAGACGATGCAGTGGATCGCCGACCAGGGCAAAGGCCGCTTTCACAATGTCATTTCCGCCGCCGATCTGCCGCAAATTTTCATCAAGGAGACGATGGTGATTTTGAAGTCGGCGATTTCCGAGGAGCCGTTCAAGCCGAAGTTCGCCGCGGCGAGCGAACTGGTGCGCGGCATCGGCGGCGACGAATATCCGATTCTCAAAGGCTACGTCTGCACGCAGCCCAAGGCCCGCGCCGAGGTGCCGCTGAAGACGGACAAGGGCGATCCGCTGCTCGCGCACTGGCAATACGGCCTGGGCCGCGCGGTCGCGTTCACCAGCGACGCCAAGGCGAAGTGGGCGTCCGACTGGATCGGCTGGGCGAAGTATAAGCAGTTCTGGTCGCAGACCGCGCAGTGGAGTTTGCGGCGCGTCGAGAACGCGGATTTCACGAGCGAAATTTCCGTGGACAAGGGCGAAGGCGTACTGAGCGTCGAGGCGCTCGACGATCAGGGGAACTACCGGAATTTTCTCAACCTGCAAAGCGTCGTGATCAGCCCAAAAGGCGACCGGCAGATCGTGCGGCTGGAGCAGACCGGGCCGGGCCGTTACGAGGTGCATTTTCCGACGAAGGAAGTCGGCGCGTATCTGTTGAATTTGATGGACGTGAAGGACGGCCAGGTGCGCGGCTCGCAGGTGCTGGGTGCGAGCGTGAATTATTCGCCGGAGTTCGCCGCGTCCGAACCGAACCGCAGCCTGCTCCAGCGCATCGCCGAGACCGGCGAGGGAAAAGTGCTCGCGCTGCCGAAGCCCGGCGCGGGCCTGACGGAGAATCCGTTTCTGCACGACCGCAAGAAAACTTTTCAGCCGCGCGACTTCTGGGAATGGCTGCTGAAACTGGCGGTGATTTTGTTCACGCTCGACGTGGCCGTACGCCGCATCCAGCTCGATCGCGAGGAATGGCTGAAAGCGACCGCGACGTTCCGCCGGTGGATTTTCTTCTGGCAGGGGACGCCGCGCACGGTGGAGGCGGACGTCTCGCTGACCGCGTTGCTAGCCCGGCGCGAGCAAGTGCGGACAACGCAGACCGCGCCCTCCGAGCCGAACCCGGAGCTGTTCCGCCCGAAAGAAATCGTGATCCTCCCCGCCAGACCGTCTCCAGACACTGGGGGAAAATCGGACTTCCAGCCGGTGAGCGACACGCCGACCGCCGGAAAACCGCAGACGCCCGTCAGCACGACCAACCGGCTGCTCGACGCCAAGAAACGGGCGCAGAGGAAATGAGTCCGGGAATTTATCGTTGCGCCCTTTGCCGTGAATGTGGCTTCATCTTCGCCGTTCAACCTCCGATCATCTGATGAGCCGGGAACAATTGCGGATTCTTTATTCGGGCACGGTGCAGGGCGTCGGTTTCCGCTATACGGTCAAGCGGCTGGTGGCCGGTTTCGAGGTGGCCGGCAGGGTGCGGAACCTCCCCGACGGCCGGGTGGAGCTGGTGGCCGAGGGCGAACGGGCCGAGTTGCAGGCGTTCCAGCAGGCCGTCCGGGATTCCGGTCTCGGCGGGCTGATCCGGCAGGAAGACGAAACGCGGTCGGCGACGACGGATGGATTGCGCGGTTTTGAGATTGTGCGGTAAGATTTAATCAAAATGAAGTATGCGGTCATAGCAGACATTCACTCCAACTTGGAAGCGCTGGAGGCGGTGCTCGCCGACACCAAGGAGCAAAAATGCACGCACTTTTGCTGCGTGGGCGATGTCGTGGGCTACAACGCCAATCCCAAGGAGTGTCTCGACATCATCCGCGGGATGAACATGCCCTGCGTGAAGGGCAACCACGACGAGTATTGCTCGAGCGAGGAGGATCTGGACGGGTTCAATCCGCACGCCGCCGAGGCCGTGAACTGGACGCGCAAGCAGCTCAGCAAGGAGGATCGGCAATGGCTGCGCGACATGAAATACGTCAAGTTGGTCGCCAGTTTCTCGATGGTTCACGCCACACTCGACGGCCCGCAACGCTGGGGCTACGTCTTTGACAAGCTGGCTGCCGCCGCCAGCTTCACCTACCAGAACACGAGCGTCTGCTTCTTCGGCCACACGCACGTCCCGGTCGCGTTCATCCGCGATTCCGTGGTGCGCGGCGGCACCTACTCGAAGTTCAAGGTCGAGCCGGGCCGGAAATATTTCGTGAACGTCGGCAGCGTGGGCCAGTCGCGCGACAACGTGGCTAAGGCGACCTACGTGATCTACGACCTGGACGAAGGCTCCATCGAACTGCGCCGCCTCGATTACGACATTCCCAAGGCGCAGAAGAAAATCTTGGACGCCGGCCTGCCGCCGCGTCTAGCCGAGCGGCTGGCGTTTGGGAAATAGGCGGCGTGGGGCGTGGATGGAAGACGAACCCGCAGAATTTTTTCACGGACCACGGACCACGGCTTTTGAAAATTCTCATCCTCAAACCCAGCTCGCTCGGCGATGTCGTGCAGGCGCTGCCGGTGCTGCGACTGATCAAGCGCCGGCATCCGGCCAGCGAGATTTATTGGTGGATTGAGACCTCACTCGCGCCGCTGCTGGAAGGCGATCCAGACCTCGCCGGCGTCATTCCCTTTGACCGCAAACGCTGGGCCTCCCCGCCGCACTGGCCCGCGCTCTGGCGGAACCTGCGCTGGCTGCGCGCGCAGCAGTTCGACTGGGTGATCGACCTGCAAAGCCTCGCCCGCAGCGGCGCGTTCGCCTGGCTGGCCAATGGGAAATTTCTCATCGGCCTCGACGACGCGCGGGAAGGCGCGCGCGGCTATTACGATGTGATCGTTCCGCGCGCCTCGCGGCTGACCCATGCGGTGGACTGGTATCTCAGCGTGCTGCCGCCGCTCGGCGTGCCGGTGGAAAAAGATTTCGACTGGCTGCCGTCCCGTCCCGCCGTCGCGGCTTCCCTCGGGGAAAAATGGGGGGCACAATGGGACGGGACGCGCTGGATTCTGTTCCACCCCGGCGCGCGCTGGGACAACAAGTGCTGGCCGGTCGAACGGTTCGCGGAACTGGCCCGTGAACTTTCGCGGGACGGCTCGGTGCGGTTGGCGGTGCTCGGCGGCGCGGCTGACCGCGCGCTCGGCGCGGCCATCACCGCCGCCGCGCCCGGTGCCTGCCTGGATTTGACGGGCCAGACGACCCTGCCGGAAATGATCGAGTGGGTCCGTCTCGGCGAGCTGCTGATCACGAATGACACCGGACCGATGCACGTCGCCGCCGCGCTCGGCCGGCCGGTGGTCGGCATCTTCGGGCCGACCGAGCCGGCGCGCACCGGCCCGTACGGGCAGACCAAAAGCGCGCTGCAATCATTGCACCTGCCCTGCGTGCCCTGCCTGAAGAGCCATTGCGCCTACGAAAAGCCGATGGAGTGCCTGCGCGCCATCACGCCGGAACGCGTGCTGGCGGAAGTGCGGCGGCGGCTCGTGGTGCCCGCTCCTGAATAGCCCCGCCCCGCGTCGCCTCGATGGTTGCAGGCGTGAAGAAAATCAGATTCCCACGTTCGCAGCTCCTCCTTCAGGCGGTCGGTCGCGGTGCTTCGCCCGAGCCGCCTGAAGCGGAACTCCGAACGCACTGGTTTCCGCGCTTGCCACGATCTGACCCGTGCCTAGACTGATTCCATGAGAAAAATACTGTTACTGCTCGCCCTGCTCGGGGCCCTGCTGGCGCGCGTTTCCGCGCAAGAAGTGACGATGGAAATCGTGCTCGATCAAGAGCAATATCTCCGCGCCGAAGCCGTGCCGGTATTCGTGCGGATCTCCAACCTCTCCGGGCGGACCCTGCGCCTCGGCATGGACCCGAACTGGCTGACGTTCACGGTGGACGCCGACGGCGTGTTGCTGCCCCGGCAGGGCGAAGGGCCGGTGACGCGCCCGTTCGATCTGGAGTCATCCAAGACCGTGACGCTGCGCGCCGACCTGACGCAACACTTCAACCTGACCGAACTGGGGCGTTACACCGTGACGGCGAAGGCCAGCCTCCAGCAGTTGAATCTGGGGATCGGGGCGAAGCCGAAGACGTTCAACATCGCCACCGGCATAAAGTTGTGGGAGCGCGATTTCGGCGTGCCGGAAAGCAACCCGCCGGAGGCGCGCAAATACGCCCTGCAACAGGTCGTTTTTCTCAAGCAGAAAAAAATTTACGTCCGGGTCACCAACGTGGACGAGAGCAAGGTTTTCCGGGTGACCCCCCTGGGCACGCTCATCTCCTTCAGCCAACCGGAGGCGCGGGTGGATCAGTCGAGCAATTTGCATGTGTTGTTCCAGGATGACGCGCGAAACTTCTCCTACTTCATCGTGAACCCAAGCGGCGACATCATCATCCGTCGCGCCTACGATTACACCGAAACCCGCCCCCAGCTTGCGGCGACCCAGAACGGTCTGATCCTGGTCACAGGCGGGGTGCGCCGGGTGATGCCGAGCGACCTGCCGCCGCCCGCCGCTCCCAAGGCGGCTTCGACCAATGCGATCCCTGTTCCCAAATAAGCGCTGTCTGCGGGCTATGACGAGATCAGGAAAATTGACCGGCGGTTCGGGGTCGGCCCCGGCGCGGGCTGGCACCTGCTGCGGCTGAATGATTTTTTCGTGAACACGGAACTGGGGACCAATTACCAGGCCAAGTTCCGCGCGGACGACACGCGGACGGAACGGTTCCATTACCGGCTGGCGGAAAATTCGTTCGGGAAAATCAACCGCCGGCTGGCGCTGGAACAGAAGTTTGAGCATCTCCCGCAGTTCGATCAACCGGGCGAGTTCCGGCTCCGCCTCGCATCCAACCTCCGCTGCTGGCTGCTGAACAACCTCTACCTCACCGTCTCCGACCAATACGACAGCCGTCCCCCCGGCGGCGTGACGCAAAACGCCCGGCAAATCCGCTCGGCCTGCGGCGTCAAGTTCTAGGCCGGCTGACACTGGCGCGTCCGGCTCACTTCGAGAATCTTGTCCGCGATGGTGTCCAGGTCCGGCAACACATAGTCATGATGGCCCGGCCCGATCCACGGCGAATTCAAGAGCAGCGAAATGCAGCCGACCACCCGCGCCGCCTCCGCGTCCTGCCACCGGTTGCTGACGATGTAGGAATGTTCCAGGCCGAGATGCCACTTGAAGCCGGCCTCGACGAACAAGCCCGGCCGGGGCTTGCGGCAGGTGCAATGATCCGACTCGTCATGCGGGCAGATCAGAATGTCGTCGAGTGGAAAACTGAGGCGCAAGAGGGCGTTCATCCGGTCCAGTTCGCGCCGCGACAAATGTCCGCGCGACAGACCCGGTTGGTTGGAGGTGGCGATCAGGACGAAGCCGGCGGCCTTGAGTTTTTTCAACGGCCCGACGGCATCGACGTTCACCTTGAAGTCTTCGAGGGTGAGCGGGCTGATCTGATGTTTCCCCTGGATGGTGACATGGTTAAGCACCGCATCCCGTTCAATAAATATAGCTGGTTTCATGGTTGCTAATCAGCAGGAGCCTGGCCTGAAACCGGCCCCCTGGGGGAAGTTCAAATTTACAGGGATATCTGTATCAAAATATTTTCACGTCGCAACCTTGCGAACGGTGTCTGCTAAAAATAAAAAACACCGGTCATTCCATCAGTTCTTTTGCCGACGCCACCCGCCCCGCCATGGTTTTGATGATGGGCAGCGCGCGGTTGATGGCGGTTTTTTCGATCTCTCCGGGAAAAGTTTTTAAAATGATCCGGACCGCCGCCACTTTGTCCCCGTTACGGTCGTGCAACGGCATCGTCACTTGAACCTCCTCCTTTCCCCTGGCGTAAAAGACCGCGCCCTTGTCGATGCAGTCCTTCTCCGTCTTGGTCCCCGGTTGACCGAGCTCCTTTTCGTTGGTGCTCGCGATAATAATCGGTTCCGTCTGACCAGACGGAGTCCCGAATATTTTCAAACCGAGCACCCGGGGAAACTGCTGCTTCGTCTCGCGCAGCAGGCTGCGGGCGAAGCTTTCCTGCGGCTTGTAGGTCACCTTCAGGTCGGTGAAGTAGCTGACCGAGTCTGATTTGGTCCAAAAGCCGACTTTTCCGGCGCTGAAGGAGCTGTCCTTGAGCGGCGGGATCAGTTCCTTGCCGTTGAGCCGGCAGCGGATTTCGTTGCCTTTGCACTCCACCGTCAACTCGTGCCACACGCCCAGGGCGACCGGCGTCTCCGGCCCGATCGGAGCGCTCCGCACGCCTTTGACAAACTTGTAGAAACGAAAGCTGTTCCCCATCGCGCTCACCCGGACGACATAATAATTTTTCTCGTCCTGGATGCGGAATGCCAGCCCGGCCATCTGCTCGATCCCGCCGCCCACCGCCTTCACCTTCACCGTGGCCGTGAAATCGCCGTAGCTCTCCTCGTCGGAAATCAGCAGCGGAAAATGTTCGTCCGTCGTCTCCCGCGACATCTGCCCGACCACCGGCCGCTTGCTCGTGACCGGCGCGGCCGGCGAGACTGGAGGCAGGGCGGACGGCACCGCGTCCATGACGATCCGCCAGTCGCCGGGTTGGCCCGCGCCCGAGACCACGCTGCGAAACCCGCGCGGCGTCTCGTTTTCCTTCTCGGCGGTGAACTCGAAACTCCGCTCCGCCGCCGCCGCCGATAACGACAGCCACGCCACCGCGATGAAAATTCTTAACATGATGCCGCAGCCTAGCAAACCAGACCCCGCCGACAAGCCTTAGTCCCGCCTCATTGACACGTCCGCTCATCCCCTTACATTTCGCCCCGCATGTCGAAAACCAACGCCGATCCATCCATCCGCCTGCGTGGCGTGCGCCACAACAACCTCAAGAATTTCGACCTCGATCTCCCGCTCGGCCGGCTCATCGTCATCACCGGTCTGAGCGGCTCCGGAAAAAGTTCGCTCGCCTTTGACACGCTTTATGCCGAAGGACAGCGCCGTTACATCGAAACCTTTTCTCCCTACGCCCGCCAGTTCTTCGACCGCATGGACAAGCCGCAGGTGGACCGCATCGACGGCATTCCGCCCGCTATCGCCATCGAGCAGCGGAACACCGTCAAGACCACGCGCTCCACCGTCGGCACCATGACGGAAATCTGCGACCACATGAAGCTGCTCTGGCCGCACCTCGCCCGGCTCCACTGCCGCCAATGCGGCCAACCCGTGCGCAAAGAGCCGCCCCAGGTCGTGTGGGAGAAGGTGAATGCGGAATGCGGAATGCAGAATGCGGAATGTTTGATCACGTTCGACCTGCCCCTTTCCGAAAAACTGTCGTTGCCGGAATCGCTCGGTCTCGTGGCCAAGCAAGGCTACCAGCGCCTGCTCGTCGGCTCCGAAATCATCCGCATCGACGAAGCCGCCACTCATTCCGCATTCCGCGCTCCGCACACCGCACTCACCATCATTCAAGACCGCCTCAAGCCCACCGCCCCCGCCCGCGCCCGTTTCATCGAAGCCTGCGAACAAGCCTACCACTACGGCCAGGGCAAACTCGCCATCCACCGTCCCGGCGTCACCCCTGTTCCGCACTTCGCACTCCGCACTCCGCATTTCTTCTCTGCGGGCTTCCACTGCGCCGCCTGCGATCTCGACTACCGCGAGCCGACCCCCGCGCTCTTCAGCTACAACCACCCCATCGGCGCGTGCCCGGCCTGCAAAGGTTTTGGCCGCGTCATCAGCATCGACTACCACCTCGCCCTCCCCGACCGCTCCAAGCCTCTCGCCGGCGGCTGCGTGAAACCGTGGCAGACCGGCCACGGCCTCGAATCGCAAGCCGACCTGATGAAATTTTGCAAAAAGCGCAAAGTGCCCGTAGACATTCCGTTCGCCGCACTGCCGAAGGAAGCGCAGGACTGGGTCATCCACGGCGACCCCGATTACGGCCAAGACTCCGCCCACGAATGGCCCCGCGCCTGGTACGGGGTGAAAGGCTATTTCCGCTGGCTCGAGAGCAAGTCCTACAAGATGCACGTCCGCGTCCTCTTGAGCCGTTACCGCGCTTACACCACCTGCCCGGA
Organism: Pedosphaera sp.; assembly: GCA_009695285.1. Taxonomy (GTDB): domain Bacteria; phylum Verrucomicrobiota; class Verrucomicrobiia; order Limisphaerales; family SIBH01; genus SIBH01. The sequence goes on from SIBH01000006.1 coordinate 23,763, forward strand.
CTGCCACGGTCGGCGCTTCAACGCGGATTCGCTGCTGTATCAATTTACGAATGACGATTTACGATTTACGAGTGCATCGCCTGAAACACCCACCGCTCATAAATCGTCATTCGTAAATCGTAAATTTACCCTCGCCGACTTCTATCAACTCTCCATCGAGGACGCCCTGGCGGTCCTCGAACGGCTGTCGGCCCATTCCGCACTCCGCACTCCGCATTCCGCATTTGAGATCGTCCTCACCGAAGTCCGCGCCCGGCTCCGCTACCTCGTCGAAGCCGGCCTCGGCTACCTCACGCTCGACCGGCCCACGCGCACGCTCTCCGGCGGCGAGACCAGCCGCGTCAACCTCACCACCTGCCTCGGCACCCGCCTCGTCAACACCCTCTTCGTCCTCGACGAACCGAGCGTCGGCCTGCATCCGCGCGACACGGCGAGGCTCGTCCGCATCCTGGAAAACCTCCGCGACGCCGGCAACACCGTCGTCGTCGTCGAGCACGAAGCCAGCATCATGCGTGCCGCCGATCAGATCGTCGATCTCGGCCCCGGCCAGGGCGAAGCCGGCGGGGAAATTATGTTCCAGGGCACCTTCGCCGATCTGCTCCAAAGGGATCGTTCCCTCACCGGCCAATACTTGAGCGGACGCAAACAGATTGAAGTGCCGGAGCGCCGCCCCGTTTCCCTCGTAGCAGCCGACGTGAGGAGGCTCACTTCAAATTCCGATGCGCTGGCCTTGAACGAAACGCCCATCCCCTACCAGGCAACGTCCGCCCTCACCCCAGCCCTCTCCCCCGGGGAGAGGGAGAAACACTCGCCGCCCATGTTTGATTCGGAAACCGCTTCGACCACTGAAAGCGCCAAACTCAGCCCACGACAGAAAGCGTCACTCCCTCTCTCCGGGGGAGAGGGCCGGGGTGAGGGCGAGCCAGGCAACTCAATCTTCGCCGTCCCTGTTCTCACCATCACTAACGCCGCCCTGCACAACCTCAAAAACCTCACTATCGAAATTCCCCTCCGCCGTTTCGTGTGCCTCACCGGCGTGAGCGGCTCCGGCAAGACCACCCTCATCCGCGACCTCCTCCTCCCGGCGCTTGAGGAAAATCTCCGATCAAAAATCTCTGATCAAAAATCCCCCGACCAGCCCGACTCCGACGAACGTGAAGAGGACACACCCCACGCCCCACGCCCCACGTCCTCCCTCACCGGCTGGCAACACCTCTCCCAAGTCGTCCTCGTCGATCAATCCCCGCTCGGCAAAACCCCGCGCTCCAATCCCGCCGTTTACATCGGCGCGTTCGAAGACCTCCGCGAACTTTTCGCCGCCACCGAACTGGCGAAGCAGCGCGGCCTCAACGCCAGCGCCTTCAGTTTCAACTCCGGCGTCGGCCAGTGCGAACTCTGCCGGGGCGCGGGCTTCGAGAAGATCGAGATGCAGTTTCTTAGCGACATTTTCATCCGCTGCCCCGACTGCCGGGGACGGCGCTATCGCGAGCATATTTTGGAAGTGAAACTCTGCGGTCAGCGGCCGGGGAAAGTGCTCAGTGCTCAGTACTCAGTGCCCAGTGTTCGGTCCACGGCCAACACAGCCCCACTGAGCACTGAGCACTTCCCCCAAAAGCACTGGAGCATCGCCGACCTGCTCGAAGCCACCGTGGATGACGCCCTGCAATTCCTCACCAGCTTCACCCACCTCCCCGCGGGACGCCGCGCCCAGTCGAGCTTGAAACTTTTGCAGGAGGTCGGCCTCGGCTACCTGCGTCTCGGCCAACCGATCAACACCCTCTCCGGCGGCGAGAGCCAGCGGTTGAAGTTGGTGAGTCATTTGGCCGCGTCTTCCAAAAACTCCGTCGCAGTCGACGTGAGGAGGCTCACTTCATCTCCGACCAGCCTCGAAGAAAAAAATCAGAGCCTCGTCACCTCGGCTGCTACACTATTTTTATTCGACGAACCCACCACCGGCCTGCACTTCGACGACGTGCGCGGGCTGCTGAAAGTTTTCCAACGCCTGGTGGACGCCGGCCACTCGCTGCTGGTCATCGAGCACAATCTCGACGTCATCAAATCCTCGGACTGGGTGATCGACCTCGGTCCCGAAGCCGGCGCACGCGGCGGACAACTCGTCGCCGCCGGCACGCCGGAGGACGTGGCGAAATGCGAGGCCAGTCACACGGGTCGGTTTCTTCGGGAAGTGCTCGGTGCCGGCAGAGAAAGTGAGAAAGCGGGCCGGTGGGAAATTAAGCGGAAAACGCGCACATCTCACTCTCTCACTTTCCCACCTGCCCACCTGCCCCCCCGCCCCCCCACCCCCCTCGAACTGGCGCGCACCCTTTGGAACTACCATCGCGCCGCCAGCACGCCCCGCCCGGCCGACGTGATCATCGGCCTGGGCAGCTACGATCTGCGGGTCGCGCGGCATTGCGCCCAACTCTTCCAGCAGGGCCTTGCGCCGGTCCTGTTGTTCACTGGTGCCCAAGGCAATTTCACCCGTGGCAAATGGAGCAAATCCGAGGCGGAGATGTTCGCGGACGAAGCCGTGGCCGCCGGAGTCGCGCGCGAAAACATTCTGATCGAACCACGGGCCACGAACACCGGTGACAACCTCCGCTTCAGCCGCCAGTTGCTCGAGAGTCGCGGCCATCGCGCGGAAACAATACTTCTCGTGGCGAAGTCGCAGATGCTCCGCCGTTCGCTGGCCACCGCCGCCATCGTCTGGCCCAGAGTGACCGTCCTCGCCTCCGCCCCGCCGCATCCTTTCGAGGAACAGCCGACTCCCGATCATCCGCTGGACGATCTGATCAACGAGATGGTCGGCGACCTGCAGCGGATCATCGAATATCCGCGCCTTGGTTTTCAGGCGCCTCAGGAACTGCCCGGCGAAGTCCTCGCGGCCTACCACGAACTTATCGCCCGCGGCTACACCCGGCACCTCCTCTCCCCGCCGCCCCCGCGTCCCAGCGCTGACGCCATCTCCATCCGCGGCGCGCGCGAGCACAACCTGAAAAATCTCTCACTCGACATCCCGCGCGGCCAGTTCGTCGTCGTGACCGGCGTGAGCGGTTCGGGCAAAAGCACGCTCGCCTTCGATTTGATTTTCGCCGAGGGCCAGCGGCGCTTTCTCGACTCGATGAGCACCTACGCGCGGCAGTTCGTCGAGCAACTCGCCCGGCCCGAGGTCGATCTCATCACCGGCCTGCCGCCCACCGTCAGCATCGAACAGCGCACCACGCGCGGCGGCGGCAAAAGCACCGTCGCCACCGTCACCGAGGTCTATCATTTTCTGCGCCTGCTCTTCGCGCGACTGGGCACCCAGTTCTGTCCCGACTGCCAGAAGCCGGTCGAGGCGCAGACCCGCGACCAACTCGCGCGTGGTCTTCAGGCGGAAATGAAAATGCGCGGCGACCTGCTGCTGCTTGCGCCCGTGGTGCGCAACCGCAAGGGCTTCCACACCGATGTCGCCGAGTGGGCCGCCAAACATGGCCACAAAGAAATCCGCGCCGACGGGAAAATTTACGATACGGGCAAACCGTTTCGTCTCGACCGCTTCAAGGAGCACGACGTGGAAATCGTGACCGGCGTGCTGGACAAGAAGCGGAGCGCGGCTCTCCTGAGCCGCAGCGGTTCCGTCACGGCAAAAGCGTCAAAAAAATCCAGACGCGCTTTCGATTCTGCCGCTGCTGCGGGTCAGGAGACCCGCACTCCGCAGCAGCTCATCGACGACACACTCAAGCTCGGCCACGGCACCCTCTTCGCGCTCGATAACCACGGAAAGCTTTCCATTCACTCCACCGAGCGCGCCTGTCCCGGCTGCGGACGCTCGTTCGAGCCGCTCGATCCGAAAATGTTTTCCTACAATTCCGCGCAAGGCTGGTGCCCGAAATGCCGCGGCTTCGGCGAGCTGTTTTATCTGCCGGACGCGGAGCGCGGCGCCAACGCCGACGCCATCGAGGAAAGTTGGTGGGGCTGGCAGGAAGGCAAACGCGAAGCCTGCCCGGAATGTCACGGCGCGCGGCTGAATCCACTGGCGCGGGCGGTGCGTCTGCAAATTTCGGAGCGCAAACTGAAGATCACCAATCCCTCCATCGACGACTTCTCGCAGCTTGCCGTCGCCGCTGCCGCCGATCTTTTCCAACGGCTGAAATTCAAAGACCGCGCCGCCGCCGTCGCCCGCGACATCCTCCCGGAAATTGCCGAGCGCCTGAAATTTCTCCGCGAAGTCGGCCTCGGTTATTTGCAGCTCGGCCGCGGGGTCACGACGCTTTCCGGCGGGGAAGCGCAGCGCATCCGTCTCGCCGCGCAGCTCGGCTCCAACCTCAGCGGCGTCCTCTACGTCCTCGACGAGCCGACCATCGGCCTGCACGCGCGCGACAACGTGCAGCTCCTCGCCGCGCTCGAACAGCTTCAGGCGCGCGGTAACTCGCTCCTCGTCGTCGAGCACGACGAGGAAACGATGCGCCGCGCCGACTACATCATCGACCTCGGTCCCGGCGCGGGCGTGCATGGCGGCGAACTCGTCGCCGGCGGCACGCTGGCCGAGCTGATGCAGCACGAAAACTCCATCACCGGCCAATGTCTCCGCGCGCAGGAGGTGAAGAAGTATCCGTCGCGCGGAAAGCGGCGGCCCGTCGATTTGGAGTGCGGTGACTTGTCACCGCCTTCCCTGCGGCGCGACTTGTCGCGCCGCGTTTCGCGACGAGTCGCGAAACAAAAAGGCGGTGACCAGTCGCCGCACTCCAAGCGCGCGCTCATCCTGCACGGCGCGTCCGTCAACAACCTCAAAGACCTCACCGTCGCCTTCCCGCTGAACCGCCTCGTCGTCGTCACCGGCGTGAGCGGTTCCGGCAAGAGCACGCTGATTCGCGAATGTCTTTTCCCCGCACTGCAAACAGCCTTGAAGAGAAAAACTCGGAACTCGAAACCCCAAACTCAGAAAACTCTCACCGGCCACCAATCCCTCAAGGCCGTCTATGAAGTTGATCAATCTCCCATCGGCCGCACCCCGCGCTCCACGCCCGCCACCTACGTCGGGTTCTTCGATGAAATTCGCCGGCTCTACGCCGACACGCCGGAAGCGCGGATGCGCGGCTACACGACGAGCCGGTTTTCCTTCAACAGCGCGCAGGGCCGCTGCCCGGCTTGCGAAGGCGCGGGCAACATCAAGCTGGAGATGAATTTTCTGCCGCCCGCGTTCGTGCGCTGCGAAACCTGCGGCGGCTCGCGCTTCAACCGCGAGACGCTCGACATCGAGCATCGCGGCAAAAACATCGCGCAGGCGCTGGATCTTTCCGTCGAGGAGGCTGTCGATTTTTTCGGTCCGTTCCAGAAGATCAGGCGGCCGCTCGAAGCGTTGCGCGATACCGGGCTTGGCTACCTGAAACTCGGCCAGACCAGCCCGACCCTGAGCGGCGGCGAGGCGCAGCGCGTGAAACTCGTCACACATCTGCTCACGGGTCTCAAGGAGCAACTGCCGCTCCCAAACGAAAAGCAGAAGGGCAATCTGTTCATTCTCGAAGAGCCGACCATCGGCCTGCACATCTCCGACGTGCGCCGACTGGTGGAGATGCTGCAACGGTTGGTCGATGCCGGCCACTCGGTGATCGTGATCGAACACAATCTCGACCTGATCGCGGAAGCCGACTGGGTGATCGACCTCGGCCCGGAAGCGGGCGAGGCGGGCGGGGAAGTGGTGGTGGCGGGAACGCCGGAGGAAGTGGCGCGAGTGAAGCGCTCGCACACGGGGAAATTTTTGCGCGGGCAGTTCCGGTTGTGAACTGCCCGCGGCAGAAAGCGACAGGACGCGGACTATTTCTTGATCAACGGATTTCCGTTCGAGTCGGTCCGCTTGTTCATAGCCACCATGATGATGTCAATGGTGCTCCAAACCCCCACGCCACCACAGGTGAGAAGTTTAAAAACGCCCAATCCGGTGTGCCCCGTGTAAAAACGGTCCACGCCGAAACCACCGAGAAAAATGGCCAGCAGCAATGTGATCAGCCAGTCTTTGCCTTGGGGTGTTTGTCCTTCGCCGTTGCTCATAATGTTCCTTCAGTTAGTTGGTTTGAGTTGTCCGCGTCCCCAGATTTGGGACAGGAGAGCCACCATTCTCTCAAACTGTGGAACTAAGTTAATTCCAAATCTGACCGCGCGCACCGCCGGTCAGCGATTGGCGAACGAAGGGAACACGTCCCCCTCCGGCCATTCCTTCACCGCGTTGAACGCGCGATGCAACGCGCCGTCAATCTCACCATCGGGAAGTTTCTTGTCCTCGGACCGCTGATTGAAAAGCGCCGCCCAGCTCAACCCGTCCGCCCGGCGCACGAGCAATGTGTTCGTGCCGAGCAGGCTGCCGTTGTGCCAGTAATTCGCCTTCCCACCTGTGCCCACGGGACGAACCATCCAGCCGCAACCGTAGTAGGCGTCGGCAATTTTTCCGTCAGGCCGGCGCGCGACGGGCGCGGTTGGTGGCGCATACATCCTGGCCATGGTTTCCGGTTTTAACAGCGGGCTGCGCGCCGGATCATCCAGTGCCGCCGCGAATCGCGCGAGATCCACCGCCGAAGCGATCCATCCACCGTGCGCCTCCATCGCTTCGAGATGCCAGCAGCCGTAAGGCTGTGGAACGCGCGCCGCGCCCGGAAAAACGCTCGCGCCCGTCGCGTCGTCCGACGTGTAATAGCGGACTTCGCCGACCGCCTGCTGACCGTCCAGCGTGGCTCCGATTCTCATGCGCGTGATGCCGGCGAGTTTGAGGATTTTTTCGCGCACAAATTGTTCGTAGCCCAGGCCGGAAATTTTCCCGATGATCCGGCCCAGCACGCAGTAGCCGAAGTTGGAATAGACATGGCGCTCGCCCGGCTCGAAATCCAGCGGTTGGCCAAGCATGTAACGGATGATCGTCTCCGGGTCCGCCGGGCCGGGCAGGGCGGCGGCCTTGGAAATCTCCTTCGAGCGAAACATCGGATCACCGCTGAGGTCGCGATCCCAGCCGGCGGTGTGCTGGAGCAAGTGGAGGATGGTGATCTGGTCCAGCCGCGCGTCCACCTTCTGCCCGGCGGCGGGCAACGGCCCGAGCCGCAAGATGGGAAAGGCGCGGTCGCTCAACTGAAGTTTTCCCTCCTCGACCAGTTTCAGCACCGCCACCGCCGTGAACGATTTGGTGATGCTAGCAATGCGGAAGAGCGAATCGGCCTTCACTGGAATCTTCGCAGCGCGGTCCGCCCAGCCGTAACCGCGTGCGTAAACCAGCCGCCGGTTCTTCACCACCGCCAGCGCGCCGCCGGGAATTTTCCGCGCCGCCAGGAACGACTCCATCTCGCGGTCAAATCTCGCCAGCGGCTGCTCTGCACGTTCGGCCGCGTGCAGCCATGCATCCAACAACAACGCCGCCGCGCCGCACCCGCCGAGAAACCGGCGGCGCGTCCAGACTGGAAAATTTTTGGCGCGCGAAATTATGCGGGATGATGGGAAGGCCGGTGGAAGTTTGTCGAGCCAAAGGGCGGGCGAAAACAGGGCTGTCTTCGTAGCGTCGGGCATCCCGCCCGGCGGGAATTGCGTTCCGCTTTGGAAACGCGCTTAAAATGGCCGCACGCCTCGCGATACTCATACGGTTCTTTCCGGGCGGCGGAACGCCCGACGCTACCTGCCACACTTTTTCATGTCCCTTCCCACCCGTTCTCGCCAGAGTTCGCGCGCATGATTCTGACCAGGCCCGAACTGGAGAGCCTCACCCAGGCCAAACATCGCTCGCCGCACCAACTCCTCGGCATGCACCCGCTCGACGACGGCTCCGGCGTCGTGGTCCGCGCCTTCCTGCCCAACGCCGCCGCAGTGGAAATCGCGCCGACCCACGAAAAGAAGAAGCCGAAGATCAAACTCGAACGCCTCGACGACTCTGGCCTATACGAGGGCGTCAGTAGCGGCGCGCAGCATGTCTATGCCTACGACCTGATCATCACCGATTATCAGGGCCACGTCCGCCGCACCCGCGACGCCTACTCCTTCCTGCCAACGCTCGGCGCAACCGACCTCCATCTTTTCGGCCAGGGCGACGAGCGGCGCATCTACGAAAAACTCGGCGCGCAGCTCCGCGTCATCGACGGCGTGCCCGGCACCAGCTTCGCCGTCTGGGCGCCGAACGCGCAACGGGTCAGCGTCGTCGGCGAGTTCAACGGCTGGGACGGGCGTTATCACGCGCTGCGGCTGCTCGGCGCGTCCGGCGTCTGGGAAATTTTCATCCCAGGCGTCGGCGAAGGCGCGCTCTACAAATACGAGATCAAGGACGCGCACGGCAGCATCTTGCTCAAGACCGATCCCTACGGTTTCTTCTTCGAGCCGGCCCCCAAGAACGCCTCGATTGTCTGGGACAACCGCAAATTCAAATGGACCGACGCCGACTGGATGAAGCAGCGCGGCCAGCAGGATCCGTTGCGTGCGCGCATGAGCATCTATGAAATCCATCTCGGCTCGTGGATGAAAAAGTCCGCCACCGAGTCGCTCAGCTACCGCGACATCGCCGCGCCGCTCGTCGAATACGTCAAGCGGCTCGGCTTCACGCACGTCGAATTTCTCCCGGTGTCCGAACACGCCTTCTATCCGTCATGGGGCTATCAGGTCACCGGGTTTTATTCGCCGACCTGCCGCTACGGGACGCCGGATGACTTTCAATTCCTCGTCAACGCCCTGCATGAGGCGGGCATCGGCGTGTTCATCGACTGGGTGCCGGCGCATTTTCCGCGCGACGAATGGGCGCTAGCCCGCTTCGACGGCACGGCGCTTTACGAGCACGAGGATCCGCGCAAAGGCGCGCACCAAGACTGGGGCACGCTCATCTTCAACTTCGGACGGCACGAGGTTAAAAATTTTCTCAACGCCAACGCCATCTTCTGGTGCGAACGCTTTCACATCGACGGCCTGCGCGTCGATGCCGTGGCCTCGATGCTCTACCTCGACTATTCACGCAAGGCCGGCGAATGGGTTCCGAACCAGTACGGCGGGCGCGAACACATCGAGGCCGTGGAGTTCTTGAAATCGTTCAACCACCTCGTCCACACCGAATGTCCCGGCGTCGTGACCATCGCCGAAGAATCGACCGCCTGGCCGCTCGTCACCCGTCCACCCTATCTCGGCGGCCTCGGCTTCAGCTTCAAGTGGAACATGGGCTGGATGCACGACACGCTAAATTTTTTCGGCCGCGAAACGGTGCATCGCAAATATCACCAGAACGATCTCACCTTCGCGATGCTCTATCATCACAACGAGAATTTCGTCCTACCCCTATCGCACGACGAAGTGGTGCATGGCAAACACTCGTTGATCGGGCGGATGCCCGGCGACGACTGGCAGGCCTTCGCAAATCTCCGCACCCTGCTCGGCTACCAATGGTGTTTCCCCGGCAAGAAACTGCTCTTCATGGGCTGCGAGTTCGGCCAGCGCGGCGAGTGGAACGCCAACGCCGCGCTCGACTGGTGGCTGCTCGACCAAGGCCCCTTCCATCGTGGCCTGCAACAATTCATTGCCGATCTGAACCTGCTTTACCAGGCCGAGCCGGCGCTGTGGGACGGTGATTACGCGGTGGAAGGATTTTTCTGGTTGGACTGCACCGATCACCAGAACAGCGTCATGTCCTTCGTCCGCCAGAACCGGGCCGGCACCAACCATCTCCTCGTCATCCTGAATCTTACGCCGGTTTTGCGGACGAACTACCGCCTCGGCCTGCCGCTTGGTGGTTTCTGGCGCGAAGTCCTGAACAGCGACGCGGTCGCGTATGGCGGCAGCAACCAGGGCAACCTCGGAGGCGTCACCGCCCAAGAACATCCACTGCACAATCAATCATACTCCGCCGAGTTCACGATCCCACCGCTGAACGTCTCCGTCTTCCGTCACGAGGGATGACGCGGCCGGGCAAGTTCTTTTCTGTAAATTGATTGAGCATTAAACTGAGGACGGGGGTTGGTTTTCCATGTTGAGGTAGATTTTTCCGGTTTCCCAGTCGTCGCTGGTCTCGGCCAGGAGCGCGGAGATCAAGCGCAGGAGGGATGGTTCATTGGGGAAGACGCGGGCCACGCGGGTGCGACAATGTGTCCAGCAAGTTGACGACAGCCGATCCTCCCTCCTGTTCCCGACGGTCATGCCTGTTCAAGAGTGATCCGGCGACGCGGCCGTGAGGCCAGTCTGAACATTTCGCTCGCCGGCCGGGCGCGGCGCGTTTTACGCTCAGACAATGCATGAAAAATTTCGCGGCGTTTCTGTGGATTAGTCTGGCCGTCTTCGGCGTCACGTCGTGGTGCTCCGGCGCGGAGCGGTCGTGGCATGACGGGAAAGGATTCAAATGCGCGGAACTGGGGGCGCCGGGGGGAGATCAGGCCGGTTTCACATTGCTGCCGCCGAAGGACACCGGCCTGGCCTTCACCAATTCGATCGACGAGCAGGAGGGGGAGGCCAACCGCGTTTTGCTCAATGGTTCGGGCGTGGCGGCGGGAGACTTTGATGGTGACGGCCGGCCGGATTTGTTTCTGTGCAGCCTGGAGGGGCGCAACACGCTCTACAAAAATCTCGGGAACTGGAAGTTCAAGGATGTCACAGCCGCCGCCGGTCTGGTCTGCACGAACCGCCACACCCGGGGCGCGGTCTTCGCGGATGTGAACGCCGACGGCGCGCTCGATCTGCTGGTGACGGTGTCAGGCCGGGGGGTGCTGTGTTTCTTGAATGACGGTCACGGGAAGTTCACGGACGCGACGGCGGCGGCGGGCACGGCCAGCAAGTTCGGCAGTGTGACGCTGGCGCTGGCCGACGTGGATGGCAACGGCACGCTGGACTTGTACGTGGCCAATTATCGCACGGACAACATCCGCGACCAGGGCCAGGTGGCCATCTCGATGGTGCGCGGCCGGATGACGATTCAGCCGTCGCTCCGGGACCGGTTGGTCATCATCAACGGCGAGGTCTATGAGTACGGTGATCCCGACACGCTCTATCTCAACGACGGCCAGGGGCATTTCAAACCGAGGTCGTGGACGGACGGAACGTTTCTCGACGAGGCCGGCCAACCGCTGGCCGAGGTGCCGCGCGACTGGGGACTCTCGGCCACGTTCCGCGATCTGAACGGCGACGGCTTCCCCGATTTGTACGTTTGCAACGACTACTGGACGCCGGACCGCATCTGGATGAACGACGGCCAGGGCCGTTTCCGCGCCATCGACCGACTGGCGCTCCGGCACATGAGCGGCAGCTCAATGGGCGTGGATTTTGCGGATCTGAACCGCACCGGGCACATGGACTTTCTGGTGGCGGACATGTTGAGCCGCGACCATCGGCTGCGCAAACGTCAGTCCTTCGCCCAGCGGCCGGCCGCCGCGCTGGTCGGGACTTTCGATGACCGGCCGCAGGTGTTGCGCAACACGCTCATGCAAAATCGCGGCGACGGCACCTTCGCGGACATTGCCGACCTCGCGGGGCTTGCCGCCTCCGACTGGGCGTGGCAGCCGGTGTTTCTGGACGTGGACCTGGACGGTTACGAGGACGTGCTCATCACCACCGGCCACCGCCGCGACGTGCAGGACCTCGACGCGGCGGCGCGCATCAAAGCCGGCGAGCATCCCTGGCCGGAGGGCGACGGCCTGATGGAATATCGCGGGAAAATGATGACCGTGCAGGAGGCGCTGCTCACCGAGAACATGCTCAACGCCCGACAGTATCCCCGACTCGATTCACCCATCGTCGCCTTTCGCAACCAGGGTCAATACCGCTTTCAGGAAACCACGGCCGCGTGGGGCTTCAACACCCTCGGCGTGCACCATGGGCTCGCCCTCGCAGACTTCGATGGTGACGGCGACCTCGACGTGGTGGTGAACAACCTCGGCGCACCCGCCAGTGTTTACCGCAACAACACCAGCGCGCCGCGCGTGGCGGTGCGCCTGACGGGCAACAAGCCCAACACTCAGGGTATCGGCGCGAAAATCAAACTGCTGGGCGGCGCGGTGCCAATGCAGAGCCAGGAAGTCGTCAGCGGCGGCCGCTACCTCTCCGGCTCGGATCCCATGCTGGTGTTTGCGGCGGGAAAATCCACCGGGGACATGACCCTCGAAGTGACCTGGCGCAACGGCCGCGTCAGCCGCCTCGGCGGCGTGGCCGCGAACCGCGTTTATGAAATTGAAGAAGCGGCGGCGGCGGACGCGCCGCCCGCGCGGCCCGGCGGGATGATCCCGCTGTTCAAGGATGTCAGCGGCCTGATCGATCACACGCATTTTGATGAGAGCTTTGATGACTACGCGCACCAGCCGCTGCTCCCCTTCAAGTTGAGCCAGCTCGGGCCGGCGGTGGCGTGGCACGATCTCGATGGCGACGGCCACGATGATTTGATCATTGGCAGCGGACGCGGCGGCGCGCTTTCATTTTTTCGTGGAGACGGCAAGGGTGCATTCGTCAAAATGGAGCCGGCCGCCGGCCTGGCCCTGCCAGATGACGCGACCGGCCTGGTCGGCTGGACGCCGGAGCCGGGGCGGCGCGCGCTGCTCGTCGGTCTCGCCAGCTACGAGGAGACCAATCATCCCGCCGTGGTGCAGGTCGATTTCACCGGCGGCGTGCTCAAGGTGGGCGGCACCTTGCCGGAGAACGGCTCGAGCGCCGGCCCGCTGGCCGTGGCGGACATGGACGGAGACGGCCGGCTCGATTTGTTCGTCGGCGGGCGCGTCCTGCCGGGGCGTTTTCCCGAAGCCGCCTCGTCGCGGATTTTCCGCCACGACGGAAAGCGTTTGCAGCCCGATCTGGAAAATTCCCGCGCGCTGGAAAAGGCCGGCCTCGTCAGCGGCGCGGTCTGGAGCGATCTGGACGGCGATGGCTTCCCCGATTTGATCCTCGCCTGCCAATGGGGGCCGGTGCGCGTCTTCAAAAATCAGGCGGGCCGACTGCGCGAGATCACCGCCGAACTGGGCCTGGACAAATTTACCGGCTGGTGGAACAGCGTGACGACCGGCGATCTCGACAGCGACGGCCGGCCGGACCTCATCGCCGGCAACTGGGGATTGAACTGCGCCTGGCCCGCCTCGGAGGCCAATCCGGCCCGGATTTTTTACGGAAATTTTGGCCCAGGCGAAACGCTTGACCTGATCGAGGCCGGGACCGACCCGGCCACCGGGATCGTCGCCCCCCTGCGGATGCTCAATTCCCTCGCCGCCTCGATGCCGTCCTTGCGCGCGCGCTTTGCCACGCACCAGGCCTACAGCGAGGCCAGCGTGGCGGACGTGATCGGGCCGCCGCTGGCCCGGGCGCGCGAAGCCCGCGCCAGCACGCTGGCCTCGATGGTGTTTCTCAATCGCGGCACCAATTTCAGCGCGCTGGAACTGCCGCTGGAGGCGCAGGTCGCGCCGGTCTTCTCAGTGAACGTGGCCGACGTGGACGGCGACGGGCACGAGGATGTTTTTCTCAGCCAGAATTTTTTCGCCACGCGCCCAGAAATGCCGCGCCTCGACGCCGGTCGCGGCCTGTGGCTGCGCGGTGATGGCACCGGGAAATTGCGCGCGCTGTCGGGCCAAGAATCCGGCGTGAAAATTTACGGCGAACAGCGCGGCGCGGCCCTGGCGGATTTTAACGAGGACGGCCGGATCGATCTGGTCGTCACACAGAATGGCGCGCCGACGCGGCTATTTCAAAATGTCACCGCCCGACCCGGCCTGCGCGTGCGTCTGGCCGGTCCGCCCGGAAATCCTGACGGCGTTGGAGCCGTGCTGCGTTTGCAATCCGGCCCGCGCCCCGGCCCCGCCCGCGAAATCCACGCCGGCTCCGGCTATTGGTCACAGGACGGCGCGGTGCCGGTCATGGGCGGCACCGAGCGCCCGACCCAGATCGTGATCCGCTGGCCGGGCGGTCAAATCACCACCACGGAAATCCCTGCCGGCGCCCGCGAGATCACCGCGCCTGCGCCCAAGCCCTGAAGCCGCGTTTTGTAAAAAACCCCGGCGCTGGGGCGCAGGCCAAATCCTTGTCGTCCGGGCGTGATTCTTCAGCATTGTAGCAGGAGTGAAACGCCCGCTCTCTCCATGAACCAAAAGGTGGGGCGAGACTCTGTCGAGCCGATTTTACCGCCGCCATCGGTGCGGGGTGTGATTAAAAGCGAGTGAGGGCAGTTTCCTTGCGGAGCGCCGGTCTGTGCCCGGCTTAGATTATTTCCATAAAACATATAGCTTTATACTGGTGGGCGGTTCTGGCAGGATGAGGGCATGAAAGCCATTCCCGTCCCCGGGCGTGAACGCATCCTCAAGCTCTACGACCAAGGCAAAAGCACCGGGGAGATCGCCGCCAGCTTCGGCTACTGCGTGGCCGCCGTGCGGC